>DATKSG010000090.1:0-36743 GCA_035531775.1 Acidimicrobiales bacterium | reverse complement strand
TGCTTGCTGTTCGAGCATCGGGATCGACTGCTGGTCTATCGATTGGGACCGGAAATTGCCGCCGTCGTCGAGCGAAGCAATACCGACTTTGGTGATCTTGTGTCCCGTCGCTGTGACCGACACGGACAGGATTCCGTAGTGGTAGTCGACCTGCGGGCCAGTGACAGTCCGCGTACTCAAAGGGACGGTGGTCGAAGGGTTGGGCGAGGGGCTCGAGGGAGGGTTCGATGTTGGCGGGGAGCTGGTGCCAGTTGAGCCGGGAGGTGTTGGTGGGCCCGAGGTGCCAGCGGTCGTCGGAGAACCGCGAGTCGCTGAGGCACCGGGCACCGTACCAAGGGTAAGGGGGGCAGACTTCGTGTGGAAGCTCAACACAGCGGCAAGCCCAGCGGCGGTGGCCGCTAGAACGATCGGCGTGCGTCTCATTGTCGCGTCCGTGTGGGAATGCGCATCGGCTGGACCTTCTGTAGCCTAGAAAGCGAATGCTTCTTCGTGGATTTGGTTACGGTGCACCCCGAGTTTTTGGACGGCGGCGATTACGCCCTTGCTAAAGCCCTCCGGTCCACACACATAGATATCGCAGCTGGCGATATCAGGCAGAAGTTGTCGAAGGACACGGGAGTCGAACCGGACCTTATGACGCGAGCCAATGATCTCGTGGAACTGCCCGCCACGCTGGCTCACCAAAGCGGCAACCTCATCACGATGGACGATGTCCTCGGCAGTCGACGCCCTGACAATGACGGTGACCACAGTCGATTCTGGTAGGTCCTCTAGCAGAGCGCGCAGTGGTGTAATACCGACCCCTGCTCCGATCAGCACGACGCGATCTGAAGAGCGCGCATAGTGTGTAAACACTCCGTAGGGCCCTTCGATCGCCACGCTGGTACCAGGCTTCAGTTGGGCAATGGCCTGGCTCTGGTCGCCTAGGCCCTTAACAGTCACCCGCATGTAGGGCGGACGCGGTAGGGCTGACAACGAGTAGGGGTGGGCATGCCACCACAGGCCTTTCGTGAAGAAGCGCCACTGGAAGAATTGACCGCCTGAGACTGCCAGCCGATCGAGTTTTCGGCCTGAGCAGACGACCGAGAACACTCCGGGTGCCTCTTGGTGAACAGACTCCACCCGAAGCCGGTGCCGAAGGCTCCGCCCAATCGGCTGAGCGACTCTGAACACGATGACGAGCCCAGCTGTCGAAATCCAGAGTGCCATCCAAAACGCCCGGGTGAGCGGATGACCGATGAAAGATCCGCCGGTGACGAGTTGGTGGGCGAAGGCAAGCGCCAGGGCGAGGTACATGTAAAGGTGGACAACCCACCAGGTTTCGTACTTGAGGTGTCGGCGGGCGATCCTGATCGAGGTGGCTCCAGCCATGATGAGCAGACTAAAACCAACAGCCGCGGCGAGAACATCCGGATAGGAGGTGACGAAGAGCCAGAGTTGACGAAGGGCTCCGACCTTGGCCAGCCGTGCATAGCCGAGAGTGATGAGCATCACATGGGCGGTGATGAGCACAAGCGCCCACGGTGCAACCCGGCGGTGCCAATGGAGGAGCCGATCCTGACCGATAGCTCGCTCGAGCCACGGTAGGCGGGCGATGAGGACAACCATCACCAACATCAGGTAGGCGCCGGTGAATCCAGCCAGCCGGCCCCCCGCGATGAGCAGTCCACCCGGCGCAGCCAGGGAGCCGAGCGTCTCCCCGGTGATGACCAAAGCCAACACGACGCCAAAACCGAGACCACCGAGTGCGGCACACGCATCGGCGACCCAAGGCATCGGCGCTCGCCCTGGCCTGGCCCAAGACGCATGCGCCAGATCGGCGCGAAGAGCGCGACCAGGCGGAGCGGCCTGCTGAGCGGTCGGCATCATGTCATCCTCGCCGGCAACCTTGAGCGGTCTCTGTGTATTGCCTGTGCACCCTCTGACAAATCCTTTGACGCTGTCCACCCTGGTGCGGATGGGACGAGTGGCTCCACATTGAGACCTCCGTCGTAGGTCCGCTGTTTCGTCGCGATGCCACCTCTAAGGACATGCTGCGCCCGGATCCTGTCTGGAGTATGAAGATCCTCGTGGGATTTGCGGATTCCGATGGTTTTCGGACATCCATTCCGGACACCCGTTCCGATCGTTTTCGGGACACCTGGGCAGGGGGGTCGATTCGATCGATGGTCAAGCCAAAACATTCGCCTTGCCGGAGCCCGGTTCCGGCCGCGAGGACGATCAATGCTCGGTAGCGATCGGGAACGGCGTCGGCGAGGACCATTACTTCTTCGGTGGTTGGCGGTACCACCTCGTTATGGTCTCGCCGCGGAAGCGTGATGCCGGAACATGGTGAGGATGGAATAAGGCGGTCGTCTACGGCTGCCTTGAAAATCGTGGAGACCCACCGATACGCGAGTTCCACCGAACCGGGGGCCAGTTTCTGGTCGAGGCTCTTCACCCATCCCTGAACGTCCGTTCGGCGCACCGCCCCGAGCGGACGATTCCCGAGGATGGGATACGCGTGGAGCCGTAGGTACGTCTCGACCTGGGATTCGGTGCTGTTGGCGTGAACCTGGGCTGCGCGCCACATTTCGGCGTAGTCACGGAAAAGGGTTCTCCCGCCACCAGGATCGATATACACACCACGGGCGAGGTCGCCCCTCACGCCATCCGCGAAGAGCTGGGCCTCGGCTTTGCGCTGGAAGTGTCGCGCCCTCTGTGGTCCCCCTGGATACTCGCGCCACCTAACCCGGTATTTCCCGTCCCGGCGCTTGTCGATGCTCGCCATGGCTCCCTCGGTCCTCAATTAGTCCTCAGCACTGAGGACAATCGGGGTCAACCACGGTCATCTGCGGTCAGTCACTGATAGCCCAAAAGTGCAGGTCAGCGCCTATATTAGCGCCCTGTCCCAGGTCTGGTGACGGTGAGCCGACCTGTAGGCGGGGTTCTGTCCGTCCCCCTTCGGGGACGTGGTGGCCATCCATCTGTGCGGCGTACCTGGGGACTGGTTCCCTGTTAGGAAACCGAGCGGGCCGCTCATGTCCCACGTTTCGCCTTGCTCCGGGTGGGGTTTACCGAGCCGGTCGAGTCACCTCGGCCGCTGGTGCGCTCTTACCGCACCGTTTCACCCTTGCCTGTGCGGGCCGGAGCCCACCATCGGCGGTCTGCTCTCTGTTGCACTGTCCTTCGGGTCGCCCCGACTGGCCGCTAGCCAGCACCCTGCCCTGTGGAGCCCCGACCTTCCTCGACCCGGTCCCCGCCCGGAGGCGGACCCGAGCCGCGACCACCCGGCCGGCTCACCGTCGCCACCCAGTCTGCCAGGCCGAACACCCCCCTGGATAGGGTGTCGCCCGTGGCACGCCGTGGCGCACAGGTGACCGGGCTCTTCGAGGGCGAACGGCCCGGAGCCCTCTCCATCGCGGACCTGTTCGCCCAGGTCCACAGCGCCCTAGCCGAAGCCTTCCCGAAGGGCCAGGGCCTATGGGTGCGCGGTGAGATCCACCAGATCGCCGACCATCGCAGCGGTCATTGCTACATCGACTTGATCGACCCCGACGTCCAGCGCGGCCGTGACGCGCCGGTGCTCAAGGTCAACTGCTGGCGCACCACATGGGGACCGCTGAAGGCGTTGTTGTCCGACCAGGGCATCACCTTGGAGGCCGGCACGGTCGTAACGCTGAGGGGCCGGCTCGAGTTCTACGACCCCCGGGCCCAGGTCAACTTCGTGGCGACCGAGATCGACGTCTCTGCCCTGCTCGGCCGTCTGGCGGCCCAGCGCGCCGCTCTGCTCCGGGCGCTCGAAGTCGAAGGCCTCCTCACCCGCAACAGCTCCCTGCCCGTGGCCGACGTGCCGCTGCGCATCGGCCTGGTGGCGAGCCCGCGCACCGAGGGATGCAACGACTTCCTGGGGCAGCTACACCAGTCTCGGTTCGGCTTCCACGTGCTGCTCGCCCCGGTGCAGGTGCAGGGACCGAGCGCCCCGGCTGCCATCGCCGGCGCCCTGAGCTCGATGGCCGACGCCGGCTGCGACATCACCGTCGTGGTGCGTGGCGGCGGGTCCAAGGCCGACCTGGCCGCCTTCGACACCGAACCGGTGGCCCGCGCCGTCGCCACCCATCCGGTTCCCGTGTGGACGGGCATAGGTCATACCGGCGACCGGTCGGTGGCTGACATCGTGGCCGGGCGGTCCTTCGTCACCCCCACCGAGTGCGGCCAGGAACTGGTCCAACAGGTCGAGCGGTGGTGGGCGGGCGTCTCCACCGCCGCAGTGAGGATCGCCCGTCGCGCCGATGAGTGCACCGAGCAGGCCCAGGTGCGCGACGCCGCCATCCGCCATCGCCTCAGTAGGGCCACCCGCAGCCAGCTGCGCCACCATCGGGAGCATCTGGGCTCCCGGGCCACCCGGGTAGCCGCCCGGGCCGGCCGCCAAGTCGAGTCGTCGCTACTCTCACTCGAACGCCGCTCGGCCCACCTTGGACCGCGGGCGATGGCCGTGCTCGACCGCCAGAGCGAACGCTCGGCTTCCTGGCGCCGCCTCCTCGCCGCCTACGACGTCGAGCGCCAGCTCGAGCGGGGCTACACCTTGACCATGGACGACCAGGGCCGCATCGTCCGCTCGGCCGGCTCCCTCAGCCCGGGCCGCCACCTCGTCACCCGGTTCGCCGACGGAGACGCCCACTCGACCGTCGACAACATCCGCCAGCGCCCGAGGGCGTAAAGGAGCACCATCATGACCGCCGACTTGCCGGCTCCGAAGCCCGTGGCCGAGCTGAGCTACACCGAGGCCAGCCACGAGCTCGATGGCATCGTCGAGTTCTTCGAACAACGCGAGGTGGATGTGGACCAGCTTGTGCATCGCCTCGAGCGCGCCACCGCCATCGTCGACGAGCTAGATCGACGGATCCGCCAGACCCGCGCGCAGGTCGAGGAGTTGGTGCCTCGGTTGGAGGGTGCGGCTCGGCGCACCCTGACTGGGGAGCCAGCCGATGAGGGATTGGCGGCGACCGACGACCCGGCCCTGGAGCCCCCAGAGGACCAACTCGAAGCAGGCCGTGAGGCTTGGGATGTGACCGAGGACGAGAACTCGGCGGAGGACGCAGGCGACGACACGGGCCAGGCGCTCTTCTGAGTGGTGGCCACCGGGCCACTGCCGTCGCCGTCAGTGGATGCGGCGTTCCCGGCCCTGCCAGTAGGGGTCGCGCAACTCGCGCTTCAAGATCTTGCCCGAAGGGTTGCGCGGCAAGGTGGCCACCACGTCCACCGACGTCGGGCACTTGTAGTGGGCCAAATGGGCGCGGCAGAACTCGATGACCTCGTGCGGCGCCACGTCGGTCCCCGGGCGTCCGACGACGAGGGCCTTCACCGTCTCGCCCCACTTTTCGTCAGGGACGCCGATAACCGCCGCATCGACGATGGCCGGGTGCGCCAGCAGGACATTCTCGACCTCAGCCGGGTAGATGTTTTCGGCGCCCGACACAATCATGTCCTTGATGCGGTCGTGCAGGAACAGATAGCCGTCCTCGTCGAGGTAGCCGGCGTCACCGGTGCGCAGCCAGCCGTCCGTGCGCAAGGTGGCCGCCGTCTCCTGCGGCTTGTCCCAATACCCGAGCATGTTGTACGCCGAGCGCGTCCACACCTCACCCACCGTTCCTTTCGGCGAGTCGCCGCCACCGTCGGGATCCACGATCCGCAACTCCACTCCCCGCATGGGCTTGCCCGCTGCCCGAAGCAGGTGCTGGCGAGAGCCGCCTGGGTCATGGTCAGCTGCCTCCAGCAAGACGATGGCGCCCGACGTCTCGGTCATGCCGTACACCTGGGCGAAGTGGCAGCCGATCACCTCGAGGCACCGCACCAGGACCTCCTCGGCGATGGGGGAGGCGCCGTAGAAGATGGTCTCGAGGCTCGACAGGTCGGCGGCCTCGATCCCGGGGACGGCCAACAGAGCCATGAGCACGGCCGGGACAAGAAAGGCATGCGTCACCCGCTCGGTCGTCACCAGTCGGACCAATTCGACCGGGTCCATTTCGCGCAGGATCACCGACGTGCCCCCGCGTGACATCCCGGCCAGCGCCCATCCTGACCCGCCGATATGGAACAGCGGCATGGCTACCAGGCTCACAGCTGATTCGTC
Organism: Acidimicrobiales bacterium; assembly: GCA_035531775.1. Classification (GTDB taxonomy): domain Bacteria; phylum Actinomycetota; class Acidimicrobiia; order Acidimicrobiales; family UBA8190; genus DATKSG01. The sequence goes on along the minus strand of DATKSG010000090.1, from coordinate 30,631 downwards.
GATGCGGAAGGCCTCTTTGGCGGCCTGCGACAGGATCACCTCGATGTTGCGGTTGGCCAGCATCACCCCTTTGGGAAGCCCTGTGGTCCCCGACGTATAGAGCTGCAAGGACACGTCATCGGGCCCCCCGAGGTACCCGGGGTCGTTGGGCTCGTGGCCGCCCAGCCAGTCGTCGTAGCCGACGCTCCGTGCGTCGCCGCCCACCGGCTGACTGCCGATCACCACGATTCGGCGCACCGTGGGCAGGTCACTGGACATGGCCTCGAGGCACGGCACCAACCCGGGGTGGATGACGAGCACCTCGGCCCGGGCGTCGTCGATGATGGCGCCCATCTCCGGCGGCGACAGCCGCCAGTTCACGGCCACGTTGACGGCACCCAGACAGGCGCCACCAAAGAGGATCTCGAAGTACTCGACACTGTTGCGGTCGAGGAAGGCAACGCGACCTCCCAGACCAGTGCCTTCAGCGGCGAGGGCTTGCGAGACGAGCCGAGCGCGACGGTAGTGCACGCCCCACGTCACGACTCGGCCCTCCGACTTGAACATGGGCCGGTCGCCGAAGGTCTCGGCATTGGCCCGCAACATGCCGGCGACGGTGTGGCGCCCCTCCATCGATCTCCCCCTCTAACCGGTGACGGCGGCGCCACTGTAGAGGGTCAGGGTGCTCCTCGGCCCAGTGCGTCGGCCACCGCCTCGAGCAAGGCCTCGGGGTGCAGCGGTTTGCGCAGGTACCGGCGGACCTTGGGATTGGCCCGCGACTGCTCGGTCCCCGAGAAGGCCGAGATCAAGATGACCGGCGGGGGAGCGTCGAGGATCTCGAGCAGGCCGAGGCCGTCGAGCCGGGGCATGCGGATGTCGAGGAGCATGACGCCCACGTCCGTCTCCTCCAGGAACTGGCGGGCCACCACGCCGTCTTCGGCTTCGGCCGTGACGTAGCCCGACAACCGGAGGATCTCGGCTGCCGACGAGCGGACTGCCTCGTCGTCGTCGACCACCAGCACGTCGACGTGATCCGGCCCTGGTTCGAGCGCAGACTTCCTCGCTGCCCTCGTCTCCACCGGTCCGGCCACACAGGGCATGGGACCATCCTCGACTGATGAGCCTCGCTGGGGCAGGGCCATTCGGCTCACCCGAAAGAGGCTACCGGCCCGCCGCCACCACCGGGCCGTCGGCGCCGCCACGGTATTCCCTGGTCCGACCGGACCCACCACTAAGGTCGTAGCTCCGTGCCGCGCTTCTCGCTCAGTGCCGTGGGGGTCGATCGACCCGGGATCGTGGCCGCCGTCAGTGGCGCCCTGGCCGGGTTGGGGGGCAACCTCGAGGACTCCACCATGACGTTCCTCCAGGGGCAGTTCGCCATCCTGCTCGTGGTGGAGACGGCCCCTCACGTCACCACTTCGATGCTCGAGGGCGCCCTGGTGCCGGCCGCCGACCGGTTCGACCTGGTGGTGACGGTCCGGGCTCTCGACGACCAGAACGTCTCTTCCGCCGCCTCCGTCGAAGGGGACGGCGGCACACCGTGGACCATCGCCGTCCACGGCGCCGATCGGACCGGCATCGTGCACGGTGTCACCTCGGCCCTGGCCGACGCCGGCGGCAACGTGGTCGATCTCTCAACCCACCTGGTGGGAGCCCCCGAGGCGCCCATGTACGTAATGACCCTCAGGGTCACATTGCCGGGACACCCCGACCCTGAGGCAGCTGCTGAGCGTGTGCGCGCCTCCGCCGAAGCCCTCGGCGTGCACTGCTCGGTGCGCCCCGACGACGCCGACACGCTGTAGGCGCCGGACCCCGCCCCGGCGTCGCCTTCTCACCCTGTGGCCGCCCGTCCCGTCCTGCGCCTGCCCCACCCCGTCCTCACCACCCCATCGACGGCCATCGGCCCTGTCGACGACGAAGCCGCCGCCCTTGGGCGGGATCTGGTCGACACCATGCGGGCGTCGCCGGCTTGCGTGGGCCTGGCTGCCCCTCAGATCGGGGTGGGCCGCCGGGCCTTCGCCGTGGACGTGACCGGGCACCGCAAAGCCCGTTCGTGCCACGGCCTCTTCGTGCTCTTCGATCCCGTGGTCCTCTCGGCCGGCGAGGTCGAGCTCGGCCGCGAGGGATGCATGAGCGTGCCCGACCTGACCGGAGACGTGGCCCGGCCCACCAGCCTGGTGGTGGCCGGCACCGGATTGCTCGGCGAAGCAGTGCGCCTCGAGGTGGACGCCTTCGAGGCCCGAGCCGTGCAGCACGAGCTCGACCACCTCGACGGATTGGTCTTTCTCGACCGGGTCCGGGGCCCCCACGCCCTGTTCGCCCGCAAGGTGTACCGCTGAGAGCGGGTCAAGCGCCGGCAGCCACTACCCTTCATCGAGTCATGGGAGACGAGTCGCGCTTCTACTTCCGCCAGCTGCTCTCGGGGCGCGACTTCGCCACCGAGGACGCGGTGGCCGGGCAGATGGTCAACTTCACCTACCTGGTCGGCGACCGCCAACGAGGTGAGGCGGTCATGGTGGACCCCGCCTACGACGTGGACGCGCTGCTCGGGATCCTGGCTGCCGACGGGATGCGATGCGTCGGCGTCCTGGCCACCCACTACCACGCCGACCATGTGGGGGGCTCCCTGATGGGCTATCCCATCCAGGGGGTGACCGACCTCCTCGAGCGCCAGAGCGTTCCCATCCACGTCCAGCGCCACGAGGCCCCGTGGGTCCTGCGCTCCACCGGGATCGGTGAGGACGACCTCACCCAGCACGACAGCGGCGACGTGGTCACGGTGGGCGACGTCGACATCGAGTTGGTGCACACGCCGGGGCACACCCCTGGCAGTCAATGCTTCTTCGTCGAAGGGCGACTGGTGTCGGGCGACACCTTGTTCCTCGACGGCTGCGGACGCACCGACTTGCCCGGTGGGGATCCCGAGCAGATGTACGAGTCGCTTACCACCCGCCTGGCGCGATTCGGCGACGAAACCGTTCTCTACCCGGGCCATCTGTACTCGCCCGAGGCGTCGGCCAGCCTGGGCCAGACCAGGAGCCGGAACTACGTCTTCCGGCTGCGCAGCCCCGAACAGTGGATGACGATGTTCGGCGGTTGAGCCGAACGTCTTTCCACGTGCCGCTCGACCCCCAGGCCACCGTCGCCATCGTCGGCGCCTCCTTGGCCGGCTTGCGCGCCGCCGAGTCGCTGCGGGCCGAAGGACACAGCGGGCCCATCGTCATGGTGGGAGCCGAACCACACGTGCCCTATGACCGGCCACCTCTCTCCAAGCAGTTGTTGGCCGGCACGTGGGGCATCGAACGCGTGGTGCTGCGCCCACCCGAGAAGCTGTCGGCCCTGAGCCTCGACCTGCGCCTGGGGCGCCGGGCCACGGCCCTCGACGTTTCCGCCGGCGCGCTCGAGCTCGATGACGACACGACGGTGCGCTTCGACGGCCTCGTCATCGCCACCGGCTCCACGCCACGCCCACTGCCCGACACCGAAGAGCTGGCCAACGTGCACACATTGCGCACCCTGGAGGACTGCCAAGCCCTGTCCGACGCCACCAGCACACCCGGGACCCGGCTGGTGGTGGTGGGGGCGGGCTTCATCGGAGCCGAGGTGGCCGCCACCTGCTCGGGCCGTGGTGCGGCTGTCACCGTGATCGAGGCACTGACCGTTCCCCTGGCCCGGGTACTCGGTGAGGAGATGGGGGCGGCCTGTGCCGCTCTGCACAGAGGTCATGGTGTCGACCTGCGCCTCGGTACCGGTGTGGCCCGGTTGCTGGCCGAGGGCGAGGGCTCCCAGCGGCGGGCCGTGGCCGTGGAGCTGTCCGATGCCACCGTGGTCCCAGCCGACGTGGTGGTGGTGGGCATCGGCGTGACACCCGCCACCGGGTGGCTGGACGGGTCGGGCCTGGAGGTATCTGACGGTGTGGTGGCCGACGCCACCCTCCACGCCGCCCCTTCGGTGGTGGTGGCCGGGGACGTGGCCCGGTGGCACGACGAAAGCCTCGGCACCGACCTTCGCATCGAGCACTGGACCAACGCCGCCGAGCAGGGGGCCCACGCGGCGCGCAGCCTCCTGGCCGGGCGCCAGGGCGCCTTTGCCTACCGAGCGGTGCCCTATTTCTGGTCCGACCAGTACGACATGAAGATCCAGGTTCTCGGCCATCCCCACCCCGACGACGAGGTGACCGTGGTGGACGGGTCGCTCGACGCCGGCCGATTCGTCGCTCTGTATGGCCACGGCGGCCGTCTCGGCGCAGTCCTCGGCTTCGGTCGGCCCCGTCAGCTCATGGGATACCGGTCACTTCTCGAGGACGGGGCCAGCTACGGCGCCGCCCTGGCGCACCAGCCCGCCTGAGTAGGGGAAATCCTCAGAAATCGAGGGCCGAGAGCTCGGGCACCGTGCGCAGCGACCGATCCCGGGCCTCGAGCCAGCGGGCCCGGTGAGCAGCCCGCCGGGCCTCGCCGTCCGACGGCTCCACCACACGGGCCGGCGCCCAGGCCCGGGCCACGTCCTCTTCGTCGCCGTAGGTCCCGAGCGCCATGCCGGCCAGATAGGCGGCGCCCAGGGTGGTCGCTTCCACCACCGGCGACACCTCGACCGGTCGTCCCACGGCGTCGGCCAGGGCTTGGACGAAGGTGGCGTTGGCCGACATGCCGCCATCTACCCGCAGGGCACCCACCGTGAGTCCGGTGTCGGCCTCGGCCGCCTCGACCAGATCGGCCCCGCGCTGGGCGATGCCCTCGAGGACGGCCCGTGTCATGTGGGCACGACCGGTGCCGCGGGTGATGCCCACGAAGGTGCCGCGCGCCCCGAAGTCCCACACCGGGGTGCCTAGGCCGAGCAGGGCGGGCACGAACCACACGTCACCGGTATCGGGGCACGAGGCGGCCAGTGCGTCGGACTCCGCCGCGCTGGCGATAATGCCGAGGTCGTCGCGGAGCCATTCGACGCAGGTGCCGGCTGACAGCATGATGGCCTCGACACCCCACGTGATCCGGCCCTGGCGCCGCCAGGCGGCGATGGGGAAGGTCCCGGCCCCGCCACGGCGGTCGAAGCGTGGTCGCTCGGCACCGACGCAGATGTCGAGCATGCCCCCGGTGCCGAAGGTGGCCTTGGCCAGGCCCGGCCGAGTGCAGCTCTGTCCTACCAGCGACGCCTGTTGGTCCCCGGCCATGCCGCAGATGGGCGGGGCTCCGGGCAGCGCCGTGGCCTCGCCGACCATGCCGGTCGAGTCCACCACGGACGGCAACACCGACCTCGGGATGCGCAAGGCGTCGAGCATGGCCTGGTCCCATTCGAGACCGTCAGGGCGCAGCAGCCCGGTGACACCGGCGTTGGTCTGGTCGGTCACGTGCAGCGCTCCCTCCGACAGCGTCCACGCCACCCAGCTGTCCACCGTGCCCACGCACAGGTCGCCGCTACGACCGGGATCAGCCAGGTCGAGCAGCATGGCCACCTTGGTGGCCGACTCGTTGGGCGCCACCCGGATGCCTTGGTCGCGCAGAGCCAGGCAGGTGCCGACGGTGCGCAGGTCCTGCCAGCCCAGGCCGGGGCCCACCGGGACCCCGCTCGACCGGTCCCACACCACGGTGGAGGCCCGCTGGTTGGTGATGCCCACACCGGCCACCGGGCCGCCGTCGGCCAGCGCCCGCCGGGCCACCTCTAGTACGGCCGCGGCCATGGCTGTCGGGTCGAACTCCACGAACCCGGGAGCGGGTGAGCTCGGGAGGACCTCCCTGTAGTGCACGTCGCCCACCCGGGCATCGTCGCCCACCACGGCGGCGCGCACCCCAGAGGTGCCGACGTCCACGACGAGCACGCTCACGGCCAGCCGAGCTCCCCGAACGGCGAGGGCAGGCCCAGCTTGCCCGGGTTCAAGATGCCCCGGGGGTCGAGTGCCTCTTTGACCGAGCGCAGCACCTCGAGCCCTTCACCGAGCGCCGCAGCCATGAATCGGGCCCGGTTCACGCCCACGCCATGGTGGTGGCTGATGGTCCCGCCCCCCTCGATGACGGCCTCCATCACGGTCGACCAGGCCGTGTCGTAGTAGCGCTCGGCCCAGGCGTCGTCGATGTCCCCGTTGGTGGGCTGCCCAGCGAAGGTGAAGTACAGACAAGCCCCGTCGCCATAGGCATGGGACTGGTGGGCCGAGGCGGCCAGCGTCCCGGGCACGGCGCGCAGCGCCCCCACGCACCGTTCGTACAGGGCGGTCAAGCGTGACCACGGGGCGGCGATCTCTATGGTGTCGACCACGATGCCGGCCCTGTACAGCGGGGCCAGGGCCGACACGTCGTTGCGGTGACCGAGCCACCGCCCGACCAGCGCATCGTCGAGCGCCGAAGCCCCGGCCCGGCCACACTCGGCGTCTACCACGGCCATGGTGGCATCGAGCAGGCCGGGGTCGGCTTCGTCCAGGACGATCAGGGCGTGGCCCTCGGATACGTCGAAGTTGCGCGCCGACTCGACCTCGTCGTACAGGCGCAGCACGGCCGGCGTGGCCCCCCGGCGCAGGATGCGCCGACAGGCCTCGAGCCCGGCACCGAAGCTCGAGAACGACCATGCCCCCCGGCCCTGGGACGGGGCCAGGGGATGCAGCTTCAGCACGGCCCGGGTGATGACCCCGAGCACGCCCTCGGAGCCGACGAACAGCTGCGTCAGGTCGGGCCCCGTGGCCGATCTGGGGCCCACCCCGCCGGTGCGGATGACCCGGCCGTCGGCCAGGGCCACCTCGAGGCCCGCCACCATGTCCTCGATCTTCCCGTAGCGCGTCGAGTACTGCCCTGCCCCCCGACAGGCCAGCCATCCCCCCACGGTGGACAGGTCCATGGACTGCGGCCAGTGGCCCACGGTCACTCCTTGGCCCTGCAGAGTGTGCTCCAGGTCGGGCCCGAAAGTGCCGGGCCGCACATCGACGAGCAGCGACTCGTTGTCCACCGCCTCCACGCCGGCCAGGGCGCACATGTCGAGCGCCACACCGCCGAAGGCGGGGACGCTCGAGCCGCACACGCCCGAGCGTCCGGCCATGGCCGTGACCGGGACCCGTCCCTCGTGGCAGGCGGCAAGCACCGCTGCCACCTGGGCGGCGTCGCCGGGTCGGGCCACCACCGCCGGCAGGGCCGGCACCGTGCCACCCATGGCCCACCGGATAGCCAGGGGCCACCAGTCGCGCCCCGCCTCCACCCTGGCGCTGTCGTCGGCGGTGACCTCGGCGCACACCGATCGCAGGCGTTCGAGCAGGCGGTCGTCCACAGGCACCCGCGGGCCTTCGAGGCGCTCGCCGACTTCGGACGGCGCGGCGTCCACCTCAGTGACCGGCGTGGGCTCGCTCGGGTTCGTCGAGGTGGTCAAGACGCCGGCTCCGGGCGGGTGGGCTCGAGGCCGGCTCGGGCCAGTTCGGCCAGGGTGCGACGGGCGAAGGCCTCGGCTTCCTCGTCGGCCGCCCCGGCGTTGCGGCCCCACGCCGGTGCCAGCAGAGCGGCCACGGCGGCCGCTTCGTCGGCGCAGGGCCGGGCCCGGCGCAGTACGGCGCGGGTCCTGCGGGCCAGCACGTCGTCGAGGGTGAGGGCCATCTCCTGGTGCACCGCCCACAGTGCTTCCACGCGCAGGTACGGCAGCCCGGGCACAAGAGGTTCCAAGAGCTCGGGTCGGCCCGACGCCATGCGCAGCACGTCGGGTGCTTCGCCCCCGTGGCGACCGGCTAAGGCGGCCAGGACGTCGTCGGCCACCCCGAGGCCGGCTGCCGCCCCGGCGGATCGGACCTGGTCCAGGCCCGCCGCGCCGCGCAGGGGTAGATGGGCGGTCCGGGAGCGCCTGGCCCCGACCGGGGCCTTTGAGCCCAGGCGGTGCACCACGGCATCGACGGTGTCCTCGGCCATGCGCCGGTAGGTGGTCAGCTTCCCGCCGGTCACTGTGACCATGCCGCCGTCCGAGACGCGCACGGTGTGGCGTCTGGACATGTCGGCCGTGCGCTCGCTCACGTGGCGCCCCCCGGGCGGGGCGAGCAGTGGGCGCAGCCCGGCCCACACCCCGGTGACGTCCTCGCGGGTGAGCTTTTCGGTGACGACGCCGTTGGCCGCCTCGAGCACGTAGTCCACGTCCTCGGGCAGACAAGCCGGATCGTCGAGCCCGCCGTCCCAGTCGGTGTCGGTCGTTCCCAGGTAGACGTCGTCCCCGTCGGCCCAGGGGACCACGAAGATCGATCGCCTGTCCTTCGGCACCGGGATCACCGCCGCTATGTCGGCCGGCAGCTTGGACCGCGCAACGGTCACGTGGATGCCCTTGGCCGGACGGATGGAGTGGGGATGGGCTCCTTCTTCGAGGGCTCTGACCTCGTCGGCCCACACCCCGGTGGCGTTCACCACCACCGTGGCGCGGACTTCTACCTCAGCGCCAGCATCGGCTCCGGGCACGGGCACGGCAGTGCGCACTTTGGCCCCGGCCACGGTGCCGCCGGCGTCGTGGATGAGCCCGGTCACCTCGGCGTAGTTGGCCACCACGGCCCCGTGGTCCAGTGCGGCCGTGCGGGCCAGGGTCAAAGTCAGCCGAGCGTCGTCGGCCCGGGCGTCGTAGTAGAGGAAACCCGCCACCAGCGCGTCGGTGCGCAAGGTGGGGAGGTGTTCCATGGTCTCGGCCTTGCTTATGCGCTTGTGGCGTTTGCCGATGCGAATCCCGCCCGTGGCGTCATAGAGCCACAGGGCGCTCGAGTAGGCCCGTGCCACCTGCTTGGAGACCACGCCGTTGCGGCCGAAGAGCGGGATGAGGAACGCCAGCGGCGATACCAGGTGTGGGGCGTTGCCGATCAGCCGCTGACGCTCGTGCAGCGACTCGTAGACGAGGCGGAACTCGCGCTGCTGCAGGTAGCGCAGTCCCCCGTGGATCATCTTGGAGGACTTGGATGACGTTCCCGAGGCGAAGTCGTGGCGCTCGACCAGCGCCGTTCGCAGACCTCTCGAGGCGGCATCGAGGGCCACACCGGCACCGGTGATGCCACCCCCGATGACGAGCACGTCGAAGGTCTCGCTGGCCATGCGCTGCAGGGAGCGGGCCCGGTCGAACGAAGCGGGTGCCTCGGGGCTCGGCATCCGCAGAGCCTGCCACAGGTGCCGGAGACTCGATGTGGGCCAGGCGAGTGGCCGATGTGGCACTACCAGCAGTCCCTGGCCCCGTTCTCGGTTGCTGCCCGATCCGGTCATCGGTGTCGTCGCACGGTGCATCGTCGAGGTTGCTGCTCGGGCCACCGGTGCATTCGCGCGCGGTGTCGGGCTACTCGTCGGGCCCGGACAGGGTTGACCATCTATGGGCCAGCCCTTCTCGACATCCAATGTCAATCAACAATCATTGGTGATACAGTGGTATCCGTCATGCGGTCCCCCGACGAGCTCACCAGGCTGTTTCGCAGCGAGGGCCGCAAGGTCACCCCTCAGCGCCAGTGCATCTTCCGGGTCCTCCACGGGGATGTGACCCATCCGACGGCGGAGTCGGTGTACGCGGCGGCCCGGGCCGACATGGAGACGATTTCGCTCAAGACCGTCTACCAGACGTTGCACGAGTTGGCCGCCCTCGGCGAGTTGGCACCGCTCGATCTCGGCACCGGCACCACCCGTTTCGACCCCAACGTCGAAGATCCCCACCATCACCTGGTGTGCAAGCGGTGCGGCAAAGTGCGTGACCTGCACGTCGACTTCAGCACCGTGACGGTACCCCCGGGCGCCGACGAGGGATTCGAGGTGGGCGGCGCCGAAGTGGTCTTCCGGGGCCTGTGCGAGACCTGCCGTAGCAAAGTCAGGAAAACCGACGACAAGAAGAGGAAGGAAGCATCGTGGCGCAGCTGAAAGGTTCCAAGACCGAGAGCAATCTGAAGGAGGCGTTCGCCGGCGAGAGCCAGGCCAACCGTCGCTACCTGTACTTCGCCCAGAAGGCGGACGTGGAGGGCTACCCCGACATCGCCGCGCTGTTCCGCTCGGTGGCCGAAGGGGAGACGGGACATGCCTTCGGGCACTTCGACTTCCTGCGCGAGATCGGTGATCCCGTCACCGGCGTGCCGGTGGGCGCTACCACCGACAACTTGAAGTCGGCCATCGAGGGCGAGACTTACGAATACACCGAGATGTACCCGGGCTTCGCCAAGACGGCGCGCGAAGAGGGCCTGACCGAGGTGGCCGAGTGGCTCGAGACCCTGGCCCGGGCCGAGAAGAGCCACGCCGGACGCTTCGCCGAGGGTCTCAAGTCCGTGTCCTGATCCATCCGGCCGGCGCCGGTCGCCGGCGTGGAGTCCGATGGGCCGGCCCCGTTCGGGGCCGGCCCATCGTGTACATCCGAAGGAGCCCACCCATGACCCAACCCTCCCAGCGCGCCTTGCGCCTCGAGGACATCGAGGACATCCGCCAGTACGAGCGAAGTCGCGACGAGTTCCGCCGCCGCATCATCGAGCTCAAAGCCCGCCGGCGCGTGGCGGTGGGGCCTTTCGTCACCCTCCTCTTCGAGAACCGCGACACCATCCGCTTCCAGGTCCAGGAGATGGCGCGCGTGGAGCGCATGGTGAGCGACGAGCAGATCCAAGGAGAGCTCGACGTGTACAACCCGCTGATTCCTGGCCCGGGCGAACTGTCGGCCACGTTGTTCGTCGAGTTGACCGACGAGCCGTCGCTGCGCCAGTGGCTGCCCAAGCTGGTGGGCATCGAGCGGGCCGTGGAGCTGCACCTGGGCGACGGCGAGGAACGCAGCAACAGCGCCACCGACGTGGTGTCATGCATCCCCGAGCAGGCGCACGAGGAGCAACTGACCCGGGCCGACGTCACCTCGTCGGTGCATTACATCCGCTTCGTGCTGACCCCGGCGCAGGTGCAGCGTTTCGCCGACGAGCGGGTGACGCTGGCCGTGGCCCACCCGTCCTACCGGGAGACCACCGTCCTGACCTCGCCCACCAGGGCCGAGCTGCTCGGCGACTTGCGCCCCTGACCAGGGGGGATCTGGACAACCCCGGTGCGGCTGGGCCATACTGGCTGTTCCGCTGTATTCCCTACCCGGGGATCATTGTCCCTGGTCACGGGCAATTTCGGCGGGCCATAGCACAGTTGGACCCGAACAGACCCACGCACTGACGAGACGACACACCGCACTGATCCGAGGGATGTGACTCCGATGACCGCCCATTCGACCGCCACATGGCGCAAGCGAGCCGCCTGCCGGGGCATCGACCCCGAGGTCTTCTACCCGGTGTCCGACGAGGACGCCGAGGAGGCCAAGGCGCTGTGCTCGATGTGCCCGGTCCGCCAGGCCTGCCTCGAGCACGCCCTGGCTCACCGCGAGCGCGAGGGCGTCTGGGGTGGGGCCACCGAGCGCGAGCGTCGTCGGATCCTTCGCCAACGCCGCAAGTCGGCCTGACGACAGGGGGTCACCCCACTCCTGGCCACCGGGCGCGAGCCTGACGGCGAGGAGGTGACTCGGCCAGCCATGAGCGAACCGGGCCCGCGCATCGTCGGTATCGAGTTGCGCGGCTGGCTCGACCCTGCCGTGCTGAGCCTGGCCCTGCTGGCCATGGCCTCGGGCTTCGGACAATTCGGCGCCGTGTCGGCGCTGGGGGACGTGGCCAAAGCCTTCGGCCACGCCACCTCGGGGAACTCCATCGCCGATCGGGCCGGCTTGTCGGGCACCGAACTCGGAGTCGGCCTGGCCGTGCTGCGCCTGGCCTCGCTCGGCGGCCTGCCCCTGGCCGGCCTGGCCGACCGCCTGGGCCGGCGCACCATGCTCCTGCTCACCTGTTCCTTAGGGCTGGTGCTCACGGTGGTGGCCGCCACCAGCCCCGGCTACTGGTGGTTCGTGGCCATCTTCGCCCTGGGCCGGCCGCTGTTGTCGGCCACCAGCGCTCTGGCTCAGGTGGGGGCGGCCGAGGAGACCGCCAGCCACGACCGGGCCAAGGCCATCGGCCTCATCGCCGCCGGCTACGCGCTGGGCTCCGGGCTGACCGCCGTGCTGCACGGCCTGGCCGCCGGCGTCCTCGGGTTCCGCGGCATCTTCGCCCTGGCCCTGCTACCGCTCATCGGCGTGGCCCTGGTGCGCCGCCACGTGGTCGAGTCTGAGCGCTTCGCCATCGCGGCGGCCGAGCTCGACCACCCCATGCCCGTCTTCGGGGCGGTGAGCCAGCGGTTCCGCCGCCGCCTGCTCGTGGTGTCCTCGCTCGCATTCTGCGTGTCGGTCATCGCCGGCCCGGCCAACAGCTTCGTCTTCGTGTACGCCCAGAACGTCCTCAAGTTGTCGGGGGCGGCCACCGCCGTCATGGTGGTGGTGGCCGGCCCCGTGGGCCTGGTCGGGCTGCTGCTCGGTCGGTACCTGGCCGATCATTTGGGTCGGCGCCCCACCGGCGCCATGGCCATGGCCGGCATGGCCGTGGCCGCCGCCATCACCTACAGCGGGCCCCACGCCGCCCTCTACTGCGGCTACGAGCTGGCCGCCTTGTCTGGAGGGTGCTTCGCCCCGGCGGCCGGCGCCTTGGCCAACGAGCTGTTCCCCACCTCGGTGCGCGCCTCGGTGGCCGGGTGGAACGTGGCTGCCGGGGTGATCGGAGCCGTGCTCGGGCTGCTGCTGTTCGGCGCCGTGGCCGACGTGGGCAACCGCTTCGCCGTTGGGGGGCTGGTGACCTTCGTGCCCATGCTGGCGGCCACCGGGCTGTTCTGGCTGGTGCCCGAGACCAAAGGCCGCGAGCCCGAGGAGATGAGCCCGTGACTCGCCACAGCGCGGTGGACTTGTCCCGCCATTAGCGTCGGCCTCCGTGGACCTGGTCGACACCCTGCGCAGCACCGGGGCGGCGCGCCAGTTCGAGCCCACGTCCGTTCCCGACGAGGTCGTCTACCGGTTGCTCGACACGGCCCGGTTCGCCCCCAACGGTGGCAACCGCCAGGCCTGGAGGGTGATCCTGGTGCGCGACGGCGCCACCCGCCGGGCCCTGCGCGACGTGTACCTGCAGGGGTGGTACCCCTACCTGGCCATGTCGGCGGCCGGGCTCACCCCGTGGGCGCCGGTGACCGACCTCGAGGCCGAGCGCCGGGCCCTGGCCGAAGCGCCGGCCATGGCTGCGGCGGCCGCCGCCGGACCGGGGGGCTTCGCCGAGCACTTGGACGAGGTGCCGGTACTGCTGGTGCTGCTGGCCGACCTCCGGCGCCTGGCGGCGGTGGATCGTGATCTTGACCGCTACACGTTGGTGGGAGGAGCGTCGGTCTATCCCTTCGCCTGGAGCATCCTGCTCGCCGCGCGCGCCGAAGGACTCGGCGGCGTGATGACCACCATGGCCACCCGGGGCGAGGACGCCGTGCGTCGGAGGCTCGGGGTGCCCGACGAGTTCGCCGTGGCCGCCGTGATAGCCCTCGGTCGTCCCGTGCACCAACCCGGCCGTCTCCGGCGCCAACCCGTGGAGGAGTTCACCACCGTCGACCGCTTCGACGGGGAGCCGATGCGGCCGGCGGATTGACCCGAAGGCCATGGCCGGACCGTCGGAGGAGTTCGAGTTCGTCACCGCCGACAGCGGCCAGGTGCTGTCGCACATCGAGCGGCTGGGGGCGGCTGGCCGTGGCTGGGTCAACCTGCAGCCGGGCATCGCCGAGGACGACGAGCCCGCTGCCCAGGGCGCCCTGGGAGCGTTGTTCTCCACCGCTGTGCACGAGGTGCCGGTGTGCACCTGGGTGTGCGGCCGCCACGGCCGCCACGGTGTCGAGCCCGACTCGGTCGGGGTCCAGCATGCCACCGGCACCAAGGTGGTGGCCCGACTGGCATCGCTCGGGGTGGCGCTTCCCGAGGGCTGGCGCTGGGTCCAGGACCATCCTCGGCGAGGCCTGGTGGTGCTGACCCCGCCGGGCACAGCGCACGCTGAACAGCTGCGCTGGCTCCTCGAAGCGGGCACCGTGTTGAGCACCATCGCCCTGACCGGGAAGTGGAGGGCGCTGGTCTACGAGGGACACTGACCGGGCCGGCGACCCTTCAGCGCACTTGCAGGTCGCGCCGGTCGAAGGCCACCAGACCGAGGACGGCGGCCACCACGCCCACTCCGGCCATGGCGCCGGCGCTGGCCCAGTCCGCAGCGGCGGCCGGCGCCGCTGCCATCTGGTGGAACAGCGAGGTGTCGAGCAGCCAGTGGCTCATGTGGGCCAGGCCGCCCACGAGGTCGACGAAGATCGACCAGCCCACCAGGACGAAGGGGGCGGCCCCCGCCGCCCTGGGCCACAGGCCGAGGACGAGAGCCCCGAGCCCGAGCACGCACAGCGCTGGGGCCACGACGTTGAGCCCGGCCACCAACGCGGCGAGCGGCACCAGGGCCACGGCGTCGGACCTGGTCAATGGTTGCAGTTGCTCCACCCATCCGAGTGGTGTCGTCCACCGCATCCATTCGAGGCCGGTGCCGGAATCGGCCACCATGCGCAGCGCGTAGCAGACGCCGAAGACCACGCCGGCATAGGCAGCCGCCTGGCGCCGCGTGGGAGCCAGTTGCGCCGTCACCGCTCCCACGCCGAGGAACACGCCGGCGCTGGCCACCAGCGCTAGGGCGAAGAACAGCGCCGACGTCACCGAGAAGTCGATCTTCGATGACCGACCGGCCAGCGCGGCCAGGGCCGCTGTCAGCGCGAACATCGTGGCTAGACCGGCCCCGAGGCCGCCGAGGGCCTCGGTGGTGGCCCGCCGGGCGGTGGTGGGCCCGGCCAGCAGCAACTCGAAGCGTCCTGCCTCCTCCTCGCCGCGCAGGAGCCGGGTGGCCGTTAGCAGGCCCCATACGGCGCCCACGATGCTCAGAAACCCCAGGCACTTGTAGGCGGTGAAGCCAGCCACACTCTGCAGCTCGTGCGCCGGCCCGAACAAGGCGGCAAAGGCGGCATTGGAACCGAACGCCCGCACCAGGGCCAGGCGAGAAGCCGTGGTGCGTTACGTCGTGGTGTACGACAGAGCCGACACCGCTGCGGTGATGCCGAAGATGTAACCCCACAGCACACCTGAGCGCGCCGCCTTGCCGGCGGTGAGCCTGAAGAACACGGACTACCGGTCACCGGGGACCGACGGCGGCGAGCTCCCGGGCCGTCCCGCCGGCTCCGTAGTGGGCTAGGAACAGCTCTTCGAGGGAGGGCTCGTGGCTGAGCAGAGTGTGCACGCCGGCGCCGGCCAGAGCCTGCAGGAGCGGCTCGATCGACCCCTGTACCTGGCAGCGCATCACGTTCCCCTCCACCGGCACCGCACTCACACCCCGGACGCCCGACACATCGGGCACCGCTGCTTCGAAAGCGGCCTGCACCGAGGTGGCCGACAGGTGGCGGAGCTGGGCCATGGTGCCCAGGTCGGCCAGCCGTCCCTGGCGCAGGATGCCGATGCGGTCGCACAGAGCTTCCACCTCGCTCAAGATGTGCGACGAGAGGAAGACGGTCTGGCCCCGCCGGCGCGCCTGGCCGATGGCGTCGCGGAAGGCCTGCTCCATCAGGGGGTCGAGGCCGGCAGTGGGTTCGTCGAGCAGCAGCAGCTCGGCTCGGGTCATGAGGGCGGCGATCAGGACCAGCTTCTGGCGGTTGCCTTTGGAGTAGGAGCGCACCTTCTTCGACGGATCGAAGTCGAAGCGCTCCACCAACTCGTCGCCATAGGCCGCGTCGACGCTCCCCTGCACCCGGCCGAGCACGTGCAGCGTCTCGGCTCCGGTGAGCGTGGGCCACAGGGTGGCTTCCCCCGGCACGTAAGCCAGGTGCCGGTGGCCTCGACGGCTTGGCGTTGGGTGTCCAGCCCGAAGATCTCGGCTCGTCCGGCGCTCGGGTGGATGAGCCCGAGCAGCAGCCGGATGGTGGTGGTCTTGCCGGCCCCGTTGGGCCCCAGGTACCCGACCACCTCGCCGGCCGCCACCGACAAGTCCAATCCGGCCAGGGCTTCCACGGTTCCGTAGCGCTTGGACAGTCCCTCGGTGACGATGGCCGGTCGGTCCACGGGCACTCCTCCTGTGTCGTTGGCCCTCCTTGCAGCGTGGAGGCTGGAGACCCTGCCCCGACAGGGCCGGAGGTCCCGGCCGGCTGTGCCGTCAGTCGGTGCGCGAGAAGGCCACGATGGCCAGGCCCAGCATCAGGGCGCCGAAGGCAGCGGTGAGGCCGAGCTCGAGGCTGACCGGCACGTGCCACGAGCCCCAGGTCATGGTGGCCCCGAAGACCTTGGCCACGGCCGGCGTCGTGTGCATGTGGGCGAAGACGGCTCTGCGCATGGGGTCCACCACGTAGGCCAGCGGGTCCAGGCGGGTGAGGATGCTCAGCCACGTCGGCAGCCCCCGGATGGGGAACAGGGCCCCCGACAAGAAGAACAAAGGCAGGACGACGAACTGCATCACCACCTGAAAGGACTCCACCTGAGCCATACGCGAGGCCAGGGCGGTTCCGAGGGCGGTGATCGTCACGGCGGCCAGCAGCATCTCCCCGGCCAGAGTGAGCAGCAGCAGCGGGGAGTAGGGCACCCCCACCAGCCCGGCCAGGGCCAACATGATGAGGGCCTGCAAGGTGGCCACGGTGGCGCCTCCGGCGCACTTGCCCGCCACCAGCGCGCCGCGGCGCACCGGAGCCACCAGCATCTCGCGCAGGAAACCGAACTCGCGGTCCCACACGATGGACACGGCCGAGAATATCGAAGTGAACAGCACCGTCATGGCCACCACCCCCGGGAACATGAAGGTCCGGAAATTGACCCCGCTCCCGGCCGGCAGTCCCTTGGACACGAGCGAGGACAGCCCGGTGCCCAGCACGAAGAGGAAGAGGACCGGCTGCACGAGCGAGGTCACGATGCGAAGGCGGTTGCGGCCGAATCGGATCAGCTCTCGCCGCCACACCACCTTTACGGCGCGGGCGTCGTCGCGCCAGCGCCCGCCGGCCACCCGCACCGGGGCGGGGGTCGCTCGGTGGGCGGTGCCGGCGGCGGCCGTCCTCAGCGGTTCGGTGCTGACCGGGCCGGTGCCCAGCGGTTCGGTGCTCATCGCCGCCTCGCGGCGCGCATCCACGGCGAACCGGCCATGCGTTCTGCACTCGAGGCTTCCGCATCGCGGATGGTACGGCCCGTGTAGTTCATGAACACGTCGTCCAAGGTGGGCCGGGCGATGCTCACCGAGGAGATGGGTACCTCGAGCTCGGCGAACAGTCTGGGCACGAACTGCTCGCCCCCGGCCACGTGCATGGTCACCGCCCCTTCGCTGACTGTCGCCTCCAGCCCGAAGCGGTCGCGCAGGGCCACGATGGCAGCCTGGTCGTCGGCCGTGTGCAGCTGCACGCGGTCGCGCCCGACGCTCGCCTTCAGGGCCTCGGGTGTGTCGATGACCACGATGCGCCCCTCGTCGATGATGGCGATGCGGTCGCAGTGCTCGGCCTCGTCCATGTAGTGGGTGGTGAGGAACATGGTGATGGACTCGCGCCGGCGCAGGTCGTTGATGTAGCTCCAGATGTGGGACCGGGTCTGGGGGTCGAGCCCCACCGTGGGCTCGTCGAGGAACAGCACCCGGGGCGAGTGCAACAAGCCCCGGGCGATCTCGAGCCGGCGCTTCATCCCCCCCGAGAACGTCCGCACCAGCCCGGTGCGCCGATCCCACAGGCCCACCATCTCCATGACGTCGCGCAGGCGCTCGGCGGCCTGGGCCCGGGGAACGCCGTAGAGCTCGGCGTGGAAGCGCAGGTTCTCCTCGGCCGTGAGGTAGTCGTCGAGGGTGGTGTCCTGGAAGACGAGGCCTATGCGCTTGCGCACCTCGGCTCGCTGGCGGGCCACGTCGAAGCCGGCCACGGTGGCCCGCCCGGCCGTCGGATTGAGCAGTGTGCAGAGCATGGAGATGGTGGTCGACTTGCCCGCACCGTTGGGGCCGAGGAAGCCGAAGGTCTCTCCGGGCGCCACGTCGAAGGTCACGCCGCGCACGGCTTCGAGGTCGCCGAAGCGGCGGCTCAGGTCGTGGACCTCGATGGTGGCCGCCCCCGGCGCGCTGGGCGCGGCCATGGACATGGGCCGACACTACCGTGTCGTGCCCCGGGGCCTGCGAGGCGTCGCGGGGCGTCCGGTAGCGTGGCCCGGTGGACTTCGAACTCTCACCCGAGTTGACCGAGCTACGCGACGTGGTGCGCCGCCTGGCCCGCGACAAGGTTCAACCCCGCGCCCGCCAGATCGACCGCAGCGGCGAGTACCCGACCGACGTCTTCGAGTCTTTCCGGGACGCCGGCCTGCTCGGCCTGTGCATTCCCGAGGCCTACGGGGGCGGCGGGGCCGGCATCTTGGGCCTTACCATCGCCATCGAGGAGGTGGCCAAGTACTCCAACACGGCCGCCCTCATGTTGCTGTTGACCCGGCTGCCCACCGGGCCGGTCATGATCGCCGGCTCCGAGGAGCAAAAGCGCAAGTACCTGCCGCCGCTGGCAGCCGGCGCCCAGCGGGCCGCCTTCGGTTTGTCCGAGCCGCAGGCGGGCAGCGACGTCATGGGTATGCGCACGCGCGCCACCCCCGACCTCGATCGCCCCGGCGGCTGGGTGCTCACCGGCACCAAGTGCTGGATGTCGGGCGTGCGCGAGGCCGACTGGTACACCGTGTTTGCCAAAACGGGCGATCCGGCCAGCCGGGCGCATGACTCGGTCACCGCCTTCATCGTGGAACGTGCCTTCCCCGGGGTGGAGGTGGGCCGCACCGACCACAAGATGGGGGTGCGGGGCGTCGACACCGGCGAGCTGCTCCTGCACGAGGTGCGGGTGCCGGCCGAGAACGTGATCGGCGAGGTGGGCGGTTTCCGCCTGGCCATGCTGGGGCTCAACTCGATGCGCCCAGTCGTGGCCGCCCGGGGTATCGGCCTGGCTGAGGGGGCGCTCATGTACGCCACCGACTACGTGAAGCAGCGCACCGCCTTTGGCAAGACCATCGCCGACTTCCAGGGCATCCAGTGGGAGATCGCCCGTTGCGCGGTGGACATCGAGGCGGCCCGGCTGCTCACTTACCGCGCCGCCTGGTTGGCCGATCAGGGCAAGTTCACCAAGGAGTGGGTGCCGTACTTGTCGGCGGCCAAGTTCCACGCCACCGAGCTGGCCGTGCGGGCTTCGGGGCTGGCCGTGCAGTTGCTCGGCGCGGCGGGGTACATGGAGGACCACCCCACCGAGCAGTGGTATCGCGACGCCAAGCAGCTCACCATCGTGGAGGGTACGAGCCAGGTCCAGCTGGGGCTCATCGCCAAGGGCGTGCTCGACGGGGACCTGTGGTGGGACTGAACGAGGGCGGGTGGCCGGCGGTGCTGTCGCGGTTGCTGGCCGGCGGTGACTTGAGCGGGGACGAGGCGGCCGAGGCCCTGGCCGCCGTGCTGTCGGGCGAGGCCACCGACGGCCAGATCGGGGCCTTCGTTACCGCTCTGCGCATGAAGGGCGAGACGGTGCAGGAGATGTCCGGCTTCCTCCGGGCCATGCTGGCCCACGCCGAGCCCCTTTCCATCCCCGGCGACCTGGTCGACACCTGCGGCACCGGCGGCGACCGCAGCCGCTCCATCAATGTGTCGACCATGGCCGCCCTGGTGGTGGCCGGCGCTGGGGCCCGGGTGTGCAAGCACGGCGGGCGCGCCGCCAGCTCGGCGGCCGGCTCGGCCGACGTGCTCGAGGCGCTGGGCGTGGTCATCGACCTCGGCGCCGAGGGCGTGGCCCGCTGCGTGGCTGAGGTGGGTATGGGGTTCTGCTTCGCCCCGCGCTTTCATCCGGCCATGCGCTACGCCGGACCGGTGCGTCGTGAGCTCGGGGTGGCCACCGTGTTCAACTTCCTCGGCCCCCTGGCCAACCCGGCCCGGGCCCGGCACCAGGTGGTGGGGGTGAGCGATCCGGCCATGGCCGAGAAGATGCTCGGCGTGCTCATGGCCAACGGCACGCGACGGGCCATGGTCGTCCACGGCCACGACGGCCTTGATGAATTGTCGACCACCGGGCCGAGCACGGTGCTCGAAGCGCACAGCACCGGCCCCGACAGCACCGAGCCGGTCATCGGGCGCACCACGGTGGACGCCACGAGTTTCGGCCTGGCCCGAGCCACCCTCGACGACCTGCGCGGCGGCGATGCGGCCACGAACGCCGAAGTGGTGCGGCGCGTCCTGCACGGCCAACCGGGCGCCCATCGCGACATCGTGGTGCTGAACGCGGCGGCCGCCCTGGTGGTGGCCGGGCGGGTCGACGACCTGGCCGCCGGGGTGGAGCAGGCCGGCTCCGCCATCGATGACGGCCGGGCGGCGCTGGTGCTCGACGA
The DNA here is from genome assembly GCA_035531775.1 of Acidimicrobiales bacterium. Taxonomy (GTDB): domain Bacteria; phylum Actinomycetota; class Acidimicrobiia; order Acidimicrobiales; family UBA8190; genus DATKSG01. The sequence goes on along the minus strand of DATKSG010000090.1, from coordinate 10,426 downwards.
TCTGGTGCGGGTCTCGAACGAGGCCGCCGGCTGACTTTCTACAGAGCAGACCGGGCCGGGCCGGGGAGATGCCAAGGGCTCAGGCCGGCCCGATGTCCCACATGGTCTCGAGGTCGTGGCGGCTGTAGGCCTTGAAGGCCACCAGCGTGGTGGTCGACTCGATGCCGTCCAAAGCGGCGATGCGGGCCGTGACCACGTCGACCAGGTCGTCGTGGTGGCGCACCCGTACGATGGCGATTAGGTCGGCCACCCCGCCGGCCACCGAGAACACCTCGGTCACGCCGCTCATGTCGGCCAGCTCTTCGGCCAGGCCGGCGATGCGCGACGGGACGGCGTCGATAAGTACGAAGGCGTGCAGCACGAAGCCGACACTACGACGCCGGCACCGGGCGACGCACCGGTAGGCGCTCGGGGAGCTCGAGCAACTCCCCGAGCCGGGTCACGCCGTACCCGGCGGCCTGTTCGAGCAGGCGGTGCAGCAGGTCGGCGGTGGCCAGGGCGTCGGCCAGGGCCCGGTGCGCGGGGCGGTGCTCGAGCTCCAGCCACGACGACAAGGTGGACAGGGTGCAGTTGGGCACCTCGTCGCCCACCAGGCGCCGGGCCAGCGGCAAGGTGTCGACGGCCACGTTGCCGAGCGGTGGACAACGGCAGCCGGTCAGCGCTGCATTGAGGAACCCGAGGTCGAAGCCCACGTTGTGCCCGACCAGCACGGACTCACCGAGGTACTCGACCAGTGTCGGGAGGACGGACGCTACCGGCGGGGCGCCGCGCACCATGGCGTCGGTGATCCCGGTCAGCTCGCTCACAAATGGGGGCATGGGACGCGACGGGTCCACCAGCGTCTCGTAGCACCCGAGCAGCCGGCCGCCTCGGAAAGTGGCCACACCGACCTCGGTGAGGGCGGCCGTCTCGGGAGAGCCGCCGGTCGTCTCCACGTCGAGCACGGCGAAGGTCACCTCGAACAGCGGCGTCGCCAAGGACGACAGCATCATCCGCAGGGTACGCACGGGGGTGTGACAAGGCGCGGATAGCGTGGGTCGATGCCTCCTGCTCGTTACCGCTGCAGCGCGTGCGGGAACCTGACGCGCTTCGACGTGGTCACCGACCGGCGTACTCGGGCCTTTCACCATTACAGCGTGGGGGGCGAGCTGCACGTGGAGGACGAGCAGGTGCTCACCGAGGACGTGGTCGAGGTCTCGTGCCGCTGGTGCGGCCACGGCCGGGCTGTGGAGCTGGTGGCCACCGACGATCCGCCGTTACACCCCTCTGGCACCCTGTCGTCGATGCCCGATGACCGGCCCGAACCAGGGGGTGCCTGATGACCAGTCCCACCATCTCGATCAGCTGTGACGAGTGCAGCCTGCAGGACAGCGACGCCTGCGACGACTGCCTGGTCAGCTTCGTGCTCGGGCGTGACCCCGACGACGCTGTGGTCATCGACGCCGAGGAGGCCCGGGCCGTGCGCATGCTGGCCCACGCCGGGCTGGTGCCGTCGCTGCGCTTCACCAGCCGGGACCACGGGCGCCTCACGGGGTGACGGCCCGGGCCCACCTGCTCGTCACCAACGACTTCCCGCCCAAGGTGGGGGGGATCCAGGTCTACCTGTGGGAGCTGTGGCGCCGCTTGGCCCCGGACTCCTACGCCGTGCTCACCTCGTCGTCGCATCCCGATGCCGCCGCCTTCGACGCCGAACAGGCCGCATCGGGCATCCGCATCACACGTGTGCCGCACCGCACCCTGCTGCCCACTCCCGACACCGTCCACCGCGTCCGGCGCGCTGCTGCCGAGGTGGATGCCGCTCTGGTGGTGGTGGACCCGGCACTGCCGCTCGGCCTGGCCGCTCCCGCCTTCGGGCTGCCCTACGCCGTGATCCTCCACGGTGCCGAGGTGACCGTGCCTGGCCGCCTTCCGGTGACCCGCCAGGCCCTGGCCCACGTGCTGCGCCGATCGCGACTCGCCGTGAGCGCCGGCGGCTACCCGGCCGCCGAGGCGCTGCGGGCCGCCGGTGCGGCCATGCCCCCGGTGGTGGAGGTCCCCCCCGGTGTGGACACCTCGCGCTTCGTCCCCCTCGATGCTCCGGCCCGGGCCGCCGCCCGGGCCCGCTTCGGCCTCGACGCCGACGCGCTGGTGGTGCTTAGCGTGAGCCGCCTGGTGCCGCGCAAGGGGATGGACGTGCTCATCGACGCCGCCGCCGCCCTGGCCCCCTCCTTCTCGTCCCTGGCCGTGGTCATCGGGGGTGAGGGACGGGACCGGGCCCGGCTCGACGCCCGGGCCCGGTCCACTGGGGCTCCAGTACGCCTGCTCGGCCGGGTGGCCGACGAGGACCTGCCCGCCCTCTACGGCGCCGCCGACGTCTTCGTCATGGCCTGTCGCAACCGCTGGATGGGCCTCGAACAGGAGGGGTTCGGCATCGTCTTCCTGGAGGCGGCCGCTGCCGGCGTGCCCCAGGTGGCCGGGCGCAGCGGGGGGGCCGACGAGGCCGTGGTCCACGGAGAGACCGGCCTGGTGGTGGACCGGCCGGCCGATGCCGGGGAGCTGGCCGCCGCCCTGAGGGCCCTGCTCGGCGACGAGGACCGGCGCCGGCGCATGGGGGCGGCATCGCGGGCCCGGGCCGAGCAGTCCTTCGGTTATGACCTCCTCGCACGTAGGCTGGCTGCTGCGCTCACCGGCGCAACAGGCTGATATCCAGCCCGCAAGACAGGGAGTCGTTACCGTGGCGGAACAGGCCTCCGAGCACATGGTCGTCGCTGCTCCGCCGGAGCTGTGCTTCGCCGTGGTGAGCGACGTCGAGCGTTACCCCGAGTGGGCAGCCGACATCAAGCAGGTCATCGTGGGCGGCCGCGACGGCGAAGGCCGTCCCCTGGAGGTCACCTTCCGGGCTGCTGCCTTCGGGCGCAGCACCAGCTACACCCTGGCCTACGACTACAGCGCCGCCCCGGCCTGTCTGGCCTGGAAGCTGGTGGCCGGCGACCTCACCTCCAAGCTCGACGGCGACTATCGCTTCACCGCCACCGACGACGGGGGCACCGAGATCACGTACTCGCTCGAGGCCGAGCTGCGGGTTCCGCTCCCCGGATTCATCAAGCGCCGGGCCCAGAGCCGGATCGTGCGCACGGCGCTCGAGGAGCTCAAAGCGCGGGTCGAGTCGTCGCTGACGACGTGAGCGACGCCGGGGCCGTGACCCTGGGCATCGACGTCGGAGGCACCAAGATGCTCGGCCTGGCCCTCGGGCCGGACGACGCTGTGCTGGCCGAGGCCCGGGTCCCGACCCCGCAACAGGACGCCGCCGCCCTGCTCGGAGCCATCGCCTCGCTGGCCCGTACCCTGCAGGGCCTGCTCGAGGAGGAGGCCCTGGCCCCGGCGCTGGCTCTCGGGGTGGGCGTGCCGGGGCTGGTGGACGCCGATGGGGTGCTGCGCTTCGCCCCCAACCTGCCCGCCGGCACCGGGCTGGCCATGGCCGCCCGGCTGTCAGGCGACCTCGGGATGGTCACCGTGGTCGAGAACGACGCCACCTGCGCGGCGGATGCCGAATGCCACGACGGCGCCGCCACCGGGGTGGAGGAGGCGCTGGTGGTGACCCTCGGCACCGGCATCGGAGGGGGAGTGGTGAGCGGGGGCCAGGTCCGTCGAGGGGCCCACGGCTTCGCCGGTGAGATCGGACACATGGTGGTGGACCCGTCGGGCCCGCTGTGCTCATGTGGCAAACGCGGCTGCTGGGAGCGCTACGCCTCGGGCAGCGGCCTGGCCCGCCTGGCCCGCGAGGCGGCCCAGGCCGGCCGGCTCCAGAGGGTGGTACAGCTGGCTGGGGGCGATCCCGAGTCGGTGCGCGGCGAGCACGTGAGCACGGCGGCCGCCGCCGGCGACGCCGAGGCCGTGGCCGTGCTCGACGAGTTGGCGTGGTGGATCGCTCTGGGCCTGGCCAACGTGGTGCTCGTGCTCGACCCCGAGGTCATCGTCATCGGCGGCGGCCTGGTGGACGCCATGGGCCCCCTCCTCGGGCCGGTGCGGGTACAGGTGGGCGCCATGGTGGACCCCGACGGGCATCGTCCCTCGCTGCGCATCGTGCCCGCCGCCCTGGGCGAGCGGGCTGGTGCCGTGGGAGCGGCCCTGGCGGCTCGACGGGAGGCGACGTGCACATCGGGGTGATGCTGCCGTCGTTTCGCCCTGACGCCGACGCCGCCCTCGATGGGGCCCGGCGGGCCGAGGAGCTCGGCCTCGACGGGGTTTTCGTCTATGACCATCTGTGGCCCATGGGCCGCCCCGATCGTCCGGCGCTGTCCGCCTTCCCCTTGCTCGGGGCGCTGGCGGCCGTGACGCGCCGGGTGTGCTTCGGGCCGCTCGTGGCCCGGGTGGGCCTGGTGCCCGAGGACGTACTGGTAGCCGAGCTGCTGTCGCTGCACCACATGGCCCCCGGGCGCCTGGTGGCCGCCCTCGGCACCGGTGACGACAAGAGTCGGGCCGAGAACCTTGCCTACGGCATCGCCTACCCTCCGGCTGACGAACGGCGCCTGGCCCTGCGTCGCTGCGCCACGCGTCTGCGCGATGCCGGGGTCACGGTGTGGGTGGGGGGCGGATCGTCGGCCACCGGCGAGCTGGCGGCGGAGCTCGGCGTGGCGCTCAACTTGTGGGAAGGGCAGCCCGCCGCCCTGGCCGCCTGGCAGCAGCGCGGCGAGGTCACCTGGGCCGGGCCGGTGCCCGACGACGTGCCGGGGGCGGCGCGGTGGTTGGACGAGGTACGCCGGGCCGGGGCCACCTGGGCGGTGTGCGCGTGGCCGTCGTCGCTCGAGGTGCTGGCTGAGGCGGCTCGCCTCGAGCGGTAACCTCGGGCATGGAATTCCGCCGCATCAACGGGCTGCCCCCGTACGTGTTCGCCCACATCGACGCGTTGAAACTGGGTGCCCGCCGTGCCGGCAAGGACGTGATCGACCTCGGATTCGGCAACCCCGACCTGCCCTCGCCCCCGGTGGCGGTGGAGAAGCTGATCGAGGCCGTGCACAACCCGCGCAACCACCGCTACTCGGCTAGCCGCGGCATTCCCAAGCTGCGCCAAGCCGCCTCCAACCTCTACCTCCGCCGCTTCGGGGTCGAGCTCGACCCCGATACCGAGGTGGTCACCACCATCGGGGCCAAGGAAGGCCTGTCCCACCTCATGTGGGTGCTGCTCGGGCCGGGCGACAGCGCTCTGGTGCCCTCGCCGTCGTATCCGATCCATATCTACGCCCCGTTGTTCGCCGGGGCCGAGGTGCGCCAGGTGCGGCTGGAGAACAGCGCCGGGGCCGAGTCCCCCTCGGCCTCAGAAGCCTTCTTCGACAACCTCATGGAGTCGTGGGGCTCAGCGTGGCCCAAGCCACGGGTCATCGTCCTGTCCTTCCCGCACAACCCGACCACGGCTTGCGTGGACCTGGCCTGGATGACGCGCATCGTGGAGTTCGCCCGCGAGCACGACGTGATCCTCGTCCACGATTTCGCCTATGCCGACATCGCCTTCGACGGCTACCAGCCTCCGTCCATCTTGCAGGTGCCCGGGGCCAAGGACGTGGCCGTGGAGCTGTACTCGATGACCAAGTCGTTCTCCATGGCCGGCTGGCGGGTGGCTTTTCTGGTGGGCAACGCCGAAGTGGTGGCGGCGCTGACCAAACTCAAGAGCTATCTCGACTACGGGACGTTCCAGCCCATCCAGATCGCCGCCATCGTGGCCATGAACGAGGCGCCGGACTACCCCAAGGAGATCAACGAGACCTACAAGGCGCGTCGCGACGCCTTGTGCGAAGGGCTTAACCGCATCGGGTGGCACCTCGATGCGCCCAAGGGGACCATGTTCGTCTGGGCCCCTATCCCGGAGCCCTATCGCGACATGGGGTCGCTGGACTTCTCGTCGTTCTTGGTGTCCGAGGCCGAGGTGGCCACCTCGCCGGGCGTGGGCTTCGGCCCCGGCGGAGACGGCCACGTGCGCTTCGCCCTCATCGAGAACGAGAAGCGCATCGGCCAGGCCGTGCGCAACTTGCGCCGCACGCTGACCAAGCTCCAGTAACCCCGCTGCCCGCTGCCCGCTGCCCGCTGCCCGCTGCCCGCTGCTCGCTGCCTCAGCCCGCTGCCCGCTGCCCGCTGCCCGCTGTCTCAGCCGGCCAGGTGGCGGTGGAAGAACTCGGCGATCCGGACCTTGGCCTGGCGCGCCGAGGCCTCGTGGAAGCCGCCGCCCATCAGGGCGCCGGAGATCTTGAACAGCAAGCTGTGGTGGTCGTTCAAGAAGGAATGCCCGGCGTCGGGATACTCCACTACGTCGTGCTCCACCCCGGCCGTTGTGAGTGCCCGCTCGAGCTTGGCCGCCGCTCCTTTGAGCGTGCGGTCATGGGTGCCGTAGCTGGCCACGATGGGGCACGCCCCGCGGAAGAAGGCTTCGGGGTCCTTCGGCACCATGCCATAGTTGGCGCTCGAGGCGGCGAATCCGTGCCCGGGGGCGAGCAGCAGGGCGAAGCCGCCCCCCATGCAGTAGCCGATCACGCCGGTGGTGCCGGTGCAGCTCTCGTGCGCCGCGGTCCAGGCCCGCACGGCCTCGATGTCGTCGAAGGAGCGCCCGTGCCGGGCGAACAGGTCACGGAACGTCGACCGGACGCACAGCATCTTGCGCCCCCAGTGGTACAGGTTGGGCGCCACGGCCAGGAATCCTTCGCCGGCCAGCCACTCGGCCTGGTCGCGCAGGTCCTGGCTGGGACCAAGCGCGTCGTGGATGATGACCACGCCCGGCCACGGGCCCTGGCCGGTGGGCACCGCCAAGTAGGCAGGGATGTTTCCTTGGCTGCTCGGGACGAGCACGTCGGTCGTCACTAGGTGTCTCCTCTGCTGCGGACGGTCTGCGGTGGCGGCTTCAGCCGGCCGCTCGGCCCAGGCGGCGCCGGGCGGCGGCCGGAGCCAGGATGCCCTCTAGGCAGAACTCGACGGCTGCGGTAGCCGCCTCGTCGGCCGGACGCCCCTGTTCGAGGACCAGCACCCGGGCCAAGTGGTCGGTCACGCCCAACATGGCATGGGTGAGCACCAGTGGGTCCTGGCGCCGGATCATCCCGGCGGCGATCCCGGCCTTCACGTGGGGCAAAGCGTCGGCCACCGCCTGCTCCTCGCCTTGGCGGATGAGCGGAGCGAAGCGCTCCTCGGTGCGGGCGAACTCGAGCAACACGAAGAGGTGGCGGTTGTCATCGAGCCATGTGACCGCCGTCCGCACCCCTGACTCGATACGCCGCACCGGGTCGGGCTCGTCGGCAATCGCCTGCCGCTGCGCGCGCCTGAGGTCACGCTGTGCGTCCATCAGTATCTGCCGGAACAGCTCTTCCTTGGATGCGAAGTACCAATAGAACACACCTTTGCCCACCCCGAGGGCGTCGACCACGTCGGTGACCGACGTCGGGTGGTAGCCGTGGGCGGAGAACAGCCGCGCCGCGCATTCGACGAGCTCCTGGCGCCGTCGTTGTCCTCTGGCCGTGAGCCGGCGTGCCATGACGCGACGCTAGCAAGCACCGATGCCAGAACCCGTGTTGGCGGTGGGACGACGCGTCGTCACGCATGACGTGGGCGCGGTACCGTTTGGGCGTGGTCTACAGGCTGGTGAAAATCCTGCTCAGCCCGGTCTTCTTCCTGCTGTGGCGGGTGAAGGTCGAGGGTGGCGAGCACGTGCCGTCGAGCGGGCCGGTTGTGCTGGCACCGAACCACGTGACGTTCCTCGACTCGTTCTTCCTGCCGCTCGTGGTGCGCCGGCGCGTCACGTTCGTGGCCAAGGCCGAGTACTTCGACTCATGGAAGACGGCGTGGTTCTTTCGGGCCGTGGGCCAGATCCCGATGCGCCGCGAGGGCGGAAGCGCGTCGGAACGTGCGTTGGCCGCCGCCCGCGACGTCCTCGACGGCGGCGGGGTGCTCGGGATCTACCCCGAGGGCACGCGCTCGCCCGACGGGTGCCTCTACCGCGGGCACACCGGTGTGGCCCGCCTCGCCCTCGGTTGTCGGGTGCCGGTCGTGCCGGTGGGCCTGGTCGGAACCACCGACGTGCAACGACCGGGATCGAACCTGCCCCGGCCCTTCAAGCGCGTGACGGTGCACTTCGGCGCTCCCCTGGAGGTGGGGCGCTTCGAAGCCCAGGGGGCCGACGACCCGCTCGCCCTTCGAGCCCTCACCGACGAGCTGATGTTCGAGATCCGCCAGCTGACCGGCCAGCAGTACGTGGACCGCTACGCCAAGCGTCACGGGGTGGTGGGGGGCGCCGACGTGGCTTCCGTGCAGTCGACGGCCCCGGTGAGCGGCTCCTCGCCGGCCCCGTCGCCCCCCGACGGCCAGTCACGTTCGGAGTCGGCTGCCTGAGTCTGGCTCGACCCTCGTTGATACTTGGCTTGGTACATCGCCTGATCGGCCCGTCGCAGGAGGTCGGCTGCGGTCTCGTGTCGGTCCCATGCCGCCGTGCCGAACGAACTGGTGACCCCGTCCGGAGCAACCTCCTTGAGACGCCCGACGAGGGACCGGACCTTTAAGAGGTCGGAACCGGGTGACATCACGGCGAACTCGTCACCGCCGATCCGGGCGATGAAATCGCCGGCGCTGCGCATCGTTCTGCTCCACCCATCGGCGAATTCGCGCAGGACACGGTCACCGGCTTGGTGGCCCTGTACGTCATTGACCATCTTGAACTTGTCGATGTCGATGACGATCAATGAGAGGGCCGACCCGGCGCGCTTGGCCCTCTCCCACTCTTCGTCAAGGCGTTTGTCCCACATTCGCCGGTTGGGCAGATGGGTGAGGGAATCCTCCCAACTATTCCTCTCGAGCTCGCCCACCATGAACACGATGATGACGCAGAGGAAGAAGGCCGTGATCATGAGCACGAACCAATCGGTCACCGGATGGGCAACCGTGGGGCCGAAGGTCAGCACGCCGGCATAGGCCAAACCGGCGAGGCCCAACACGGTGAACGCATGACGCGGTCCGTAGTAGAGAGAGTTGTACAGCATCATCCACAGATAGAGCGCGGCAAAGTCCTGGTGCAACCGCGCTCCTGCCGCTGTGACCCCGCTCACGAGGATGATCGCCGCTCCGATCTCGAGGTACGTGGTCCATTGTGGCCACCGGCCCTTGCCCGCCAGGCGAAGAGCTGCGTCGGTCGTGCAGAAGAGGCCACTGACCAGCAAGATGACGAATGGCACAAGGGACAGGCCGCCCATCAAAGCGAGCGATGGTACCGCCAGGGTCCCGGCGGCCCAGAAGACAACTCCGGCCCGATCCCTATCGGTGATGAGGCGGGTGGCTAGACGCGCAACATCACGTCTCATCGGATGAGCCGGCCAAGCTCTGATGTCACCCGAACCACCACCGAGGTGCTGGGCGCTCGTCGATGAGCGACCGGGACGCGCTGCCACGGAGCTGCACTGACGCGAATCTCGGGTCACGGCTGAAACAATCGTCAGCAGCGGACCGCCAGGGCAGAGGCCAAGGTCCCCAATTGCCTCAATGACGAGCAGCGGCTCGGTGGTCGGGTTGTCGACGACGTCGAATGGCCCCAGTCTCCCAGGTCAGGAGCCGAGTTTGGCGCCGATGCGGGCTCCGGTGTAGCTAGCCAGCGGAGGACCCTTTCTAAGGCCCTTCTCGGGGCGTGGTCCAATGGTGCGGTGATCACCGGCAGCGACATCACCATCGAGATCGGCGGCCGGGTCCTGGTCCACGACGCCTCCTTCCTCATCGCCAACGCCGACAAGGTCGGCCTGGTGGGCCGCAACGGCACGGGTAAGTCCTCGCTCATCTCCTTCATCCTTTCCCGAGCGCCCGGCATTGGCGGTGAAGCTCCCGGGCACCTGCGGGCTTCGGGCGAGGTGCGGGTGGAGGGAACCATCGGCTACTTGCCGCAGGTGCCGGTGCCCGAGGGCCTCGGGGTGGACCCGAGTGCGCTGTCGCACGTGTTGTCGGCGCGAGGGCTCGACGCGCTCGACGACCGGCTCCACCGAGCCAGGCGGGCCATGGAGGCCTCTCCCACCGACGAGGCCATCGCCGAGTTCACCTCGCTGGAGGAGCGCTACCGGACGGCGGGAGGCTACGAGGTCGAGGGTCACGTGGCCCGCCTGGCCGAGGGACTTGGTTTGGCTCAGGACCTGCTGTTCGAGGATGTGTCGTCGCTGTCGGGAGGTCAGCGCCGACGGGTCGACCTCATGCGGGTGCTGTTCCAGGAGCCCGACACCATGGTGCTCGACGAGCCCACCAACCACCTGGACCTGTCGGCCAAGCGGTGGCTGCTCGAGGAGTTGCGCTCCATGCGCGGCGGCTTGCTGGTCGTCAGCCACGACCTGCGCCTGCTCGACCAGGCCATCACCAAAGTGCTCTCACTTTCGGACAAGCGGTTGCACCAGTTCAAGGGGACGTACTCGAGCTACCGCGCTCAGCTCACGGCCGAGATCGCCCA
>DATKSG010000089.1:0-7015 GCA_035531775.1 Acidimicrobiales bacterium | reverse complement strand
CGGCGGCTTTGTAGCTCGCTCCGGCGACCACCGCCTCGACCGCCGCATCGAGATCCGCCTGGGAACTCCGGCGCTTCCTCCCTCGGGCCATCGGACACCTCCAGGTCAGGAGATGTCGCGGTCACCCCTTGAGGCCAAGGGGTTATATCGACCATCAGCAGTTGTCGTTCGACGCCTACCTCAAGTTCATCGAGGACGACTTCTTGAACGGCCAGAGGCTCGACCCGAGCACCGACGGCCAGCCCGATGCCAGGCCGGACGTTCGGGAAAGCGCCCCAGGCCTCGGCAACCTGGTCAACGACTTCGACTTCACCCAAGCCCCCCGGCCCCCGATTCCGCTCAACCCGACGCCGTAGGGACGGCCGGCCGGAGTGTCAGGACGTCCATGGCACTTCGCATCGGTAGCACGGTCATCAACTGCTCCGACATCGAATCGATGACGGACTTCTGGTCGGGGGCCTTGGACCTCGTCCCGAGCCGGCGTCAACCCGGAGACGACTTCCGGGTGCTTCGAGGGCCAACGGTTAACCTCTCATTGCAGGTGGCCATCACGCCGGTGGTCGCACGCCACCAGATGCACCTTGACCTCTACACCGACGACCTCCCCGCAGAGGAGGCTCGGCTCGTGGCGCTCGGCGCCCGATTCGTGCGCCGACACGAGGGCGACGGCTACGTCGTGCTCCTCGACCCCGAGGACAACGAGTTCTGCATCTGCCACGTGTCGGGGGCCTCATCGTAAGCACCAGGCCTGCCGGTGGCGTTGAGGACATCGGGCTCGGACAGGGTGCCTACGGCGGCCCTCAGCGGTAGATGTTCACGTCCTCGCCCAGCCCGAAGGTTCCGGGGTCGCCGCGGCCGGTCGAGGCCAGCACGAAAGCGAACGCGTCGCCGGTGATGGACCGGCCACCGCCCGACACCGGGAACTGCTCGACGCCGTCGAGGACCAGCGTGGCCGAGGCCCATCCCTGGTCGGTGAGCACCTGAGCGATGTGCGACAGCGACGGCCGGATGCCAGCCCCGTGCTGGCTCGGGATGCCGAGGACGCAGCGCATGTCGTCGGCGTGGAGGAAGGTGTCGAACCACAGCGCTTCCAGGCCGAAGCCCAAGGTGGTGGCACCCTGGGGCCCCGGTGCCACCCAGGCGGCGTCGTCGAAGGCGCCGACCAGGTCGGAGGCAGCTTTGGTGCTCGCCTCCAACTCCTCGGCCAGGTCCTGAGGCGACCGGCCCCGGTGGTCGTCCACCTGGCGCTTGGTCACCTCAGGGGTGCCCAGTCCCTCGAGGCGGAGGTTGACCACGTCAGTGAGCTGGCCGGTCACGTGCGCCGCCACATCGGCCACCCGCCAGCCGGCGCACCGGCTGGGCGTCTCCCACTGATCGTCGCTCAGTCCTCGCAGAAGTTCGGAAAAGGACTGGTATTCGGCGAGCATGCCGGGGACTACCTCGTCACGGGCCAGGGTCATCGTCGCTCCTCGCTGCGGGCCGCCAACGGGCATATACATGCGCGTTGCTGTATATAGCATGTAGGCCTACTCGGCGCGGGACGCACTTTGTTCTCGGCCAAGGGTTACGCCGCTTCCGGGCGTGAGGAGATCGTGGCCCTGGCCGGGGTCACGCGCGGTGCCCTGCAACATCACTTCGGTGACAAGCAGTCGTTGTTCTGTGCCGTCTACGAATTGGTCGAGCAGGAAGTGGTCACGTCCATAGCCGCCGCCGCCATGGCTGTGCCCGATGACGGGGTGGAGCAACTTCGCGCCGGGTGCCAGGCCTACCTCGACGCCGTGCTCGACCCGGCCGTGCAACGGGTCTGCGCCCTCGATGGTCGGCCGTGTTGCCGGCCGAGGTGTGCCAGGACATCACCGACCGCTACACCCTGGGACTGGTGCGCACGGCGGTGGAGGCCGCTGTCCTCAACGGTCGCATCGACAATGCCCCGGTGGAGCCGCTCACGCGCATGCTGCTGGCCGGCGTCATGGCCGCCGCCCAGTACGTGGCGACATCGCCGGACCCCGGCTCGGCACGGGCCGAGGCTGGTCGAACCGTGGACCTTCTCCTCGACAGCCTGAAGCGAGCCTGACTGTCGCTCAGCTCAGCCCAGCCAACAAGCCGGGCATGGCCAGATCCTTGGCCGCCCGGCGCAGGGCTTCGAGCGCTTCTACGTCACCGGTCGCGGCGTAGGCCCGCAGGGTCATGGCGCCGGCCAGGCTGTCGCGAGCGACGGGGACCGGGCCGAGGCCCGAGACGTCCCCGCTGACCTCGGCGTCGAGCGCATCGGCGGTGGCCGCCGCCGACCTTCCCTCGAGCATCAAGGCGCCATGGCGGGCCCGGTCGGTCCACGCCGGCGCCTCCAGGCCCCGCCCGCCGAGTACCAGGGCCGCCGCGTACACCAGGCCGCCCACGTCAGCCATGGGACCACGCAGCGCCGGGGGCCCGGCGCGCTCGAAGCGCCGCAGCGCTTCCTCGGCCCGACCGGCCAGGATCAGCTCCACGTGGATGACGAGGCCGGCCATGAGGATCACCGGGTCGAGGGCGTCGTCGGGCGGGTAGGGAGGTGCCGCACCGGGCGCCCCCGAAGCCACGGCCACGGCGAAGCTGGCCGCCCACGCCAGCCAGGGTTCGGCCGGGCGAGTGCGCCCGATGACCCTTTGCAAGGCGGCCACGTGCGCCGAGGCCTCCTCGAGGCGGCCTGACAACCGAGCCATCACGGCCAGCAGGCTCCAGCCGTGCACGGCCATGTCACCGGCCCCGAGCTCGGCCGCCAGCTCGGCCAAGCGCCGGGCGAAGCTCTCAGCCTCGGCTGACTCCGACGGGCTGCCGGCAAAGGATCGGAAGAAGTGTTGCCACGACAGCGTGGCCAGGGCCGCCATCTGCCGCGTGCGGTCACCGGTATCGTCGGCGAACTGCAGGGCCTCGGTCGACCACTTGTTGACCCGTGGATCGCCGGGGCGGGCCAGGCACAGGAACGACGAGCTGGCCACCACGCCCGATCGGTCGCCGAGGCTTTCGAAGATGTCCATGGCCTGCTCGAGGGAGGCGGCCGACTCCTCCATCTGGCTCAAATAGAAGTGGCCGACCCCGGCGTTGGCATAGGCCCACGCCTCCTTCTCCTTGTTGCCGAGCTTGTTCCAGCGCTCGGCCGCCTCCCGCAGGCGGGGAAGGGCCCAGGCCGGGTCGGTGAACGTCTTCACGTTGGCCGCCGTGTGGTCGCGCTCGGCGGCCAGCGCCGGGTTCTCGGGGTCGTCGGCGATGAGCTCCAAGGTGGCCAGGGCATCGTGCTCCATGCCGCACATGGTCTGGGCCCGGGCCAGCTCGAGCAACAGGCCCGGTCGCCGGACGCCGAGGGCCACGGCCTTGGCCAGCACCGGCACAGCGTCTGCGTGGCGTGAGGATTCGAGCAGGGCCTGGCCTTCGCCGGCCAGCGCCTCGGCCGCCTCGGCCGACAATTCCTCGTCGCCACCGAGATAGTCCGTGGCCCTTTCCAGGTGTCGGACGCGCTCCTCTGGTCGCTCGACCACGGCCGCCGCCCGCCGGTGCAGGTCGCCCCGGGCATGGCGCGACAGCATGTCGTAGGCGACTTCCCGAAGCAGCGGATCGGCGGTTTCGTAGCGCCCGTCGAGGCCCTGGCGCACGATGCCGGCGTCGGCCAGAGCCCCGAGCAGCGGCGCCATGTCGAGGCCGCCGAGCGCCGTGAGTTCCTGCTCGGTGGCCTCGCCCAGCACCGCCACATGTTGCAGGGCCAGCTTCTGGCCGCGGTCGAGGGCGTCGAGTCGGGCGGCCAGAAGGGCCTGCAAGGTGGCCGGGATGCCGGCGTGCGCCGTCACGCGGTAGCAGTCACCGTCGTCGATCAGCATGTTGCGGGCCCGGGCCATGGCCACCAGTTCGCGCAGGTACAACGGATTGCCGTTGGTCAGGTCGACCAGGAAGTCCCGGGCCTCGTCGGCCAAGGGCTTGTCACCTACGAACATCTCGGCCAGGTCACCGGCATGTACCCGGGCCAGTGGTGACAGTCGCACCGTGGTGGCCGCCGCGAAGCGCCCGAGCCAGGTACCGGGATCGGTGCGACCGGCCACCACGGTGAGCACCGGCACCTCTCGCAGGCGCACGGCGATCTCGCCGAGCAGCTCCAACGTGCCCTCGTCACCTCCGTGCATGTCGTCGATCATGATGACGAGGGGCCGGCCCGCCGCCTTCTCCTTGAGCAGCCGTCCCAATGCCCAGAGCTGCTCGTGGCGGATGCCCACACCGTCGATGGCCCGCAGCGACGGGTCGATCTCGCCCGTCATGGAACGCACCCGCGCCTCGACCTCGGCGTCGGATGAGGAACCGACTTGGTCGATGAGCTCGGCGGCCAGACGCATGCCCCCCATGACGCCGTAGGAGGGGTAGGCCGCCCGCACCACCAGGGCGTCGCCTTCGTCGCCTCCGATGGTGTCGGCCAGCTCCTCGAGCAGTCGTGTCTTGCCCGACCCGGCTTCGCCACACAGCACCATCAGCTTGGCTTGGCGGTCGTCGCGCACCCGGCGCCACTGGCCGAGGAGGAACGAGAGCTCCTCGTCCCGGCCGACGAGGGCATTGCGCTCGGACGAGGCGCTGTCGCCGGGGCGCTGGAGCCGAAGCGCTTCGAAGACCTCCACCGGCTGGCGCTTGCCCTTGAGCAGCACCGGCTGGCGCTCTTTGAACTCGACCCGGGCTCTGGCCAGTTCGGCGGTCAGCCGCCCGCACAGCACCTCGCCGGGAGCGGCTGCCTTCTCGAGGCGCGCCGCCACGTTGACGGTGTCACCGATCGCCGTCATGTCGCCGCGCCCGACGGCGCTGACCATGACCTCGCCCGAGTTGATGCCGATCGAGAAGACCAGGTCCCCCCCGAGCTGCCGCATGGCCAGCCCGGCGGCCACTGCCCGCTCGGCGTCGTCGTCGTGGGCCACCGGCACCCCGAACACGGCCATGACGCTGTCGCCCATGTACTTGTCGATCGCCCCGCCGTGATCAGCCACCACCGCCCCGAGGTCGCGAAAGGCGCTGTCCACCATGCGGGCCACCACTTCGGCGTCGGTGCGCTCGGCCAGCGACGTGAAGCCGACAACGTCGGCGAACAGCACGGTGGCGAGCTTGCGCTCCTCCACCGGGGCGTCGGCTTCAGGTGCGGAGCCGTCGGCCAGGGCCGTGCCGCATCGCCCGCAGAAGCGCTGGCCGTCGGGATTGGGGGCCCCGCACGAGGCGCAGGCCGATGCTCCGAGAGCCGTGCCGCAACTCCCGCAGAAGCGGTTCCCCTCCGGGTTGGTTGCGTCGCAGGCGGGGCAGGCTGGCACCGCTCGGAAACGCTAGCGGGCAGGTACCAGCCGCACGACCGGGATGGGCCGGTCGGTCATCGTCCGGTACCGGCTGTAGCGGCCCCGATTGGCCCGGTCGGCCACGGCCATGAGCGCCTCGTATTCGCCGTCGCCGGGCACGAGGACCTGCGCCGTCACCTTGACCAAGTGCCGGCCGATGTTGACCTCGGCTTCCGGATGGGCCCGTAGGTTGGCCAGCCACGCCGGCGGGCGGTCCCCGCCGAAGTTGGAGGCCACCACCAGGTAGGCGTCTCCGGCCCGGGCGTAGACCAGGGCCACGCTGCGGCGCAGGCCGGTGCGCCGGCCGGTGGAGTGCAGCAGCAGCGACGTGACCGGCCCGGTCATGCGGTGGCCCAGCCACCCGCCGGTGGCGACGTACACGCGTGTGTGGAAGCGGGTGAAGCGACGGTTGAATGCGTCGATGAGTCGCCTCAATGTGGCCGCCGGGCCAGGTGGTACACGACGGGGGCGGTTTCGCCGACGGCCAGCGAGCTCAGTCCCCGCGGAAGTCGACGAGGGGGGCGGCTTCGCCGACGGCGATGCCGTGCCAGTTGGCCCACACCTCGACCACGCCGTCCACGTGCGATTCCACGTGTTCGCCGCAGCTGCACGCCCCCTGGGACCAGCCCTGGCGAAAGCGCATGGGCCACAGGGCGATGACGTGGTCGATGTGTCGGGCTCGATCCGCCAGACGGTCCGCCTCGGACATCGCACCACCCTTCGGTCTCGCTGGTGGCCCAGGTGGCCATCCGATGCCCGGAGAACGCAACGTCCGTCGGCACCTTGCGGCGCGGCCGCCCCCCTACTGAGCGGCTATGCCCGTTGCCTGGTCTTTGGGCAGGCATTGTGTATTGATTGTGCTTCCGTGCCTCAAGGAGCCGTCACCGGACGTCGAGACCAACAGCAAGAGGGGCCCCGATCTCGGCCCGGGCCCCGGGGGAAAGCCACCGACACGCACGTGATCGAACTCAGCAGGCTCAACGGCGAACGCATCCTGATCAATCCGGAGCTCCTCGAGCGGGCCGAGGAGACGCCCGACACGGTCGTCACCCTGGCCAACGGCTCGCGCTACGTGGTGGCCGAGAGCCTGGACCAGCTCATGTCCACGGTGGAGCGGTACCGGGCCCGGATCCTGGCCCGTTCCCTGGTCCTCGACCTGGTCGGAGAAGCCGGCGCCGCCGGCTGAGAAAGCACTTGCATTCCCGTCCCTCTACTCCCTAAAATCCACTGAAATACTAGATTTACTGTGGGACGTTGGAGCCGGTGGGCGCCGGCGGGAGCGGAAAGAGGCGGTTGCCCGTGCACCTCGACGGATTCATCATCCTGGCCGGCGCCATAGTCGGCTTCGCCGTGGGGCTCACCGGCATGGGCGGAGGGGCGCTCATGACCCCGGTGCTGGTGCTGCTGCTGCACGTGCAGCCCGGCGCGGCGGTATCGAGCGACCTCGTGGCCTCCTTCTTCATGAAGCCCGTCGGTGGGGTCGTGCACTTGCGCAAGGGGACGGTGCACCTTCGCCTGGCCGGATGGCTGGTGGCAGGAGCGGCTCCGGCCGCTTTCGCCGGAGCGGCCCTGCTTCACCTGGTGGCCTCGGGCAAGGCGCTACAGCACGACATCAAGCTGGGCCTGGGCGCCGCTTTGCTGGTGGCCGTGGGCGGGATCGTCCTTCGCTCGCTGACCAGGAGCCGCAC
>DATKSG010000088.1:0-14731 GCA_035531775.1 Acidimicrobiales bacterium | reverse complement strand
CTGGGCCCGTTAGGAGGCCTTCACTCCCCATTCCTGGGCGTTCCAGGTGATACCCACACTGGCCGGGTTGGGCACGATGTTGCCGTACTTGTTCGACCACACCGTGAAGACCGGCGCCTGGAACAGCGGCAATGTGTCCATGTCACTCCACAGGATCTGGTCGGCCTTGTTGAAGTCGCTGACCTCGGTGGTCGACGAGCTGGCCGCCGCACCGGCGGTCAGCAGGCTGTCCACCTGTGGGTTGGAGTAGTGGGTCCAGTTCTGGCCGCACGCCGAGGTGTTGGTGTACGAGCAGTAGATGGACAGGTTGCCCGAGATGAACGGCGTGGCCACCCAGGCGAACAGGGTCATCTGGTACTGACCTTGCGGCAGGTCGGTACCGAACAGGGTGGAGGCCGTCTCATTGGCGATATTGATCTTGATGCCGATGTTCTTCATGTCGGCCTGGAACAGCTGCTCGATGCTGGCCCGGAGGTCGTTGCCGCTGGTGGACTTGATGGTGAAGGTCAGGTCCTGGCCCTTCTGCGGCCCGGTAGCGGGCTGGAAGTAGCCATCGGAACTCATCGTCAACCCAGCCGATTGGAGCAGCGACTTGGCCTTGGCCACGTCCAGCGTGGCGTAGGCGGCGCCGTTGTCCTGGTAGCCGGCCTGCGATGGGACGAGCATGCGGTTCTCGAGCGGCTTGAGGCTCGGGTCGAATTCCCCGACGGTGCGGGCCACGATCTGGTTTCGGTCCGTGCCATAGGCGATGGCCTGACGCACCGACTTGAGCGCCAGGTACGGGTCCGACTCGTTGAAGTCGATGTGCTGGAACTCGAGGCCGCCGATGAGCGACTTGGTCACCCCGGTGAGCTGGTCAGCCGCCTGGACGATCGACAAGCTGGTCTCGATGGGGTTGATGACCTGGACCTCGCCATTCTGCATGGCCGGCACGGCTTGGGTGTCGCCGTTGAAGATCTGGAACGTGATGGTGTCGAGCTTGCCCGGGGTGCCCCAGTAGCTCGGGTTCTTCTTGAGCACAACGTACTGGTTCTCGACGTAGTTCGAGATCTTGTACCAGCTGCCCGAGACCACGTTCTTGTAATCCACGAAGCCCTTGTTCCAGCCCACCGTGGCCGCCTTGTGGGCCGGCACGAGGTTACCGAAGAGGCTCCGCCAGTCGGCGAAAGGACTCGCGAAGACGACCGTGACGGTGTCACCGTTGGCGCAGGGGATGCTCCCGATGCCGGTGATGGTGGCCGACTGACACGAGCCGCTGGCCGGTGCGGAGTTGGTGACCGACTTCACCTGGCTGTAGCCCGTGTTGCTGGCGTCGTCGAAGGGGGTCCCGTCGATGTCGGTGTACAGGGGGGTCTTACCGTCGGACTTGGTGGCGCCACTTTGTGCGGCGTAGTTGTAGAAGAAGTCCTCGGCGTTGATGGGCTGGCCATCTGACCACTTGGCCGCCGGGTTGATCTTGTACACGATGGTCTGCGGGTTGGACTTGGTCTGGGTGGCGCTCGTGACCAAGTCCGTGTTCAGGTACGGCTGGAGCTGGGGGTTGATGAGGAACGTTTGAGGCCAGATGAGGTTCATGACCTCCTGGAGGACGTATTCGTTGTCGGCCGAGGTGTTGATGTTCCAACCCGGGATGTTTTCGTCGAGGGCATATGTCAGTGACCCGCCACTCTTCACGGAAGTCGTCGCCCCGGAACCGCTGCCGCTCGCGCTGTTCGTACTCGAGCTGCATGCCGCCATGATGAGCCCGGCGCAAGCCAGGGACGCGGCGATGGTTGCCAGTTTCTTCAGTTGCACCTGACACTCCCCCTTCTGGGTTCGTTTTGTGAGGGCCCACCCTCGGACTCCCGCACGTTAACGTTTCATGACGGTTTGCGCTTGGATGGCCCGTGGCGGTCGCCCCGGCCATGTCCGGGGAGTCACAAATCGGCACCCACCCGAACGGGCACGCAGGTTCGCTCTGTACACTCGCATGATGCCCAGGGGCGCCGAATCGAGTCGTCCGCCGCGCCCGGGAGCAGGCCGGGGCCGGAGCACATCCAGGACGACCACGACGGGTCGTCGGACCAGTAACCCCAGTGGCGGGGCGTCAGGCACACCGAGGTCAGGCACACCGAGGTCAGGCGGCCGACCAGGAGCTCCGCGTACTGGGACTGGTACAGGGCGCCCGAGTGATCGCCGCGCCTCTGACGGTGCCAGTCGGCGTGCCGGGCCGAGTGCAAGCCGGAGCAACCCCGGTGCCAAGAGAACCGGCGCCGGCAGTAGAGAAAGAGCCGACGGCGCAGAGCGTCCTCACAGAAGTGATCGGGACCGGCCGCCTCGAAGTGATCGAACCCCCCGATCCGATGGACGCCCCCGGATCGGACGACCAGTGGGCGCCGCCGCCCCGCCGCGTGGGCCCGCTCGCCCGGGCCGAAGTGGCCCGAAGGCAGCGGGTCGGCCGTCGGATGTCCGCGGTCCCCGGCGCCCCTCGACCGACTTTCCGAGGCGCGAAGGCGCGCCGGCCGACAGGCGCCCCCGTCCGCAGGGCGCGCCGGCCGACAGGCGCCCCCGTCCGCAGGGGACCACTCGGGCCCCGACGCCCCGGCCTCGGGCCGCACCTCGATCCGGACCGAAGGCCAGGCAGGAGCGACCGGCTGAACCCAGGATCCGACGCCCGGGCAGGCAGGAACCGCCGGCCGGGCCGCCCTCGAGCCGATGGGGGAGTGTGGCCCGAAAGGGCACCCGTGTCCTCGCCGAAGACCCGACCGAGCGCGGCGGGCCTTCCCCGGAGCAGCGGCGTCGCCCCCCGGTGCGCAGCGAAGAAGAGGTGTGGGTGTTCGACGGGCTCGTCGATGACGCCTCCGGACAGCGCCGATCAGGCGCCGCCGACGCCCAGGAAGCCCGGCCGGGCCCGGCCGTGCGCCCGGGCCCCCGACCTAAGGCCTCGCCGGCACGGGCGGCCCGCCAGAGCCGGGCCGTCGAGCCGTCCCCGGCTCCGACTGATCGGCCGGCTCGGGCCTCGAGCGAGCCCGAGCTCCCCGACGACGTCACCGCCGAGCTGGCTCAGGCCGTGGGTCGCGAACGGGCCAAGGTCCTGGCCGATCGCATGGCCTCAGCCGCCCGGGCCTATGCCCGTGACCGCTACCCCGAGGCTTCGAGGATCTCGCGCCTTCTGGCGGACCAGGTTCCGGAATCGGCCGCCGTCAGGGAGCTCCACGGCCTGGTCTGCTATCGCCTGGGCCGCTGGCGCGAGGCCATCCGCAACCTCGAAGCGGCCCGGACCTTGGCCGGCGACGACCCGACCCAGCTTCCCGTGCTGATGGACTGCCACCGGGCTCAGGGCCATCATCGCCGCGTGGCGGAGTTGTGGGATGTCCTTCGCGAAGCCTCGCCCGACGCCGACATCCTGGCCGAGGGCCGCTTGGTGATGGCGGCCACGTTGGCTGAAAGGGGCGATCTCGACCGGGCCGTGGAGTTGTTGGCCGCCGCCGGCGCCGCTCGCAACCGGCGTCACCCGGCCGAGCGCCACGTGCGCCAGTGGTACGTCCTGGCCGACCTGTCCGAACGGGCCGGTGACCTCCCCCGGGCCCGCGAGCTGTTCGCCCGGGTGGCCGACGCCGATCCGGAGCTGGCCGATGCCGGCGAACGGCTGATCGCCCTGGGCCGGGCTCGGCGGCGTCGCTAGCATCGGGCAGTGGCTTCGGCCTTCATCGACCTGCGGAGCGACACCGTCACCCGGCCCACACCACAGATGCGCCGGGCCATGGCCGACGCCGAGGTTGGAGACGACGGCTACGGCGAGGACCCCACCGTGGCCGCCCTGGAGGAGGCCTTCGCCGCCCGGGTGGGGAAGGAGGCGGCTCTATTTGTCCCTTCGGGCATCATGGCCAACCAGATCGCCTTGCGGGTGTTGTGCCCACCAGGCCTCCTCGTCATCGCCGGACGACGCCAACACGTCGTGATCTACGAGGCAGCTGCCGCCGCCGTCAACGCCGGTGTGCAGTTCCACGCCGTAGACGATGATGGCGGGACCATCTCCCCCTCCGACGTGACATGGGCCCGGCAGGCCGCCGAGCACCACCAACCGGTGCCGGGCCTCGTGTGCGTAGAGCACACCCACATGCCGTCCGGGGGAGTGCCCTACAGCCTGGCCGACCTGTCGGCTGTGGCCTCGGCGGCGGCGGGCCTTCCCATTCACATGGACGGGGCCCGCATCTTCAACGCCGAGGTGGCCACGGCCACGCCGGCGGCCACCTTCGCCGCCGAGGTGACCACGGTCATGTCGTGCCTGTCCAAGGGCTTGTGCGCTCCGGTGGGATCGGTGCTGGCCGGCCCGGCCGACGTCATGGCCGAGGCCCGCGTGGCGCGCCAGCGACTCGGTGGGGCCATGCGCCAGGCCGGCATCCTGGCCGCCGCCGGGCTGGTGGCCCTGCGGACCATGGTGGAGCGGTTGGCCGAGGACCATGACCGCGCCGCACGCCTGGCGGCGATGGTGGCCGAGCGGTGGCCCGACGCCGGCTGTGAGCCGGATCGGGTCCTAACCAACATCGTGGTGTTCGCCCACCCCGACGCCGAAGGCCTCTTGTCTCACCTTCGCCGCCAAGGCGTCCTGGCCGGCACCATCGCACCCGGGATCGTGCGCCTGGTCACCCACCACGACGTGTCCGACCAGGACATCGAGCTGGTGGGAAAGGCCCTGGCGTCGGCCTAGGCTGGACGTCGCACAGGATCGCAGTACCCCGCAGCGACGCGCCCGCACGGCGACAGGAGACGACCGCTCATGGCAGCCGACATCCAGGCCCTCCTCGGCGACGAGGCCGAGGCTCTGCTCTCGTACCAGTGCAAGGGGATCCCGTCCCACGAGTTGACCCTGCCCGGGCCGGGCTTCATCGACGGGTTCGCCCGCGACACCGACCGGCCCGTGCCGGTGGTGCGCAACCTGGCCAGCCTCTACCACCACGGTCGACTGGGCGGTACCGGCTATCTCTCCATCCTGCCCGTCGACCAGGGCATCGAGCACTCCGCCGCTGCCAGCTTCGCCAAGAACCCCGCCTACTTCGATCCGGCCAACCTGTGCGAGTTGGCCATCGCCGGGGGTTCCTCGGCCATCGCCACCACGTTGGGAGGGCTCGGCGTGGTGGCCCGCCGCTACGCCCACCGGATCCCGTTCATCGTCAAGCTGAACCACAACGACTTCCTCCACTACCCCAATACCTACGACCAGGTCATGTTCGGCTCGGTGCGCCAGGCCGCCGATCTGGGGGCCATCGGCGTGGGAGCCACCATCTACTTCGGCAGCGACCAGAGCGATCGGCAGCTACGGGAGGTCTCCGCCGCCTTCGCCGAGGCTCATCGCCTGGGACTGTTCACCGTTTTGTGGTGCTACCTGCGCAATCCGGCCTTCAAGACCTCCGACGCCGACTACCACGTGGCCGCCGACCTCACCGGCCAGGCCAACCACCTCGGCGTCACCTTGGAAGCCGACCTCATCAAGCAGAAGCAGCCTGAGTCCAACGGTGGCTACAACGCGCTGGGCTTTGGGAAGACCGACCCACTCGTCTACGAGCAGCTGACCAGCGACCACCCCATCGACCTCACCCGCTGGCAGGTCGTGAATTGCTACGCCGGGCGCATCGGGCTCATCAACTCCGGGGGGGAGTCCAAAGGGGCCGACGACCTGGCCCAGGCGGTGCGGACGGCGGTCATCAACAAAAGGGCTGGCGGCACCGGGCTCATCGTCGGGCGCAAAGCCTTCCAGCGACCCATGGCCGACGGGGTGGAGCTCCTCCACGCAGTGCAGGACGTTTTCCTGGACGACACCGTCACAATCGCCTGATCGAAACCATCCCCGGGCCATGGCCGATCGGGGGATGGGCGGCGGTATGCTCACAAACGACATCGCAGCGTGGTCGGCCCGCGTCCGGGTGAGGGTGGCGCCCGGTAGGCCGGTCCAGCCAGCGCAGAAAATGGAGAGGGCGTGACGACCGCGACTGAGCACCACACCACCGAGCTCGACCGTGTGGTCATCCGCTTTGCCGGCGACTCCGGCGACGGTATGCAGCTGACCGGCACCCAGTTCACCGAAGTGAGCTCCCTGTTCGGCAACGACACGGCCACCCTGCCCGACTTCCCGGCTGAGATCAGGGCCCCGGCCGGCACCCTGGCCGGAGTGTCGGCCTTCCAGGTCCACATCTCGGACCACGACATCCTCACTCCCGGTGACGCCCCCAACGTCCTCGTGGCCATGAACCCGGCGGCTCTCAAGGCCAACGTCGACGCTGTGCCCGCGGGCGGCATCATCATCGTCAACATCGACGCCTTCGACGAGCGCAACCTCGACAAGGCCGGCTACGGGTCCAACCCGGTGTCGGACGGCTCACTGGCCCGCTACACGGTGTATGAGGTGCCCATGACCTCGCTCACCATGGAGGTGGGCAAGGAAGCCGGCGTGAAGCCACGCGACGCCGAGCGGTCCAAGAACTTCTTCGCCCTCGGCCTGGTCTGCTGGCTCTATAGCCGGCCCATCGAGCCGACGCTCGAGTGGATCGCCAAGCGATTCAGCGCCACCCCGCTCGTGCTCGACTCCAACACCAGGGCATTCAAAGCCGGCATCAACTTCGGTGAGACGGCCGAGTTGTTCGAGTCGAACTACCAGGTCCGCCCGGCCGCCGCCGCGCCTGGGACCTACACCAACGTGACCGGCAACACCGCCCTGGCCTGGGGCCTGATCGCCGCTGCCGACCAGGCCAACTTGCCGCTGTTCCTCGGCTCGTACCCGATCACGCCCGCATCGGACATCCTCCACGAGCTGTCCAAGCACAAGCACTTCGGGATCCGCACGTTGCAGGCCGAGGACGAGATCGCCGGCATCGGCGCTGCCATTGGCGCCGCCTTCGGGGGATCGCTGGGCGTCACCACAACCAGCGGGCCGGGTGTCGACCTCAAGTCCGAGTCGATCGGCCTGGCCGTGAGCCTCGAGCTCCCCTTGGTGGTGGTGGACATCCAACGCGGCGGGCCATCGACCGGCCTGCCCACCAAGACCGAGCAGTCCGACCTCCTCCATGCCATGTACGGCCGCCACGGCGAGTCGCCGGTGCCCATCGTGGCTGCCAAGACACCTTCACACTGCTTCGAGGCAGCTATGGAAGCGGTGCGGATCGCCGTCACCTATCGGACCCCGGTGTTCTTGCTTTCCGACGGGTACCTGGCCAACGGCTCCGAGCCGTGGCGCCTGCCCGAGGTGGCCGATCTGCCGAGCGTCGACCCGGACTTCGCCACCGGGCCCAACCACGTGGCCGAGGACGGCACCGAGGAGTTCTGGCCCTACGCCCGCGACGAGCAGACCCTGGCCCGGCCCTGGGCCCTGCCCGGCACCCCCGGCCTCGAGCACCGCATCGGCGGTTTGGAGAAGGCCGACGGCACGGGCAACGTCTCCTACGACCCCGTCAACCACGAGCGCATGGTCCACATCAGGGCAGCCAAGGTGGCCGGCATCGCCAGGACCATCCCCCCACTCGAGGTCGACGACGTTGGCGGTTTGGGCTCGGCTCCGGTGCTCGTGCTCGGGTGGGGATCCACCTACGGGGCCATCGCCGCCGGGGTGCGGCGGATCCGCGCCCGCGGCCTGTCGGTGGCCCATGCCCACCTGATGCACCTGAACCCGTTCCCGTCCAACCTGGGAGAGGTGCTGCGCTCCTACCAGCACGTCATCGTGCCCGAGGCCAACCTGGGCCAGCTGGTAAAGCTGGTGCGAGCCGAGTTCCTGGTGGACGCGGCGTCGCTGACCAAGGTCCAGGGTTCGCCCTTCCGGGCAGCCGAGATCGAGTCGGCCGTGTTGTCGCTGCTCGGGCTCGACCCCACCGTCACCGCCGCCGAGGAGGACGTGGCCAGTTGATCCGGCTCAACCCTTCTCTCGTCTTCGGAGCGCCGACCCCATGACCGACACCCAGATCCCCGTCACCACCCGCAAGGACTGGACCTCGGACCAGGAAGTGCGGTGGTGCCCCGGGTGCGGCGACTACTCGATCCTGGCCGCCGTGCAGATGCTGCTGCCCGACTTGGGCGTCCGACGCGAGAGCACGGTGTTCGTCTCCGGAATCGGCTGTGCCGCTCGCTTCCCGTACTACATGAGCACCTACGGGATGCACTCGATCCACGGCCGCGCCCCGGCGGTGGCCACCGGCCTCGCCGTTACCCGCCCCGACCTCGACGTGTGGGTGGTCACCGGCGATGGTGACGCACTGTCCCTCGGCGGCAACCACCTGATCCATGCCCTGCGACGCAACGTGAACCTGACCATTCTGCTCTTCAACAACCAGATCTACGGGTTGACCAAGGGCCAGTATTCCCCCACCTCCGAACAGGGCAAGGTCACCAAGTCGACACCATTCGGCTCGCTCGAGACCCCCTTCAATCCCATCAGCGTGGCCCTTGGGGCCGAGGCCACCTTCGCGGCCCGGACCCACGACATGGACCGCAAGCACATGCAGGAGGTGTTCCGCCGGGCCCATGCCCACAAGGGGGCAGCGTTCGTCGAGATCTACCAGAACTGCAACGTCTTCAACGACGGCGCCTTCGAGAAGATCACCGGCCGCGACGTGCGCGCCGCCAACCTCATACCTCTGGTCCACGGCCAGCCCATCCGTTTCGGCGGCGAGGGCGAGCGGGGCGTGGTCATGGGCCCCGACGGTCGGCTGCGCATCGTGGAGGTGGCCGAGGCCGGCGAGGAGGCCCTGCTCGTCCACGACGAGGCACGTGACGACCCGGGGCTCGCCTTCCAGCTCTCGCGCCTGGCTCGGGGACCGTATGAGCCCACTCCCATCGGCGTGTTCCGGGCCGTCGAGCGCCCCGAGTACGGCGACGCCATGGCCCGTCAGCTCCTCGACGCCAACGAGCGCCGGGGCCCCGGGGAGCTGCACAGCCTGCTGCGCTCGGGCGGGACGTGGACCGTCGAGAGTTGACGCCGGAGGAGCAGGACCTGGGGCGGGTCCTCACCGTCCCGAACGTGATCACGGCCATGCGCCTGGCCTGCGTGCCGCTGTTCGTCTGGCTCCTCTTCGGCGCCCACCGTCAAACCGACGCTGCGGTGCTGCTCGGGTTGCTCGGGGCCACCGACTGGGTGGACGGGTTCGCCGCCCGCCGCTGGCACCAGGTCACCACCCTGGGCAAGGTCCTCGACCCGACGGCCGACCGGGTGCTGGTGGGCACCGGGGTGATCGCCGTCATGGTGCAAGGGGCGGTGCCGCTGTGGTTCGGCGTGGCCACCATGGCCCGGGAAGTGCTGGTGTCAGGCGCCGTGCTGTTGCTGGCCGGGCTCGGCGCCGAGCGTATCGACGTGCTGTGGGTCGGCAAGGCCGGCACCTTCGGGCTCATGTTCGCCTATCCGGCCTTCCTCGCCGCCCACGGCCATGCCGGCTGGCAGACGCCGGTGGAAGCCTTCGCCTGGTTCTGCGGGGTCCCGGGGCTGGTCCTCGGCTGGATCGCCGCCGCCGCCTACCTGCCGCGCTCACGCCAGGCCTTGCGCCGGGGGCGCCGCGACCGCCTGAGCGCCCCGACCGCGGGGTAGGGTCGCCGTGACGTGGGCGCGACAGTGGTGAGCCGACGATGAAGGCCGTGATCATGGCCGGGGGCGAGGGCACCCGCCTGCGCCCCCTCACTTCCAACCAGCCCAAGCCCATGCTTCCCATGGCCAACCGGCCGATGATGGAGCACGTCGTCAACCTCCTGCGTGACCACGGCTTCGACGAGATCGTGGTCACGGTGGCCTTCATGGCCAACGCCATCCGCAGCTACTTCGACGACGGTTCCGAGTTCGGCGTGCGCATGGTCTACGCCACCGAGGAGACCCCGCTAGGAACGGCCGGCTCGGTTCGAAACGCCAGGGCACAGCTCGACGAGCGCTTCCTGGTCATCTCCGGAGACGTCCTCACCGACATCGACCTCGGGGCCGTGGTCGATCACCACGTGGCCAAAGGGGCCTTGGCCACCATCGCCCTGAAGGCGGTGGAGGACCCCCTCGAGTTCGGGATCGTGATCACCCGTGACGATGGCAGCGTCGAGCGCTTCCTGGAGAAGCCGACCTGGGGCCAGGTGTTCAGCGACACCATCAACACCGGCATCTACGTCCTGGAGCCCGAGATCTTCGACTTCATCCCCGGCGACCGCCCGGTCGACTTCTCCGAGGTGGTGTTCCCGGCCGTGCTGGCCGAGGGCCGTCCCCTTTTCGGCCACGTGGTCGAGGGGTACTGGGAGGACGTCGGCACCCTGGAGGCATATCTCCGGGCCCATCAGGACATCCTCGACGAACGGGTCCGCGTCGAGGTGGGGGGCTTCTCCCTACGCCAGGGCGTCTGGTTGGGCAAGGGGGCCCAGCTGGACCCGACGGCCACGGTCACGGGGCCGGCAGTCATAGGCGACAACTGCTCGATCGGGGCCGATGCCTCGGTGGGGGAGTACTGCGTCCTCGGCGCCAACGTGCGCCTGGGTGAAAACACCTCGCTGCAGCGGACCGTGGTGCACGACAACGCCTTTCTGGCTGCCGGCACCCGCCTCGACGGATGCGTCATCGGTCGCTCGTGCGACCTGCGCCAGGGTGTGCGCTGCGAGGAAGGCGTCGTCCTGGGCGACGAGACCTTCGTGGGCGCCCACGCCGTCATCAAGTCGGGCGTGAAGGTGTACCCCTTCAAGACCGTCGAGAGCGGCGCCACCGTGAACACCTCCATCGTGTGGGAGTCGCGGGGGGCGAGGACGCTCTTCGGCCGCCTCGGCATCCAAGGCCTGGCCAACGTGGACATCAGCCCCGAGCTGGTAATGCGCCTGTCCATGGCCTGGGCCAGCACACTCGAGAAGGGCTCCACCATCACCGCGTCGCGTGACACCAGCCGAGCGGCGCGCGTGCTCAAGCGGGCGGTCATGGTGGGGTGCAACGCGGCGGGCGTTCACGTGGAGGACCTGGAAGTGGCCACCATCCCGGTGACCAGGTTCCAGGTCCGCAACGGAGCCAGCCAGGGTGGAATCACCGTGCGCCTGGCCGAGAATGACAGCCAGTCGGTGGTCCTGCGCTTCTTCGACCATGACGGCATCGACGTGGCTGAGGCCACCCAGCGCAAGATCGAGCGCCTGTACCACCGCGAGGAGTTCCGCCGCGCCCTGGCATCGGACATCGGCGACATCGGCTACCCGCCGCGGACCCTCGAGTTCTACACGGCGACGCTGATGGATGCCGTGGATGTCGCCTCCATTGCCGGGGCCGGCTTCAAGATCGTCCTCGACTACTCCTTCGGCACCACGAGCTTCGTGATGCCCAACGTCCTGGCCAAGCTGGGGGCCGAGGTGCTGGTGGTCAATCCCTATGCCGCCACGGCGGCGGTGGTGTCCTATGACCGGCGGGCGGCGGCGGCCAACGTGGCCGCCCTGGTCCGGGCGTCGGGGGCGCACCTGGGGGCCGTACTCGACCCCGGTGGCGAGCGCATCACGCTGGTCGATGACGAGGGACGGGTGCTGAAGGACGACGAAGCGCTCATCCTGCTACTGCGCCTCGTACTGGCCGCCTCGCCAGGGGCCACCGTGGCCCTGCCGGTGGCGGCGCCCCGGGCCGCCGAGCTCGTGTGCGCCGAGTCGGGGGCCGACATCGTGTGGACCAAGTTGTCGGTCACCCACCTGATGGAGGTGGCCGCCTCCGAACAGGTGGTCTTCGCCGGCAGCCAGCAGGGGGGTTACATCTTCCC
Organism: Acidimicrobiales bacterium; assembly: GCA_035531775.1. Lineage (GTDB taxonomy): Bacteria > Actinomycetota > Acidimicrobiia > Acidimicrobiales > UBA8190 > DATKSG01. Next base: position 3,026 of record DATKSG010000088.1, on the reverse strand, counting down.
GGGCTTCCTGCCCGCCTTCGACGCCGTGGCCACGTTGATCCACGTGTTGGCTCTGCTGGCCGCCGACGGTCAGCGTCTGTCCAAGCTGGCCGGGGAGCTCTTGCCCATCCACATCGCCCACGAGGAGGTCGTCACCCCGTGGGAGCAGAAGGGCACCATCATGCGCCTGGCCATGGAACGGACCAAGGGGCGACCCGTGATCCTCGTCGACGGGGTGAAGTTGGTCGAGCCCGACGGCTGGTCCCTGGTGGTGCCCGACCCCGAGGAACCGATCACCCATGTGTGGGCCGAGGCGACCAGCGAGTCCGAGGCCCGGGCCCGGGCCCAGGAGCAGGCGGTGCGCATCCGCCAGATGCTCCAGTGAGGCCCCACGGGCTGCAGCGGTGACGGCACATGGCCCCCGGCGTCGCCGCGCCGGGCGCGAGTAGGGTCCCCGCCATGCAGGTGCCCGGGGATCTCCGCTACACCTCCGATCACGAATGGGCCCGCCTTGAGCAGCAGACGGTCAAGGTGGGCATCACGGACTTCGCCCAGGACGCGCTGGGCGACGTCGTGTTCGTGCAGTTGCCCGATGTCGGGGCCCGGGTGGAGGCCGGGGGGATGCTGGGCGAGGTCGAGTCCACCAAGTCGGTCTCGGAGATCTACGCCCCGGTCACCGGCGAGGTGGTGGCCGTCAATTCGACGCTCGGCCAGGAGCCGGAGCTGCTCAACTCCGACCCGTACGGCCGTGGTTGGATCTGCGAGATCAAGGTCGACGACGCCGGCGCCGTGCAAGGGTTGCTCGACGCCGACGCCTACACGCAACTCACCGCCGGATAGGCGGAGGGAAAGCAGTAGGCGAGGGACTAGCGTGGACGGCGTGTTCTGCAACAACTGCGGGCATCGGAACCCGACGGGCGCCAACTTCTGCTCGTCGTGCGGTGCCGTGCTCAGCGCCGTCGGCTCGGATACCACGGTCACCTTGCACCCCGTGGACTCACAGGGAGAAGCCGGTGACGAGGAGCTTTCGGTGACCCTGCCCGACCGCCCGACGGGTACGGGGCTGCTGGTGGTGAAGCGGGGGCCCAGCGCCGGCTCCCGGTTCGTCCTCGATGCCCCTGTGACCAGGGCCGGGCGCCACCCAGAGAGCGACATCTTCCTCGACGATGTCACGGTGTCGCGCCGCCACGTCGAGTTCACACGGACGGCGTCCGGGTGCACGGTGCGGGACGTGGGGTCGCTCAACGGCACCTACGTGAATCGCGAGCGGATCGAAGAAGCGGTCTTGAGCAGCGGCGACGAGGTGCAGATCGGCAAGTTCAAGCTCGTCTACCTGGCGGCCGCGGACGAGTGACGGGCCCGGACCTCGCGTGGCGGCCGTGAGCGGCCGTGCCTACCTCTCCATTGGCGACGTCCTGACGCTGCTTCGTCAGGAGTTTCCCGACGTCACCATCTCCAAGATCCGCTTCCTCGAGAGCCAAGGCCTCGTGGACCCCGAGCGCACTCCTTCGGGCTACCGCAAGTTCTACGAGCAGGACGTCGAGCGCCTGCGCTGGGTGCTGCGCCAGCAGCGCGAGCACTTCCTACCGCTCAAGGTCATCAAAGGGCGCCTGGCCGAGGGGGGCGAGGAAGACGACAACGGCGTGGCCGCCGAGGAGCCGGCGCTGGTCGGTGAGCTGACCGGCCGCGCCGACAGCGGCCGGGCAGCCGGCAGGGGTGAGCCCCTGCCCGGCTTCGAGGGCCAGCGCCCCGGCCGGGGCCAACCACACCCGGCGGCCCGATCGGCCACTGCGCCCACCTCCGCTCCGGCGGGCGACCCGGCGTCGCCGACCACGGAGGCTTCACCGCGGGCAGCGGCGGCGAAGACGGAACCGGCCGCCTCGGGTGTCCGCCAGCGACAGGCCGGAGCCGGAGCTCCGGCCCAGCGCAGCGCGTCGCCATCGTCTGCCGCGCCGCCAGCGCCCGCAGCGGCAGCGGCGTCACCGACCTCCCGACGCCCGGCCCGACCGCCGGCCGAGCCGCCGGCCGTGCTGGCCGAAGGCGACACCACGGCGGAGGAGCTGGCCGAGGCCAGCGGTTGCACGACGGCCGCCCTCGGAGAGCTCGAGTCCTTCGGGCTCATCGCCGGGCGGCTGGTAGGTGGTGTCGTCTACTACGGCGCCGACGCCCTGGAGGTGGCCCGCCTGGCCGCCGGTTTCGCCGCCTACGGCGTGGAAGCCAGGCACCTGCGTCTGCACAAGCACGCCGTGGACCGCGAGGCGGGCTTCATCGAGCAGGTGGTACTGCCGCTGCTCAAGCAACGCAACCCCGAGTCCCGCCAACGCGCCCACGACACGGTGGCTGAACTGTCGCGCCTGGGCCAGGCCCTGCGGGCCGTGCTCCTGCGCTCGTCGCTGCGGGACCAGCTGGGCGGGTGAGGCGGGGCCCCGGCGGGGGCGTCGTCGTGCACAGCACCGCCGACCTGGCCCGGGCGGCCGAGCGACTGGGCCGGGAGCTGTCAGGCGCCTACCCGGGCGGCATGGTCCTGGTGGCGGTGTTGACCGGCAGCGTCTTCTTCCTGGCCGACCTGGTGCGCTGCCTGCGCGTTCCGTGCGAGGTGGACTTCCTGGCCGTGTCGGCGTACGCCGGGGGGACGGGCCGGGTGCGCATCGTCAAGGACCTCGACACCGACGTGCACGGCCGACAGGTGGTGCTGGTCGAGGACATCGTCGACACCGGCCTCACCTGCTCCTATCTGCTCGGTGAACTCGGTGGGCGCGGCGCCGCCTCAGTGGAGATCTGTGCCCTGTTCGACCGCCGGGCCCGTCGGATCGTGCCGGTGCCGGTGCGCTTCTCGGGCTTCGAGGTGAGCGACGACCTGCTGGTGGGATACGGGCTTGACGTGGCCGGCCGGTACCGGAACCTGCCGTTCGTGGCCAGCGCCGAGCCCAGGGTGCTCGAGGCCGACCCCGACGCGTATGTGGAGACCCTCTACGGGCGGTAAGTTGCAGCCATGGTCGAAGTCCGGCTGAGCGCCGTGCGGGTGGACCTCCAGTCGAACACCCCAG
>DATKSG010000087.1:0-51058 GCA_035531775.1 Acidimicrobiales bacterium | reverse complement strand
CCGGTGGCCAACCATCCCACGGCCTCCAACACCGAGGTCTTGCCGGCGCCGTTCTCGCCGCGCAGCACAGTGAGGCCATCGGGGTCGGGCTCGAAGACGGTCTCCTCGAATCCCCGAAAATCGACCAGCCACAAGGTGGTGACGGCCATGGGCCGCTTTGTCGTGCGCCCCGGCTCAGGAAACGCGCACGGGCATGAGCAGGTAGCGGTAGTCGTCGTGGTCCGGGGCGCGCACGGTGGCCGGCTTGGTGGCGTCCAGGGTCTCCACCACCACCTCGTCGCCCAGCACCGCTTCCACGCCGTCGATGAGGTAGGTGGGGTTGAAGGCCACCGTGAGCTCCTCGCCGGTGAAGTCGGCGTCCACGTCCTCGCTGGCATGTCCCACTTCCTGGGACACCACCGTCAGCTCCACCGAGCCCGGTCGCATGGACAGGCGCACCGGAGTGGTGTTGTCGCGCACGAGCAGACGCACCCGGCGCAAGGCGTCGAGGAGGGCTTCTTTGCCCACCCGCAGCTGGTTCGGGTACCCGGCAGGCATGAGCTGGCGGTAGTCGGGGAATCGCCCGTCGAGCAGGCGGGTGGTGAGCCGCACCCCGGCCGTGGTGAAGGTGGCATCGAGATCGCTCACCGAGAATCCCACGGTGGCGCCGGCGTCGTCCTTGGCCCCGGCCGGCAGCAGGCGCTGGAGCTCGGTGAGGGCCCGGGCCGGGACCAGGATCTGGTCGGTGCCCTCCGGCAGGGGGCCGGTGCCGGTCAGGTCCCGCAGCGCCAGGCGGTAGGAGTCGGTGGCCACCAGCCGGGTGCCGCCGCCCTCGGCGGCCACCAGCACCCCGGTGAGAAGGGGCCGGGCATCGTCGCTCGAAGCGGCCCTCACCACCTGGCGCAGGGCCTCGGCCAGGGCCGGGGCGGCCAGGGTGACCTGGTCGGGGCGGGCTTCGGGCAGCACCGGGAAGTCGTCCACCGGATAGGTGCGCACCACAAAACGCGACCGCGCTGCGGAGATCTCGACTTCGTCGTCTCCGCCCTCGAAGGTGACGGCCCCCGGCTCCAGGTGCCTCACGATGTCGGCGGCCAGGCGGGCGGGGGCCACCACAGCGCCGTCGTCCAGGCCGATGGCCTCGACCTCGACGCGCACGGTCAGGTCCAGGTCGGTGCCCACCACCGTCAGCTGGTTGCCGGCCACCTCGACGCGCACGCCGGTCAGGGCGGCCGTGGTCGTGCCGCGCGACGTCACGGCCCGGCTGGCCGTGGTCAGGGCTTCGACGAGGCCGTCTCGCTCACAGCGGAACTTCACACAGGGTCCTTTCCTATAAAGGAATGTAATTCTTACAGGAGTGGTAATAGGGGCTGTGGATTGTGGATGAGCCCCCGTACCCCGAGGTGAACGGCCTCATCGCCGTCCACCGGTCCCGGCGCGTTGTCCACCGGCCGGTACCTCGGCCCTTACCGTATGGCGCGATGTCCATCGGTCGACCACCGTCCTCCACAGGATCTCCGAGCTCACCCACAGGGTTCACGCGACGCCCTTGATGCGGATGATGAGCTCGGTCACCTGGTCGTAGATCTGTCGGCGTTCCTTCATGAGGGCACCGATCTTTTCCACGGCGTGCATCACGGTGGTGTGATCGCGACCGCCGAACTCGCGGGCGATGGCCGGGTAGGAGAAGTCGGTCATCTCCCGGAACACGTACATGCCGATCTGTCGGGCTATGACCAGGGGGCGCCGCCGCGAAGCGCTGCAGAGCTCGTCCACGGAGAAGCCGAAGGTGGAAGCGGTGGCGTCGAGGATCATGGCGGCCGTTATCTGGCGTGGCCGACCGGCCGACACGATGTCGGACAGCACGTGCTCGGCCAGATCCCTCGACAGGGGCTGGTGGTTCAGGCTTCCGTAGGCGGTGACCCGGATGAGGGCCCCTTCGAGCTCGCGGATGTTGTCCTTGACGTTGGTGGCGATGAACTCGAGCACGTCGTCGGGAACGGATACCGGGTCCCGTTCAGCCTTCTTCTGCAAGATGGCCAGCCGGGTCTCGAGCTCGGGGGGCTGGACGTCGGTGATGAGGCCCGAAAGGAACCGGCTACGCAGGCGGTCCTCCAAGGTGGCGATGGACTTGGGGGGCCGGTCCGAGGTCAGCACCACCTGCTTGGACGCCCCGTAGAGGTGGTTGAAGGTGTGGAAGAACTCCTCTTGGAGTGATTCTTTCCCTTCCATGAACTGCACGTCGTCGATTAGCAGCACGTCGCACTCGCGGTAGCGGCGCTTGAAGGCGGTGGTGGTGTTGTTGCGGATGGCGTCCACGAACTCGTTCATGAAGGTTTCGGTGGAGACGTAGCGGACATGGCGTCCGGGGAAGTTCTCGAGGACGTAGTTCCCGATGGCGTACAGGAGATGGGTCTTGCCCAGCCCAGCCCCTCCGTGGATGAACAGCGGGTTGTAGGACCGCGCCGGCATCTCGGCCACCGAAAGCGCAGCGGCGTGGGCGAAGCGGTTGGAGGAACCGATGACGAAGGCGTCGAAGGTGTAGCGGGGGTCGAGGCCGATGTCTTGGGATTCCTCGGTCCAGCTGCCGCGCCGGGGGCCGGTGCGCTCGGGGCGCCCCCAGGTGGGGGCGGGCTGGGCGACAGGGACGAGATCGGCCTCGGGGCTGTCTCGGTGGTCGGTGGAAGGGATGGCCACCACGTCCATGCGGATCTTCACCTCGTGGCCCGCCGCGTCGGAGGCCACCGCCCCGAGAAGCGACAGGAAGCGGGTCTCCACCCGGTCGCGCACCAAGGTGCTCGGGGCGTTCACCACCAACAGGTGGCCGTCGAAGGATTGGGGCACGAGGCCGGCCAGCCAGGTCCGCCACGTGGCGTCCGAGACCTGCTCCCTGAGCGCATCCGCCGAGCGCTTCCACAGGTCGTTCGTGTCGTTCACCTGGTCCTCCACCTTGGCGCATCCCGATCTGTCCACAACGACATCCACAGGTGTGGATTGCCAGTTCACCCCTCCGCGCCGGACGGGGTGGCTGTGGCCCCGGGGAAGGAGGACCTCCCGGTCGGAGTCGCCGTAGAGCGATGCCGCCCGGCCCTCACGAACGGTACACGGGTGTGCCTGGCGCTGCTAGTGGTCATTTGCCCTCGATGAAGGCCTCTGTCTGGTGGGGGTGGGCCCTTCGGGCCTACCATGAGGGGCCTGCACTGCGGGACCCCAGGCGCTTTTCCACGTGGGCGCCGGTCCCCGGTCGGCCCGTCGTCTGAGGCCGGCCCTGAGCCAAGGAACGAGAGGACGTGAAGCGCACTTACCAGCCCAACACCCGGAGACGGGCCAAGAACCACGGATTCCGCCACCGCATGTCCACCAGGGCGGGCCGGGCCATCATCCGGGCCCGGCGCCTGCGGGGCCGCCAGCGCCTGTCCGCCTAGGGCGCCGACGGGTCCCCACGTCCGGGACGGCGCCGTGCTGTGGCGCATCCGGGACCGCACCACCTTCGAGGCCCTGCGCCGATCGGGCAAACGGGCCCGGCGGGGGTCGGTCACGGTGACCTACCTCCTCGACGCCGAAGCCCCGGTGCCCCGGGTGGCCTACGCCGTAGGCAAGCGGGTCGGAAACGCAGTGGTCCGCAACCGGCTCCGGCGCCGCCTTCGGGCGGCGGCGGGCGAAGCCCAGGGGCCCGACCGGGCCCTGGCTCCGGGGGCATACCTGATCTCGGTGGGGCCGGCGGCCGGCAGCCTCACCTACGAGGAGTTGAAGAGAGAAGTGGCAGCAGCCATGACAGCGGCGTGCGGGACTCCGACGCCATGACCCCCGGCCCCGCGCCGGCGGTCGTGGACGAGGAGCGTCCGGTCGCGCCCCGCAGTGGCGGGGCCCGACTTCTGCTGGCTGGCATCGGCCTCTACCAGGCCATTCGTTCGGGCAAGCCGTCGCCGTGCCGGTACCTGCCCACCTGCTCGGCCTACGCCACCGACGCTGTGTCCACCCACGGGGCTACCCGGGGCGGATGGCTGGCGCTGCGCCGGGTGCTGCGCTGTCACCCATTCGGAGCTCACGGCCTCGACCCCGTGCCGCCGCCCCGTGCCGCCGCCATGAGAGGGGAGCCATGATCGCCCTAGTCCCGGTGCTGGCCAGCACCTTGGGCAAGATCTTCCAGCCGCTGTTCCAGGCCATGGCCTGGCTCATCGCCTTCTTCTACGCCGTGGTGCCCAACTACGCCGTGGCCATCGCCCTTCTCACGGTGGTGGTCATGATCGTTACCGCCCCCCTGACGGTGAAGAGCACCCGGTCCATGGTCTCCATGCAGCGCCTGGCGCCGGAGATGAAGAAGCTCCAGCAGAAATACAAAGGTGATCGCCAGACTCTGAACGAAGAGATGATGAAGCTCTACCGCGAGCACGGGGTGAATCCCGCCGGCGGTTGCCTGCCGATGGTGATCCAATTCCCCATCTTCATCATCCTCTATGACGTGATCCGCGGCCTCACGAATACCGTGAAGAGCGGCCAGCTGATACCCCAGCTGCTTCCCCGCCACGTGCCCTGCACCCAGGCCGTGTGCGCCGCCCCGCGCTACATCGGCACCTCCACCAAGCTGTACCAGAACCTGGTGCACAACGGGGGCAAGATGCCGGCCTTCGGCATCGACCTGGCCCAGCGGGTCCTAGGCCACCACACCCTCACGGCGGCGCTGCCCTACATCTTCCTGGTGCTGGTGGCCATCGGCCTGCAGTACCTGCAAATGCGCCAGCTCAATCGACGTAATCCCCAGATGGCCCAGGCCAATCCACAAGCTCAAATGATGCAGCGGTATATGCCGCTTATTTTCGCCTTCATTTACATCAATATCGCGGCCGGTGTGAACATCTATTTCATCGTCTCGAGCCTGTGCCGCATCGGGTTGCAAGAGGCCGTGTTCCGCTCGGGAGTGCTCGACCGGGCCAAGGTGGGCGAGAACAGCATCCCCGGGGGCGCCGGAGCAGCGGCCCCGGCCAAGCGCAAGACCATCATGGAGCGCCTGGCCGACGCCCAGCGCAACGCCCTGGAGGCCCAGCAGGCCCGGGAGGCGGCCCTGCTGGCCGACACCCCGGGATTGCCCCCGGCCACCCCCAAGACCGGGGCTCCCCCCAAGACCGGGGCTCCCCCCAAGACCCCACCACCCTCGTCGGGCAATGGTGGGCCGCCGCCCAAGGCGGCGCATCCTCGATCCAAGACCAAGCGGTCAAGAAAGGCTCGATAAGCACATGGACTGGGTGGAGACGACCGGTCGTACGGTCGACGAGGCCAAGGAGGCCGCCCTCGACCAGCTCGGGGTGCACGACAGCGACGCCGAGTTCGTGGTGGTGAGCGAGCCCCGTGCCGGGCTGTTCGGGCGCATGCGCGGCGAGGCCCGGGTCCGGGCCCGGGTAAAGCCCACCAGCCCTCGGCCCAAGCGGGGCCGCAGCCGCCGCTCCGGGCCTGAACAGCGCCGCCAGGGCGGGCGCCAGGGCCGCTCCTCACGGGTGGCGGTGGCCGACGCCGGGGAGGGCGAAGACGCGGAGGCGGAGGGGAGCTCAGCCAACGGCAACGGGCGCCCGGCGAGCAGCGACAGCAGCGGGACCGGCACTCGGACCGGGGCCAACCGGCGGCGGCGTTCGCGCGGAGGCCGGGGGACGGGCGGCGGCGGTGCCGGTGGCGGGAAGGGCCAAGGCGCCGGCGCCTCCGGTACCGGCGAGACCTCCGACGGTGAACGCCAGGATTCCGATAGGCCAGGGGGCCAACGTCCCCAGGGTGACGGTGGCGGTCGACAGGGACCGAAGAGTGGACGGCGGCCTCGGCCAGCCGCCGAAAACAAGGAGGAGTTCGTGGGAGAAGCGATGACACTGGAGGAGCAGGGCGAGTCGGCCCGGCAATTCATCGAGGGCCTGGTGCGGGAACTCGGTTTGAGCGCTGAGGTGTCGGTCAGGGTGCTCGACGAGGACACGGCCCAGGTGGCGGTGGACGGGGCCGAGCTGGGCGTGCTCATCGGCCCAGGTGGCGCCACCTTGGGCGCCCTGCAGGAGTTGGCTCGGACCGTCGTCCAGCAGCGCACCGGGGGCCAGAGCGACCGCATCCTGGTGGATGTGGCCGGCTACCGGGCCAAGCGGGCCGATGCCTTGCAGCGCTTCAGTCGCCAGGTGGTGGAGGAGGTCCTGGCGTCGGGCACCGAGCGGGCTCTGGAGCCCATGTCGGCCGCCGATCGCAAGGTGGTCCACGACACTGTCAACGAGATCGACGGGGTGTCCACTCGCTCAGAAGGGGAGGACCCCCGGCGCCACATCGTCATTTCCGCGACCAGGGGTGGCGGAGCGGAGACCAACGACGCCTGAGGACCCCGAAGGCCTGCCCGAGGCGCTGCTCACCGCGCTGGGCCAAGCCCAGGACCTCGGTTTTTTCGGCGACGGGCCGCTGGCTGAGCCCATAGCCCATGCCCGCGGCTTTGCCGTCTCCCTGCGGGAAGCCGCGCCGGGGGCCGCCTCGCTGACCGTCGGGGGCACCCAGTCGGGACGATCTGAGCAGTGGGCCGCCTGGGCCGAGCAGTGGGCCGCCTGGGCCTCGCACGGCCCGCCGTCGTTTCTCGACCTGGGGTCAGGCGGAGGGCTGCCGGGGCTGGTGCTGGCGGCCGAGTGGCCGTCGAGTGCGGTGGTCCTGCTCGACGCCCATGGACGGCGGGCTGAAGCCCTCCGCCGGGCCGTGGAGGCCTGTGGATGGCAGGACCGGGTGGAGGTGGTCCACGACCGGGCCGAGCGCGCCGGCCGGTTACCGGAGCTCCGAGGTTCCCAGGCCCTGGTGGTGGCCCGCTCGTTCGGGCCCCCGGCCCTGGTGGCCGAGTGCAGCTCCCCCTTCCTGCGCGACGGCGGGCTCCTGATGGTGTCGGAGCCCCCGCTCCACCAGCCGCAGGGCCAGCCCCCGTCGCCGGGCTCGGGACCGAGCCAGGCGGTAGTCGGGCATCCGCAGCGGTGGCCGGCCGACCAGCTCGAGCAGTTGGGGCTCGTCCCCTGGCGCTTCGTTACCAGGGAATTCGGCTACCAGATCCTGGTGCAGGCAGGCTCGTGTCCCGATCGCTTTCCCCGCCGTGAGGGAGTTCCGGCCAAGAGGCCCCTGTACTAGGGATCCCCGGACCTGCCGCCACGTTTCACGTGGTACCCGACGGTGAAACACCCTCCGACCACGTGTCGTCCGTACGGCGGAGGCGGGCGCTGTAGCGCTGCTTCATCTCCTGGAACCGCTCGTAGCTGTGGAGGTCGAAATCGGGAGACAGCAGGCGCTCGAGCAGTGGGAGGAGTTGATCCCGCAGGTAGACGCCCCTGGCCATCCACTGGTAGTACCGCCGGCCACTGTGGTCGTAGGGGCCGTAGAGCTTGCCGCCGGGGAACGTCCTATCGATCCAGTGGAATAGGGCCTCGTGGCGCACGTGCATGCGCAGGGTGACGTGGGGCTGGCGCCCGTCGCCGCCGAAGTGGCCTTCGCCCACCAACAGCCCCACCAGCTGGCCGATCTCCACCTCGCTTGCCACCGCATGCCCCCTTCGCAGTCCCCGAGTACGGTGTTTCACCGTAAGGTACCACGTGAAACGTCGACCTTTCGGCCCAGAGCGGCAGAAGTTTTCTCGAATTCGCCGCATTTCAGGCCCAGGAGCCTTGACCCGGACTTCACGGGTGGGAAGGATGAGGGACCGTGATCCCGAGCCACCAGAGGCCCTGACGATGGCCGTCCGCATTCGAGGCCGGAAGCACAAGGCTGACTCCTCTGACCAGGAGAAACCCTCGTCCGACGAGGCGTCAGTGGCCACCGAGGCCCCTCCGGTGGCGGCTGACCAGGGGAGCTCCCCCACCACCGATCCCCCGAAAGCCCCTCCGGTGGCTCGAGCCCCAGCTCCCCCGCCGCCCGATCCGGCCCGCAACGGCACTCCGGACGGCCGGGCCCGGCGAGGAGCCGACCTGGGTGACGAGACCGACGTCGAGCACGGGGACTACGTCCCTCGCCCACTGCCACGCATCATGGCGGTAGCCAACCAGAAGGGCGGGGTGGGCAAGACCACCACGGCCGTCAACCTGGGAGCCGGCCTGGCCGAGCTCGGTTACCGGGTCCTGGTGGTGGACCTCGACCCCCAGGGCAACGCCACCACCGGCCTCGGGATCGACGCTCGGAACTTCGAGCTGTCGATGTACGACGTCATCATGCGCGACGCCCCCCTGGAGGACTGCGTCGAGGCCACCAGCATGAAGAACCTGTTCGTGGCCCCTGCCACCATTGACCTGGCCGGGGCCGAGATCGAGTTGGTGCCCTCCTTCAGCCGGGAGCTCAAGCTGCGCAAAGCACTCGAGTCGGTGACCGACGACTTCGACTTCGTCCTCATCGACTGCCCGCCCTCGCTGGGCCTAATTACCATCAATGGGCTGGCCGCCGCCGGGGAGGTGCTGGTCCCCATCCAGTGCGAGTACTACGCCCTCGAGGGGCTGGGTCAGCTCCTGCGCAACGTGCACCTGGTCCAGGCCAATCTCAACGAGAAGCTCGACGTGAGCACCATCGTCCTAACCATGTACGACGGGCGCACCAAGCTGGCCGAACAGGTGGCCGATGAGGTCAGGACCCACTTCGGCAACAAGGTCTGCAAGAACATCATTCCGAGGACGGTGCGCATCTCCGAGGCACCGTCTTTCGGGCAGCCCATTACGGTCTTCGATCCGAGCTCCCGAGGGGCCATCGCCTACCGGGAGTTGGCCAAGGAGGTAAGCGGTGGCGCGGCGTAGCGGGCTGGGCAAAGGCCTGGGGGCCCTCATCCCCACCGAGGTGTCGAGGGACCGGGACGCCTCGGCATTGCGCCAAGTGCCTATGTCGAGCATCAAGCCCAACCCCCTGCAGCCCCGTACCCGCTTCGACGAGGAGGCTATGGCCTCGCTGGCCGCCTCCATCAAGGAAGTAGGGGTCCTCCAGCCGATTTTGGTGCGCCAGGGGGCCGAGGGGGAGTACGAGTTGATCGCCGGCGAGCGGCGGTGGCGGGCGGCACGCCGGGCCGGGCTCCAGACCATGCCGGTGCTGGTGCAAGCCACCTCCGATGTCCACAGCCTCGAGCAGGCCCTGGTCGAGAACCTCCACCGCGAGGACCTGAACCCCCTGGAGGAGGCGGCCGCCTACCAGCAACTGGTGGACGCCTTCGGCTATACCCACGAGCAGGTAGCCGGACGGGTGGGCAAGAGCCGGACAGTGGTGACCAACACCTTGCGGCTGCTCCAGCTCCCGGCCGGGGTACAACGAGCCTTGGCCGACGGCGCCATTACCGCCGGGCACGCCCGGGCCCTGCTCGGCACGCCGGACCGGGCCTATCAGGAGGAGTTGGCCAAGCGGGCCGTGGCCGAAGGGCTGACCGTCCGGGCCCTGGAGGATCTTGTTCGGCGTCGGGCCCAGGGCCTCGAAGACGGAGCCGGCCCCGACGACCGAGTCGGCGACAGCCCGAGTGCCGTCGAGGCGCCCAACGGCCGGGCCGGCCAGGCGCCGTCGGCCACGCCGACGGCCGAGGTTACAGTGGCCGAGCACCGCCGGCGCCTGCCGGCGCCCGGGGTCCTCGAGCTCGAGGACCTGCTCTCCACCCACTTGAACACCCGGGTCAAGGTGGATATGGGGGCCAAGCGAGGGCGGGTCATGATCGAGTTCGCCACCCTGGAGGACCTCGAGCGCATCTATAAGTTGATGGTCGGCGGCCCCGTGCCTGGAGCCTGACTCCAGCCTGTGCTTCTCCTCACGTAACGTGAGCGCAATCGCCCACTCAAATAGTGGCCTCTACCAGGAACTTCTCACTGAGAGTGGTAGCCTAACTGTCGATCGTACGTAGAGGCGATCCACAAGCTGTGCATGACATTGTGGATAAGAGTGCCCGCGTAGTGGCGGAGATCTCGCTCCCGGTAGTGATCCGAGGCCGGCCAGTCCCGCGGACCGAGGTCAGTCAACCGGGGTGACGGCCCAGGCCGTCAGCGCCTCCACCAGGGATGATGCCAGGGCGACGCTGCGCTCCACCACTACGGCGGGGGGTCCTAGCTCCAGTACCACCGCCGGCATCCGGGTTTCCCGCAGCACGGCCAGCGTCATGCCCCTGGCCCCCTCGGCCGGAACCCCCAGGGCCGCCGCCGCCAGGGCCTGGACCAGCTCGGCCAAGCGCCGGCCCCCGGCCGACTCGTACTGGTAGCCGGAGTAGAACGCGGCGCCGCATCGGGCCCGTTCGGGATCGAGGCGAAGCCCCAGGTAGACTTCGACCCCTGCGGTGTTGGCCGCCAGGGCCTGGGCGGAGCCGTCGGGGTGCAGCACCGGCACCACCAGGGCCCCAGCCGTGGTGAGGCGCCGCCGCACGGCGCCCACCAGTACGTCGAGCCCCCCTTCCTCACCGATGGCCACTCGGCGCCCGAGCAGGGTGCGTGGCGCCCGACGCATCCGCTCGCGGTCGCGTACGGCGCTCACCAGCTGGGGGTCGGCCAGCCTGGGGGTGACCCGGCGCAGTTCGCGCAAGGTGGCCGCCCCCACGATGGCGTCGACCGGTAGCCCCAGGTTGCGCTGGAACTCGGCCAACGCGGCCGAGGTCAGGGCACCGAAGATCCCGTCCACCCGGCCGGTGTCGAAGCCGAGGGCCGACAGCCGGCGCTGCAGGTCGGCCACGTCGTCGCCGCGCTGCATGGGCGAGCGGTGGTAGAGGAAGCGCTCGCCGAGCTGGAAACCGGCCTCGACCAGGGCATCCCAGGTCTGGGGGCCGCAGGCCCCGTCCACCCGCAGACCACGCCGGTGCTGGAAGGCTTCCACGGCGGAGCGCGTCCCGGGCCCGAAACGGCCCTCGGGATCTGGGGCGCCGGGTAAATCCAGGCGGGCCAGGCGCCGTTGGAGGTCGGCCACCGCCTCACCCTCGTCACCGAGGGCCAGGGGGAGGGTGGCTACAGGTAGGCCGAGATCTCCTGGAGCAGTTGGGCCTTGCCCCGCGCCCCCACGATCCGGGTCTGAGGCTCCCCGTCCTTGAACAGGATCAACGTCGGGATGCTCATCACCTCGTAGCGGCGGGTGATGTCCAGGTTCTCGTCGATGTTCAGCTTGGCGATCTGGACCTTGCCCGACTGCTCCTCGGAGATCTCCTCGAGCACGGGGGCTAACTGCTTGCACGGCCCGCACCACTCGGCCCAGAAGTCCACCAGGACCGGTGTCTCTGAAGCCTTGACATGTTCGTCAAACGTAGCGTCGCTCAGCGCCGTGATCCGCTCGCTCATCTGTCGTCCTTGCTCCTTGGGCACCGGGGTGCTCCCCACCGGTCCTGACTGACTTGATCGGACCAACACCGTCGCCGCGCTGTGCATTCCTGACCCGGCATCGGCCGTCGGATGGCCCCGGCCCACGCCGGCTCAGCCGTGGGCGTCGGCCTCGAGGAAGCGCTCGGCGTCGATGGCGGCCATGCAACCCGACCCCGAGGCCGTCACGGCCTGGCGGTATACGTGGTCCTGCACGTCGCCGCAGGCGAAGACCCCTTCTACGTTGGTCCGGGTGCCGGCGTGGGTCTGGATGTAGCCGTTGTCGAGCAGGTCGAGCTGGCCGGCAAACACCGACGTGTTGGGCTCGTGGCCGATGGCCACGAACAGCCCCGACACCTCCATGGTGTCGTCCTCTTCGGTGACCAGGTTGCGCAGCGCCACGGCACTTACCTTGCCCTCACCGAGCACCTCGGTAACCGTCGAGTCCCACCGGAAGGAGATTTTTTCGTTGGCGAAAGCGCGGTCCTGCATGATCTTCGAGGCCCGTAGCTCCTTGCGCCGGTGCACGAGCACCACCCGGCTGGCGAAGCGGGTGAGGAACAGCGCCTCTTCCAGCGCCGAGTCGCCCCCGCCCACCACGGCGATCTCCTGGTCGCGGAAGAAGAAGCCGTCACAGGTGGCACACGTGGACACCCCGTGGCCGAGCAGACGGTCCTCGCCCGCCACGCCCAGCATGAGCGAGCGGGCCCCGGTGGCCACGATGACCGAGCGGGCCTCCACGTCGGCCTGGCCGTCGGGGTCACCCGACCAGATCTTGAAGGGCCGGGACGAGAAGTCGACCCTGGTGGCCTTGGCCGTGACGAAATTGGCCCCGAAGCGCTCGGCCTGGGACCGGAAGCGGGCCATGAGGTCGGGACCGAGGATGCCGTCTACGAAGCCGGGGTAGTTCTCCACCTCGGTGGTGAGCATGAGCTGGCCGCCGGGCTGGTCGCTGGTGGAAGAGGGCTCGCCCTCGAGCACCAGCGGGGCCAGGTTGGCCCGGGCCGAGTAGATGGCAGCGGTGAGACCGGCCGGTCCCGAGCCCAAGATGACGACGTCGTGCTGGGTCATGATCCTCAGCCCTGATGCCCGGCGCCGGACCGGCGCTTGGACCAGAAGGCCAGGCCGAGCAAGGTGAGCGCCCCGCCCACCACCGCTTCCGAAGCCCACACCCGGTGGCTGAAGGCGTAGTTGTCCAGTACCCGCACCACGGCCACGGCGCACAGCACCCCGAGGACGCTGACCATGGCGCCGATGAGAATGCCGAAGACCACGGCCCGCGCCGCCAGCACGAGGGGGCGCACCACTCTGTCGCCCACTCCGGCCACGGCCCCCTCGATGGCGTCGGCCACCTTGGCCGGCCAGTCGTCGCCCATCAGGGAGGCGGTGCTGAAGGCGGAGGCCGGACGTTCCCCGGGCGCCCGGTCCCCGGGACGGTCAGCGCTGGGCGACGTGTCGTCGGGCATGGGGCCAGAGGTTAGCGGCGCAGGCTCAGCGGGCTGGCGGGAAGCGGCTCAGCCGGCCAGCTGGAAGCACAGCCCGATGGTGCCAGGCCCGCCGTGGGCGCCCACCACCGGTCCGAGGTCGCTCACCACCAGCTCATGCGCGGGGTGCACGCCGGCCAGGGCCGAGAGCACCTCGTCGATGTCGGGCGCCACGCCGTTGGCCACGGCGATGCGGTCGATGGGGCCGGCCTCCAATGCCTTCGAGGCCAGGTACTGCAGCGACCGCGCCCGGGTGCGTTGCTTGGACTCCACCTCCACCACGCCGTTTCGGATCTCGATGACGGGCTTGATCGACAGCAACGAGCCCATGAGGTGCGCAGCGCCCCCGATGCGCCCGCCGCGCTTTAAGAAGTCGAGGCTGTCCACCACGCCGTAGACGCGGCTGCGGTCGCGACGCCGGCGCACCTCGGTGTCGATGTTCTCCAACGAGGCCCCTTCAGCGGCCATGTCGGTGGCGGTGAGCACGAGCAGACCCTGGCCCATGGTCACGGACTGCGAGTCGGTCACCGACACCTTGATGCGGTCGGCCACCGATTCCGCTGCCGTGCAGGCCGACTGGTAGGTGGCCGACACTCCCGAAGACAGGGTGATGCAGGCCACGGCGTCGGCTCCGGCCTCGGCCGCCGCCAGGTAGGCGGCCTGGAAGGCGCCGGGGGAAGGGGCGGCGGTCTCGGGCATGGCCGTGCCGGTGGTGACACGGTCCCAGAACTCCTTGGTGGAGAGCTCCTCGCGGTCGATGAACTCCTCGTCGCCGAAGCGGATGGTGAGCGGAACCACCCGTACGCCGCGCTCCTCGGCCATCTGCGGGGTCATGTCGCAGGCGCTGTCGGTGATCACGTGGATGCCGGGCATCGGCGCTCCTTCCTTACCGGTCGAGTCTGCCACGCCCGTCGCGGCCGCCGTCGGCCCCCGGAGGTTGCGTAGGGCCGAGGCCGAGCGGGCGTAGCGGCGGTCGGCCGGCCGGCGGCAGGGGCTCGGGTGGGGGTGGGGCCGATCCTCGCCGCCGACGGTGGCGTCCACCGCCGACGGCGGGTCGATGCGCCGTCGGGCGCAGGCGACGATGCGCCACTGCGGCAGGGCGCGGCGACGTTCGGCGGTCGTCGGGGGGAAGGCGCCGGCGGGACATGACCCCGGCGCTCAGCACGTAGCCGGCCAAGCCGAGCAGCAGCCCGAGCGCGATGCGCTCGAGCAGCGCCGGGGCACTGGTCGAGTCGGTGATGCTGGTGCCGAGGACGGTGCCCACCACGAGCGCCCCGGTGGCCATGGCCACCGCCGTGAGTGGACGGCGCAGGCGGTCGCCGTCGAGGCCCCCGAGCCGGCCCCGCAGGTGCCACAGGCCGGCGGCCGCCGCCACGGTGTAGGCCACCGCTATGGACAGTGCGATGCCCCTCACACCCATCACCCCGGCCAGGGCCACGGCCAGCACGATGTTCACGCCATTCTCGAGGGCGTACAGCCAGAAGGCCGAGCGCAGGTCCTGCATGGACTGAAGCACCCGCACCACGTAGAGGAAGACGCAGAAGCCCGGCAGCCCGAGCGACAGCATGGCCAGGGCCAGCGCCGTGGTGCCGGTGGAACCGGGGTGGCCGATCATGTGGCCGAGCAGCAGCAGAAGCGGCCGGGCCAAGATGACCATGGTCGCCGCCGCCGGCACGATCAGCGCCACCATGGCGCGCAGGCCAGTGGCCATCCGCCGGCGGAACGCCACCATGTCGCCGCGGGCGAAGCGGGCGGCGAGCTCCGGGGCAGCGGCGCTCATTATGGACACGGCCACCACCCCGTAGGGGAGCTGGAAGAAGGTGTAGGCGTAGGTGTAGGCGCTCACCGCCCCTTGGCCTACGTGCACCGACAGGGCCAGGACCACCACCAGGGCCACCTGGTTGGTGATCACCAGCCCGAGAGTCCACCCCGAAAGGCCCGCGATGGAGCGCACCGCCTCGTGGCCCAGTCGTGGGTACCAGCGCAGGCGCAGGTCGGCCCGGCGCAGGCTCGGCAGCAAGGCCAGGGCCTGGGCGGCCACCCCCACGGTGGTGCCCAGGCCGAGCAGGTACAGCTGGCCCCGGTGGGCGTAGACGCCGCCCAGGGTGGGGTTGCGCACCACCACGCCGAAGGTGACGAGGGCGGCCACCAGCACCAGGTTGTTGAGCACCGGCGTGAAGGTGGGGGCGGCGAAGCTACGGCGGGCGTTGAGCAGGGCGGTGGCCAGGCTGATACAGCCGTAGCAGGCCACCTGGGGGACGAACAGCACCAACAGATCCGTGGCCACCGAGCGCTCCACGGCGGCCTGGGCCGAATGGTTGAACGCCGTAATGGCGTCGACGATGAAGGGGCTGGCCACCAACATCGCCAGTGAGGCCACGCCGATGACGATCACCGTGATGCTGGTCACCGCCGAGATGGCCTCCCACGCCTCGTCCGCGGCCGACCGGGCCAGGCGCGACACGAACACCGGGACGAAGGTGGCCGAAACGATGCCGCCGAGCACTACGTCGTGCACCACGTTGGGGAGGGTGTTGGCCAGATTGTAAGCGTCGGCCAGGGCGCGGAAGTGCACGGCGTAGACCAGAGCCAGCAGCCGCAGCACGCCGGTCACCCGCGACAACGCCGTGCCCACGGCCATGGTGGCGCTGTCGCGGGCGAATCGGCCCGCCGGCCGCCCCCCCGGCACGACGCCGGCTGTCATCGTGGGGCCTCGCTCATCGTGGGCCGGCTGTCATCGGGCCGCCACCGGACGCCGGGCCCGGACGTGAGCGCCGCGCCGACCGCTGCGCCGACCGCGCCACAAGGTGCGACCCCACCAGACGAGCAGCACGGCCATCGCCGCCAGCGACAGGGCCAGGGCCACGGCCGAGGTCGACATAGAGCGCACCGTCAGGTGGCTCTCGGCCAGCACCAGGCGTCCAGAAGGGCTCGTCAGGGTCACCGTGAGACGGAAGTCACCGGTGGCCCGGGCTCGCATGTCGACGTACACGGCGTTGGTGGTGTGTCCGATGGTGGCGGTGCACGAGAAAACCGAGCGCTCGGCCGTAACCTGCACCGAGGGCGAGCGGCACACCGAACCGGGGACCTGGGCGGCGCCCGAGGGGAACACCACCTTGGACCCGGTGATGCGCAGGACACCGGTGACCGAGTACGGCGCCTGCTTCACCACGGTTATGGGCACCTTGGCCGCCGTAGACGTGAGCCGAACGGTGTCGGAGCGGATGGACAGCGCGGCCAGTTGGGCGTCGAGGCTGTTGCCGAAGGCGCCCAACGCTTCGACTTGCTGGGCCGGGCGCAGGCGCTCGTCCTCGGTGGCGAGAAGCCGCTCGTCGAGGCCGCGGATCACCCCGACGGCGCTTTGTCCCTCCACGGCGTCGGCGAAGGCCGACAGCCGGGCCCGTGCGCTGCGCAGCTGACGGGCCGGCAACGTGGAGGAGCTGTTGGTGGCGGCCGGCCGGTGTGTGACACCGGTGGCCGACGGCACCGAGGCGAACAGGGTGTCGAGGCTCACCGGCACCACGAGCGGGTCGCTCTCCAGGGCCGAGAGCACGGTGTCGAGGAACACCGGTGCCGGCGCCCACGTCGGCGGTCCCACCGCCATCACGGCGCGCGGCGTATCCAGGTTGGGGTGCTCGTAATAGACGAGGGCCAGATCGGCCAGGAGCTGGTAGGCGGCCAGCGCGGCGCCAGGCCCGCTCGCCGCGCTCAGGTGCGCCCCGAGGCCCGGATCCGACTCCGCCGTCTGGATCGACACGCCGCGGCCGGCCGACAGCGCGAAGGGCTCGGTGGGGGTGAAGATGGGGGCGGGCCCGCCCTGGGTCACCGCCGACGGCGGCAGCACCAAGTGGGTGAAGCCCAACCCCCGCAGAGCCGCCACCGAAGCCTGGTCCACGCCGTCGGTGCTCACCCAGGTGCTGGCGCCGGGAACTGCGCGCCAGGGGGCGAGCACCTGAGCGGCCCGGTGAATCTGGTCCGAGAGCTCACCGCCGAGCCCGGCCGACACCAGGGCGGTGGCGTCCACCGGCACGTACGACTGGGCCAGGATTTGATGGCCGGCCACGGCGCCCAGGGCGCCCAGGCCGGCCACTGCGCTGCGCCACCGGGGCCGGCTCGAATCGGCCAGGGCCGCCATGGTGGCCGGCTCGGGGGCCAAGGTGACCGCCACCGTGGGGCGGGCCTCCAGGGCGCTCAGCACATCGGCCACGGCCCCGAGGCCGACGGCGCCGGGCGTCAGGGCACCGGGCGCATCCGAGGAGCTGGGTGCGCTGCCCAGGGGGACCACCCAGGCCAGGCGGAGCTTCTGGGTGGTGGCCGGGGGATCGGCGTAGACCAGGTACGTCGTGAGCTGAGCCCGTGCCCCGCTGTTCGAGGTGAGCTCCAGGTGCAGGGGGTAGACCCCGCCGCAGGCGCCGGGCTGGCAGTTCAGGTCGGCGGCGAAGGGGCCGGTGCCGGTGGAGGGGGCGTCGCCGCCGGCCACCGGAACGGTGAGGTCCACCCCGCCGCCGGGGTCGGCGGACAAACCGGCGACGGCGATGGCCCCCGAGGCCGACAGCACCCGGCCCAGGCCCGCCCCGTTCACAGTCTGGGCGAAGGCCGAACGACTGGTGAGCGGGGCGTAGAGGGTCAAGCCCAAGGTGAGCGATGAATGCGCCGCCGTGCCGAGGCCCAGGTGCAGTTCCATGGCCTGGCCCGGGCCGACCCACGGGGTCTGCGACAGCAGCGTCAAGGTGGGCGAGCCGCTCGACGCGCCGCCGCCCCACGCCCCAGGCGCGCCGGGCCCGGCGACGAGCGCCAGCGCCACCCCGACGCACGCCACGGTGCGGACACCGAGCCGGCCCATGGCGCAGCACGCTATCGCCGGGCGCCAGGCCACCTTTGGCGGCACAGCTACCCTCCACAGCGATGATCCCCGAACGCGTGCGGCCGCTGGTCGACGCCACCGCCGAGGTGGCCGAGCGTTTCGCCGCCGCCGGCCACCGCCTGTACCTGGTGGGCGGGTCGGTGCGCGACGCCATTGTGGCTGGTGACGGGGCTGCAGCGCAGCGCCCGGCCGGGGATCTGGATCTCACCACCGACGCCACCCCCGACGCCACCGAGGCCATCGTGCGGGGCTGGGCCGAGTCCGTGTGGGTCCAGGGCAAGCGCTTCGGCACCATCGGGGCGGCCAAGGACGGGCGCAGCTTCGAGATCACCACCCACCGGGCCGAGGCCTATGCCCCCGAGTCGCGCAAGCCCGAGGTGGTCTTCGGCGATTCCATCGAGGTCGACCTGTCGCGGCGCGACTTCACGGTGAACGCCATGGCCCTCACCTTGCCCGGCTTGGAGTTGATCGATCCCTACGGCGGGCTGGCCGACCTGGCCGCCGGGCGGCTGCGCACCCCTCTCGACCCCGAGACCTCCTTCACCGACGACCCGCTGCGCATGCTGCGCGCCGCGCGCTTCATGGCCGGACTGGGCCTCGTCCCCGACGACGAGCTGACCGCAGCGGTGCGTGCCATGCACGAGCGGCTGCAGATCGTCTCGGCCGAGCGCATCCGCGACGAGCTGGACAAGCTGCTGGTGGTGCCCCGCCCGTCCACGGGGCTGTGGTTCGTGGTGGACACCGGCCTGGCCGCCCACTTCCTGCCCGAGCTGCCCGGCCTGGCCCTGGAGCAGGACCCCATCCACCGCCACAAGGACGTGCTGGCCCACACCCTGGCCGTGGTGGACAAGACTGGTCCCGACCGCCTGCTGCGCCTGGCCGCCTTGCTGCACGACGTCGGTAAGCCGCGCACGCGAGCGTTCGGGCCCGGCGGTGTGACCTTCCACCACCACGAGGTGGTCGGGGCGCGCATGACCCGCGACCGGCTAACGGCGCTGCGCTACCCCAACGACGAGATCGAGCTCGTAACCCGCCTGGTGGAGCTGCATCTGCGCTTCCACACCTACCGGCTGGGCTGGACCGACCGGGCCGTGCGCCGCTACGTGCGCGACGCCGGGCCCCTGCTCGAGCGCCTGAACGAGCTGACGCGTTGCGACTGCACCACGCGCAACGCGGCGCGGGCGCGAGCGCTCGGCCAGCGCATGGACGAACTCGAGCGGCGCATCGAGGAGTTGCGGGCCGAGGAGGAGCTCGACGCCATCCGCCCCGAGCTCGACGGCCTGCAGGTCATGGAGCACCTCGGCCTGGCTCCGGGGCCGGCGGTGGGCCAGGCCCTCGAGTTCCTGCTGGAGCTGCGGCTGGAGGAAGGCCCCCTCGGTGATCACGAGGCGCGCCGGCGCCTGGAGCAATGGTGGGCCGGGCGCCCACCGGGCTGAGCGGAGCGGGTCAGTCCTCGGGCCAGACCGGGGAGGGCTCCCCGGCGGCGAAGGCCTCCACCATGCGGTGCGCCTCGTCGTCGTGGAACTGCACCGGTGGGGACTTCATGAAGTAGGCGCTCGGGCCGAGCAGGGGACCGCCCACGCCGGCATCGAGGGCCACCTTGGCGCAGCGCACGGCGTCGATGATCACCCCGGCGGAGTTGGGCGAGTCCCACACCTCGAGCTTGAGCTCCAAGTTGAGCGGCACGTCGCCGAAGTTGCGGCCCTCCATGCGGATGTAGGCCCACTTGCGGTCCTGTAGCCACGGGACGTGGTCCGACGGCCCGATGTGGACGTCCTCGGCGTCGAGGGTGAAGTTCTCGACCTGGCTGGTCACGGCCTGGGTCTTGGAGATCTTCTTGGACTGCAGGCGCTCGCGCTCGAGCATGTTCTTGAAGTCCATGTTGCCGCCGAAGTTGAGCTGGTACGTGCGGTCGAGGGCTAGGCCCCGGTCCTCGAAGAGCCGCGTCAGCACGCGGTGGACGATGGTGGCGCCCACCTGGCTCTTGATGTCGTCGCCGATGATGGGCACCCCGGCGTCACGGAACTTGCGGGCCCAGGTCGGGTCGCTGGCGATGAACACGGGGATGGCGTTCACGAAGGCCACGCCGGTGTCGAGGCAGGCCTGGGCGTAGTGGCGCTGGGCCTCTTCCGATCCCACCGGCAGGTAGCTCACCAGCACGTCGGCGCCGGATTGGCGCAGGGCGGCGGCCACATCGACGGCCTCAGCCGGGGACTCCTCGACCGTGTCGCGGTAGTAGGAGCCGAGGCCGTCGAAGGTGGGGCCGCGCTGCACGGTCACGTCGAGGTGGCCGACCTGGGCGAAGCGCACGGTGTTGTTCTGCCCGGCCCAGATGGCCTTCGACAGGTCCACACCCACCTTGCTGGCATCCACGTCGAAAGCGGCCACGAACTCCACGTCGCCCACGTGGTAGCCGCCCAGGGTCACGTGCATGAGGCCGGGCACGATGTCCTCGGGGTCGGCGCGGCGGTAGTACTCCACGCCTTGGACCAGTGAGCTGGCGCAGTTGCCCACACCGGCGATGGCAACCCGGACGTTCTTCATCAGTTGTGTCCTTCCATGTTGACCAACGGGGTTCCGAGATCGTCAGTGCGCTCGGCGTCGATGAGGCGGTCGAGCCACGAGATGTCGCGCTCGGCCGACTCCGCCGCGTGCTCCACCACCGAGCGGGCATAAAGGTCGAGAGGCCGCTCGGCGGCCGCCGCCGCGGCGCGGGCGTCCTCCAGGCGCTGGGCCAGCTGAGCCCGGCGCCGCTCGAGCAGACGGAGGCGGGCGTGGGGGGGCAGGTACCGGGCGAAGGCCAGGCGCAAACCGAAGCTGCGGGCGTCGTCGGCCGCTGCGTCGCGTTCGTTGTCGAGCAGCTGGGCGAACTGGCGTCGGCCCTCCTCGGTGATGCGGTACACCTTGCGGGCTCGGCGTCCTCGTCCCCCGGTGGCTCGCCGGGCGCGGAGGGCGGCCCGCTCCCCGCTCAGCGAGCCGGTCATGGGGATGGGGGCCGACGAGACGCCGGGGCCGCTCTCCTCGGCGGTCTCCACCGCCCCCGAGCGCTCTAGGCGCGACAGCGCCGGGTACAGCGATCCGAACGACACATTGGAGAAGAGGCCGAGCTCGTCGCGCAAGCGGCGGCGGATCTCATATCCGTGCAGCTCCTGCTCGCCGAGCAGGCCGAGGATGGCCAGCTCGAGCATCAGCGGGCCTCGGCTGGAGACAGCCGGGCCACCGTCAGGCGGCCCGAGGACGTGAAACTGGCGGTGGCGGTGGCGGGGGAGCAATACATCGTCGAGATGTATCGTATCGATATATCGGTGGCACTGCAAGCAATCGCGAGCAGAGGGGGTCCCCGCTCGATCGGAGGCGGCCGGAGGTACCCTGGTGGCCGATGAGCTTCGGGCCCACCGCACTGCGCGGCTTCACGGTCACAGGGACCGGCGGCCGCGTCGAGTACCGCCTGGCCCGCAATGCCGTGGTGAGCGAATTCAAAAAGGGGCGCCTATCGCGCCTCGACGTGTGCGACGCCCACCCGGAGCTCCTGCGGGCCGCCCGCAACATCGGCACCCCGCTGCCTGAGGACTGTCCCATCTGCGAAGAGGTCCGGGTGGTGCACGTGACCTATGTGTTCGGGCCCCGTCTGCCACCCAACGGGACGTGCCCGGCCACCGCCACCGAGCTGGCCCGCCTGTGCCGTCGGGCCGACGAGATCGCCTGCTATGTGGTCGAGGTGTGCCCGAGCTGTGCCTGGAACCACCTGGCCCGGATGTACCCGGCCGGGGGGCGCCACCGGGCCCAGGCCCGGGCCCGGGCCACCGTGCGCAGAGGCAACGGCTGACAGCACCTCCACAGCGCCCCGACAGCGCGCCGCCAGTCCCGGGGCGTAGTCGATGAGCAGGCCCGCGCCGGGCGACATGGTGCGCGCCTCGTCTTTGGACCACCATGAGGCAGCAAACGATCCCGCCGGCCGGCGGTGGCAAGGGGAATCCACATGAGTGTCGTGCAACCAGGTGGCGGCAAGTCGACGGGACAGAAGGCCCCGACCGGGTCGGGCTCGGGGGCGCCGCCGCGACCCGGGCAGGGTGCCCGCCGACCATCGGGACCGAAGCCGGGATCGGGTGCCGGCCAGGGCCGCCCGGGCGGAGGTGGTCGTGGCAGCGGTGGCGGCCGCGGCGGTCGTGGCCCCAATGCCGGTCGCCGGCCCGGCGCTGCGGTGCCCAGTGGGTCCCCGCGGCGATTCTCGCCGTCGGCCATCGCCTTCGGGGCTATCGGTGTTGTGGTGCTGCTCGTGGTGGCCCTCGTCATCTTCAAGGTGACGAGCTCGTCGAGCACGTCGACCACGGCCACCGGCCCGGTGGACACGCCGGCGCCGGCCAGCCTGGTGTCCCTGGTCACCGGGGTGCCGGCTTCCGTGGCCCAGACGGTGGGCGTGCCGTCGTCGGTGACCGCCCCCACCGTGGCCAAGGGCCAGACGGCGCTGGCCTCAGGAGGCAAACCCGAGGTGCTGTTCATCGGGGGCGAGTTCTGCCCCTACTGCGCCGCCGAGCGCTGGGCCATCGTCATGGCCATGTCCAAATTCGGCCACTTCACCAACCTGCAGGAGACCACCTCGTCGCCGTGGGACACCGACCCGGCCACGGCCACCTTCTCCTTCCACGGGGCGAGCTACTCGAGCGACGTCGTGACCTTCGTGCCGGTGGAGGAGGAGAGCAACGACACCAACGGCATCGGCACCCGCCACGTCCTGGAGCACCTCACCACGGCCCAGTCCGGCCTGTGGAGCAAGTACTCGTCGCAGTTCGGCGTCACCCAGGGATTCCCGTTCATGGACATCGGCAACAAGGTCTTCGTCCTGGGGCCGAGCTACAACCCGGCCATACTCTCGGGGCTGGACCAGTCGGCCATCGCGGCGAAGTTGGCCAACCCCAACGACCCGGTGACCCAGGCCATCGTGGGCACGGCCAACTACCTGACCGCCGCGGTGTGCTCCATCACCCAGCAGCAGCCCTCGGCGGTGTGCAGCGCCTCGGCCGTCACCACGGCGGCCAAGGCCATGGGGCTGAGCTGAGCGGCTGGGGCCGGCGGCCATGACCGACGACAGCTGGGCCGACGATGGCTGGGAGACAGCCCCCGCCGTCGGGCGCTGGCGTGGGTGGATGGCGCTCGTGCTGTCGATCATCGGTTTCGGCATCGGGCTCTACCTGACCATCGACCACTTCACCGGCACCTTGCCGGTGTGCAGCGCCACCGGCATCATCAACTGCGCCAAGGTCACCACCAGCCCGCAGTCCGAGGTCTTCGGCATACCGGTGGCCCTGCTGGGGCTGCTGTTCTTCACCGCCATGATCGCCATCAACCTGCCGCCGTTGTGGCGTGCCGGGTACCGGTGGGTGACGTGGGCGCGCCTGGTCATGGTGGTGGGCGGCATGGGCTTCGTCGTCTATCTGCTGTCGGCCGAGCTCTTCACCATCAAGGCCATCTGCCTGTGGTGCACCGGGGTGCACGTGCTCACGTTCTTGCTCTTCGTGTTGGTGGTGGCGTCGTTCCCGGCCATGGCCGGGAACGCTCAGTGGGTGGACGGCGCCGCCGACGAAGTGGAGCCGGTCACCGGGCCATGAGCGGGGATCGGGCTTCGGTGGCGTCGGCCGCCGGTGGGCGAAACCGGGTGGCCCGGCGCCTGTTCGCCGGGCTCCCCGACCGCTACGACCGGTTGGCCGAGTGGTTGTCGTTCGGGCAGAACGGACGCTGGCGCCGGCAGCTGGTCGATGCCATAGCCGAGGGGACCCCTTCGCTGGTGCTCGATGTGGCCACCGGCACCGCCGGTGTGGCCCTGGCCTTGGCCGAGCGCACCGGAGCCACCGTCATCGGTGTCGACCTGACCGAGGCCATGGCCCGCCAGGGCCGTCACAACGTGCGCCAAGCGGGCGTCTCCAGGATCGCCATCGCCCTGGGCCGAGGTGAGCAGCTGCCCTTCGCCGACGCCAGTTTCGACGCCTTGAGCTTCACGTACCTGCTGCGTTATGTGGACGACCCCCGGGCGACCATGGCCGAGCTGGCCCGGGTGGTCCGCCCCGGTGCCGTGGTGGCCAACCTCGAATTCCTGGTGCCCTCGAGTGTGTTCTGGCGCGGCTGGTGGTGGCTCTACACGCGCCTGGTGCTGCCGCTGGCGGGGCTCCTCACCGGCGGCCGCGAGTGGTACCGGGTGGGGCGCTTTCTGGGGCCGAGCATCAGCGGGCACTACCGGCGCCTACCCCTCGACGCCACGGTGGCGGCCTGGGAGGCCGCCGGCATCGGGGACGTCACGGTGCGCCCCATGAGCCTCGGTGGGGGCCTCGTCATGTGGGGCCGGAGGCAGTGACCGAGGCTCAGCCGCGCCCGGCGTACTACGCCGCCCAAGGGGGCCCCTGGCGCGACTGGTGGACGCTGTTGCACCCCCCGTACACGGCCTGGCACCTGGCCTACGTCGTCATCGGAGCTTCGTTGGCGCCGCGGGTGCAGGTGAGCCGACTGGTGGCCACCGTGCTCGCCTTCTTCCTGGCCGTGGGCATCTCGGCCCATGCCCTCGACGAGCTGCACGGCCGGCCGCTTCGGACCTCGGTGCCGGCCGGCGCGCTGGTGGGCGCCGCCGCCGCCGGGTTGGTCGGCGCTGTGATCCTCGGCGCCATGGGCGTGGCCCGGGTGGGCGTGTCCATTGTGCCCTTCATCGTGCTCGGGCCGGTCCTGGTGGTCGCCTACAACGCCGAGATCTTCGGTGGCCTCATCCACAACGACGTCGGCTTCGCCTTGTCCTGGGGAGCGTTCCCCGTGCTCACTGCGTACGTGGCCCAGGCCCAGGGGCTGTCCATAGCCGCCGCTCTCGGCGCTCTCGGCGCCTTCGCTTTGTCACTGGCCCAACGGGCGCTCAGCACACCGGCGCGACGTCTCCGCCGATCGACACAAGAGGTGCTCGGCACCATGGCCATGGCCGATGGCACCAGCGCGGCTATCGATCGCGGGTCGCTGTTGGCGCCTTTGGAGCGCGCCCTGCGCACCATGTCGTGGGCCGTGGTCTGCCTAGCCGCCGCCCTGGCTGTGGCCCGGCTGGGGTGAGCGGCTAGTCCCGGTGGCGCCCCTCCTCGATGTGGCGCCGGAAGCCGGCCACGGTGGCCTCGACCACCCGGTCATGTCCCCAGCGCAGCAGCGGGTGGGCCAGGCGGGCGGCGAGTCGCATGGGCCGCTGCATCATCTCGATGGTCCAGGCCACCTCGGCACGCGACCCGTCCCCGTGCGGCTCGATCACGAGACGGGCGGTGCCGCGGAGGTCACCTGACACCACGGCGTCGATGCTCAGCGGCGCCCGGCAGTGCTCGAGGAGGACGGCGATGCGCATCTGGTAGGGCACCGGCGGCGCCACCAGGCCGTGGAGCACGGCTCCGTCGACCAACCCATCGCCTTCGAGGCGGAACTCGCGCAGCCACGCCCACCACTTCTCGAAGCGTTGCGGATGCTCGAGGGCGCTCCACATCTCGGCCGGCGGCAGGGAGAAGAGGAAGCTGCCCCGGTAGTCGATGACGGTCGGCGGAGCCACGGCGCCCACGCTACGACCAGTCGTTAGCCTCGCCTGGTGCGACTGGACCGCTGGCTCGGTGCGCTCGGCGAGCGCGA
Organism: Acidimicrobiales bacterium; assembly: GCA_035531775.1. Classification (GTDB taxonomy): domain Bacteria; phylum Actinomycetota; class Acidimicrobiia; order Acidimicrobiales; family UBA8190; genus DATKSG01. The sequence goes on along the minus strand of DATKSG010000087.1, from coordinate 25,832 downwards.
CTTCCGCCTCTACTTCGCGGGCCGGGTCACCTCGTTCGTGGGCACGGGCATGTTGCCGGTGGCGCTGTCGTTCGCCGTGCTCGGCCGGGGCGGCTCTATCGGCGACGTGGGCTACGTGCTCGGGGCGGAGACCCTGCCGCTCGTGCTGCTGCTCCTGCCGGCCGGGGTGGCCGCCGACCGCTACAACCGCCGGGCCCTCATGGTGATGGCCGACGTGGGCCGGGCCGTGCCCCAGGGCGCACTGGCCGCCTGGTTGCTCATGGGACACCCTCCGCTGTGGGGGTTCCTGGCCCTGGAGGCCGCCGTCGGCACCGGCACCGCTTTCTTCACTCCGGCCATGACCGGGCTCATCCCCGAAGTGTCGAAACCCGAGCACCTCCACCAGGCCAACGCATTGAGCGCCATGGCCATGTGGAGCGGCACGCTGGTGGGCCCGGCCATCGCCGGCATCCTGGTGGCCGCTTCGGGCCCGGGGTGGGCCGTGGCCGTGGACGGCGCCACCTACCTGGTGAGCGCGGCGTGTCTGGCCAGCCTGCGCGTGGGCTGGGAGAGCCGGGGCTCGACCGAGCGCTTCGTTTCGCAGCTGCGCGGAGGGTGGCGTGCTTTTCGCGAGCGCACCTGGCTGTGGGTCGTCGTGACCCAGTTCTCCACGCTCGGGCTCCTCGTCTTTCCGCCATTCTTCGTGCTGGGCGCCGTGGTGGCCAAGCAGTCGCTTGGCGGCGCTGTGGCTTGGGGGTCGATCCTGGCTGCCCAAGGGGCGGGATCGCTGCTCGGCGGGGCGACCATGCTGCGGGTGCAGCCGCGCCGGCCGCTGCTCGTGGCCGAAGCTGTGCTGCTGGCCTGGATGCTGTGCCTCGGGGCCCTGGCCCTGCGAGCCCCGGCGCTCGTGGTGGGGGTGGGCGCATTCGGGGCTGGGCTCAGCTTCGGTGTGTTCGGCCCGTTGTGGGATACCACCATGCAGCGCGAGCTTCCGCCCGAGGTGCTGTCACGAGCGAGTGCCTATGACTGGTTCGGCTCGTTCGTCTTCCTTCCCCTCGGCTACGTCGTGGTGGGTTTCACGGCGCGGGTGCTCGGGGTGGACGGGGCCCTGTGGCTGGCAGCCGCCTGGATCGGCGCCAGCACCCTGGTGGTGCTGTGCCTGCCTAGCGTCACCGGCCTGCGGGCACCGACTAGTCGGCGGACGGTCAGCGGGGGGTGGGCCGGCGGGAGATGGTGACGGGGTCGGGCCCGGGCACGCCGGCGTTGCGCGGCGGGGGTGGATAAGCCTGGGCGTAGCCCTCGGTCCCGGCCAGCGAGTTGAGCAGCGCCTGCTCGGCCACCCCGGGGAAGAGCAGCGATGTGTCCGGCAACTTGCCCACCCTGGTCTTGGGCGTGGTCAGGTTGGCCATGGCCCCGGTGAAGTCGCCCACCGTTGCGTAGCGCCACGGCGAGACGTGCAGGCCGCCCTGGATGGTGCCCGGCGTTAGGAAGAGCCGTTCGATCAGCTTGTGGGTCGAGATGTGGTCCATGGTGTCGGAGTTCACCCATCCGCCGGCGCTGAAGGGCGAGATGACCATGGCCGGCACCCGGAAGCCGAGGCCCACCGGGCCGAGGACCCCGTCCCAGTCTGAGGGTGGCCCCCCGGCGGCATTGGTGGGGGACGCGGTGTGCAGGTATTCGCCGTCGTACTCGCTGCCGGTGGGGACGGACCCTAGGGAGGTGACCGTGGGCCCGGGTGTGGGCGGGGCCACGTGGTCGAAGAAACCGCCGTTCTCGTCGTAGACGACCAGGAAGACGGTGCGCTCCCAGACCTCGGGGTTGAGCAGCAGCGTCTGGAGGATCTCCGACACCAGCCACTCGCCGTACTCCGGGGGCGTGGCCGGGTGCTCGCAGCACGGGGCCGGCGGCATGATCCACGACACCTTGGGCAGCGTGCCGGCCAGGACATCGGCCTGGAATTCGGCCGGGTACACCGGCACCAGGGCGTTGGCGGCGTTCCTGGCCTCGGTGGCGGTAGAGGGCTTGGCGAAGCTCTTGAAGTACGGCAGCACATTGAACAGCGCCGTGGACGTGGGGTCCTGGTACACCTTCCAGCTCACGCCGCTGTCGGTGAGCAGCTCGGGCAAAGTGGGCCAGTCGAGCGTGCCCACCAGGTCCTGGCGGTTGGAAACGTAGGTGGTGAGCACTGGGCCGCCGTTGTCGGCCGAGTGGGCGCCGAGGCTGCCCGACATCCACATGAGCCGGTTGGGATCGGTCGGGCCGAGCACCGAGCAGTGGTAGGCGTCGCAGATGGTGAAGGCATCGGCCAGGGCGCGGTAGAAGGCCAGGCAGTCGCTTTGGCGGTAGTAGCCCATGGTGAGCAGCCCTATGGGCACCGACGACGAGCCCGGCACCGGCACCCCGTCGGTGACGTTGAACTGGTACTTAGACGTTCCGTCGTTCTTCAGGTGCTGAACGGCCCACTGGTCCATGGCGCCGTCGTTCCAGGCCTGGTGCTGCGGTCCCCAGTCGTGGGTGATGTCGTTAGTGGTTTGGCCGGCCACCGTCGGCGGGTTGCTCACCAGCTCGAAGGGGTTCAGAGTCGTCTCGCCGCTGGCCAATTTGTAGAGGGCTTTGCCGGTGGACGGGTCGACCATGGTCTGGGCGAAGACGCCAGGCTTGGCAAGTAGGTCGGAGAAGCCGCGCACGCCGGGCATCGTCCCGAAGTAGTGGTCGAAGGACCGGTTCTCCTGCATGAGGATGACCACGTGCTCGATGTCGGAGAGCGAGCCCCCTGAGCTGCCCGCCAGGGCCGCTTGGATGAGGCGCCCCTGCGAGGCGCTGAGACCCGACCCGACCGCACCGGCCACACCGGCCGCCGCTCCCGCCTTCAGGAAGGCTCGCCGGGTCAGGCGACCCACCCGAGGTGGGCGCGTCTCGTCGTTCTTGCCGTCTCCGGCCATGGCCGTCCTCTCCGGGCGCTTCCGCCGCGCCGACTGGTGGCCCGCACAGGACCGTCGTAGCGAAAACCGGCGGACGGGCCCGGCCTCACGAAGAAATGCCGCCTCGGGGCCCAAGTGCCTGGTCAGCGAGGCGCGCCGCCGGACACCGGGCAGGCCGGAGGCCAGAACGGTCAGGCGGAGGGGTCGTGGGGATCCGGCTCGTGCGGATACAGGATGCGACAAGCCAGGCACCACCACTCGGCGTCGGCCACCGTGGTGGATCCGGTCACCGTCCCCCGGCCGTCGGTCTCGAGGTAGACACGGTGGACCGACACGAGCTCCTCGCTCGGGGCCCCGCAGCTCTGGCAGGTCCCGCCAGCGTTCGCCTCGTGGGGTGCCTCGGCCCTGGTCACGGAGCCGAAGGTACACTGGGATCTCCTATCGGTCCCGCCGCCGCCGGCAGCCTCGTGCGCTGGACGGCCAAGGAGGCCAGTGATGTCACAGCGCGTTACCGTCCCGTCCATCCGGGCCCGCAAGCGCAGCCGCGGGGACGATCCGGTGGTCATGCTCACCGCTTATGACTCCCCCGGGGCCCGCATCGCCGATGCCGCCGGGGTCGACATCATCCTGGTCGGCGACTCCCTGGCCAATGTGGTGCTCGGGCACCCCGACACGCTGCAGGTGGACGTCGGTGTCATGGCCCACCACGTGGCGGCGGTGGCCCGGGCCGGCCCCCGCCCGCTGGTGGTGGGGGACCTACCGTGGATGAGCTACCACGTGTCGGTGCAAGACACCGTCCGCAACGGCGCCGTGCTGGTGCGCGCCGGGGCGCAGGCCGTGAAGCTCGAGGGAGGGCGCCAGCGCGTCCCCATGGTGGAGGCGCTGGCGGGGGCCGAGATCCCGGTCATGGGGCATCTGGGCCTGACGCCGCAGTCGGTGCACGCCATGGGCGGGTACAAGGTCCAGGCCAAGGAGGCCGCAGCGGCCGAGGCTCTGCTGCTCGACGCCAAGGCGCTGGTCGGAGCCGGTTGCTTCGCCCTCGTTCTCGAGGGCGTGCCCGATGTGGTGGCGGCTCACGTCACGGCCGAGGTCGACGTGCCCACCATCGGAATCGGCGCCGGGCCCGCCTGCGACGGCCAGGTCCTCGTCTTCCACGACCTGCTGGGCCTGCGCCAGGGCCCCGCCCCCAAGTTCGTTCGCCAGTACGCCGACTTGTCGGCACTGGCCGTTACGGCGGTGTCGTCGTGGGCGGCCGACGTCCGGGCCGGCACCTTCCCCTCCGACAACGAGACGTACCACCTCCAGTCGGGGGGTTGACGCAGGGGTCGGGAACCGGGCCGAGCAGGCTCGACTACCATGACCCGGGTCGTCTCGGGCCTTTGTCCGACACGACCGAAGCAAACCCTGCCCCACAGACGTGGGGCCCCGGTCGCCCTCGGCGTCGGGTCCGGAGGGAGGTGAGCCGCTCTTGCGGCCGTACGAAACCATGATCATCTTCGACTCGGAGGCCGACGAGTCCGCCATTACGGCGGTGCTCGAGAAGGGCCTTGAGTTGGTTCGCTCCAACGGCGGCACCACCGGTGTCGTCAACCGCTGGGGCAAGCGCACCCTGGCCTACGAGGTGCGCAAGAAGCGCGAGGGCTACTACGTGGTGGCCGAGTTCACCTCGGAGCCCAAGGCCTCGGCCGAGTTGGACCGCTTTCTGGTGCTGGCCGACGAGGTCCTGCGCCACAAGATCGTCCGCATGCCCGAAAAGGTCGCCGGCCGGCGCCGCCCGCCCGGCCCCGGCGCGTCGCCATCGGCCGGGCGCTCCCGCCCGGCCCCGGCGCGGTCTGGCGCTCGGGCTGCTCCGGCTGCCGCTTCAGAGCTTGGCGCCGAGCCCGCACCGTCACCCACGCAATCCGACGAAGCCGACGTAGCACCGGCGCCCGCAGCGGGCTGACCGGAAGGGGAGGAGCACCATGTCCAACGGCAACAGCGTCACCCTGGTCGGCAACGTCACGCGCGATCCGGAGCTCCGGTTCACGCCTACCGGCCAGGCCACGGCCACCTTCGGCTTGGCCGTGAACCGCCGCTGGCAGAACCGCCAGACCCAGGAGTGGGAGGAAGCCACCAGCTTCTTCGACGTCGTGTGCTGGCGCGAGATGGCGGAGAACGCTTCGGAGAGCCTGAGCCGCGGCTCGCGCATCATCGTCACCGGCCGGCTCGAGCAGCGATCGTGGGAGACGGCCGAAGGCGACAAGCGGTCGAAGGTGGAAGTGGTGGCTGACGAGATCGGCCCCAGCCTGCGATGGGCCACGGCCCAGGTCACTAAGAACGAGCGCCGCGGCCCAGCGGGCGGCGGCGACGGTGGGGGTCCGGCGCGTCAGCCGGCGCCTGCCGGTGGACGGTCGGCGCCGCCTGCGGGCGGCTACGGCTTCGACGAGGAGCCTTTCTGAGCCATGGCACGTAACACTGATCGCGATCGCAACACGAGCACCCGTCGTGGCCCGAAGGACGCCGGCCGGCGGATCAAGAAGAAGCCCTGCGCCTTGTGCCGCGACCAGATTGCCTGGGTCGACTACAAGGACGTCAACATGCTGCGCAAGTACATGAGCGACCGCGGCAAGATCCGGGCCCGACGCGTCACCGGCAACTGCTCCCAGCACCAGCGGGCCATTGCCCTGGCCATCCGCACGGCCCGCGAGCTGGTGCTGCTGCCCTACACCCAGCGCACTGTCACTGAGCGCACCGGTGGCCGTGGCCGTGGTCGCGATCGCGGCGAGCGCGGCGACCGTCCTGAGCGCGACCGGCCCATGGGACGCCCGCCCGGGCGCGACGGAGCACCTGGTGCCACCGCGCCCGACAGCTCCGACGGAGCCGATCGGCCGGCCGCTGCGCCGTCTGTTGGTGAGGTCCCCGCCAAAGAGGCGCCCGAAAGCCCCGGCGGCGACATCGTCGAGGTGGCGGCGGCGGAGGAGACGGTCTGATGAAGGTGCTGCTTCGTGACGACGTGCACGGCCTGGGCAAGCGCGGCGACATCGTCGAGGTGGCCGGCGGCTTCGCCCGCAACTTCCTGTTCCCGACCGGGCGGGCCTTGAAGGCCACCGACAACATGACCGCCCAGGCCGCCTCCATGCGCCGCTCGCGGGACCTGCGCGACGCCAAGGACCGTGAGTCGGCCCAGACGGTGGCCGGCGCGCTCGGCGCCAAGACCATCACCGTGACGGCGCGGGCCGGGGCCGAAGGGCGCCTGTTCGGGTCGGTCACGGCCCAGGACCTGGCCGAGGCGGTCGAGGCCCAAACCGGTGCGGTGGTCGACCGGCGCCACATCCACCTGGACGAGCCGATCAAGGCGCTCGGGACCCACACCGTGGCCGTGCGGCTGCACGACGAGGTCTCCGGCGAGCTCACCGTTGAGGTCGTGGCCGCTTCCTAGGGAATTCTGGCCTGGGCATATCGGCTGCACCCGCCGTAGAATCGGCAAGATAGAAGTTTCCTCGACCTGTAGGCGGGCTGCAGCGGTGAACTCCTCACGAGAGCGGATAGCGGTCATCTTCATGACCGCCAGTGTGGTTATGACGTTGGTCCTCGGCGGCGCCGTGGTCCATGCGCTGGGTCGCCCGGCCACGCCGGTGGTCCTGGGCGCCCGCTCAGGGGTGTCGGGCTCCGCCTCAGGTGCCGGCGCCTCAACGGCCACCACCGTGGCCGCCTCCGGTGCCAGCGCCACCGGCTCGTCGTCGTCGGCCACCGGCTCGTCGCCTCAGACGGCGTCGTCGGGCGCCCGGAGTACCTCTGTGTCGGGCGGGCTGTCCACGGCGGCGCCCGGGGTCACGGCCAACACCATCACCGTGGGCGGCATCTTCGACGAGACGGGGCCTTTTGATGCCACCGTCGAGCGCGACACGGTGCGGGCCTACTTCGACACCGTGAACGCCCAGGGTGGCGTGAACGGCCACAAGCTCCAGCTGCTCGACTGCGACTCAGGCTACGACCCGGCCCGGGCGCACCAGTGCTCGCAGCAACTGTTGAGCGAGAACATCCTGGCCATGGTGGGCTGGCTGTCGGTGAGCGGAGAGCAGCCGGAGACGCCGTACCTCACCGGCCAGGGTGTGCCCGTCATCGGCGGGCTAGGGGTGCCGGCCGAGTTCGCCTCGCCCATCTCGTGGCCTGTCACCGACAACCTGGTCACCTATGGCACGGCCATGGGCGACCACGCCAAGGACCTGAACATCCACGCGCCGGGCCTCGTGATCCTGAACGCCAACTTCATCGCCCCTGTGCAGCAGTCGCTCGAGGACTCGCTCCAGCACAACGGCATCGCCTGGAAGAGCGTCGACCAGGTCGACCCGACCAAGCCCGACTACACCGACATCGCCGTGAAGCTCGAGTCCGAGGGGGCCGACTCGTGCATCGCCGCCCTCGACCCCTTCTCCTACGCCCGGCTCCTCGAGGCCTTCGACCGCCAGAACTTCCACCCCCAGCTCTTCGGCCTGGGGCTGGACAAGGCCTCGGCCAACCAGCAGTACGGCAACGCCGTGTACGGGGCCCAGTCCCTGACGCCGTTGCTCGAGCCCCAGGACCACCAGAGTCAGGCCGGGATCGCCGCCTACTACGGAGCGGTGCAGAAGTACTACCCGAGCCAGGTGGCGAATCTCGACGTCTACAGCGAAGGTGAATGGGTGGCCGCCGAGGTCTTCGTCGACGCCCTGCGGCTGATCGGCACGGCGCCCGTCACCCGACAATCGCTCGGCACCGCCCTGAATTCGCTCAAGAACGTCGATACCCAGGGGTTGACCCAGCCCATCTCCTACGCGCCGGGCAACACCCATGACCCGAACCGATGTTTCCAGTGGATCCACAATGTCTCGGGGACGTGGACCACGTACTCCAACTGGAACTGCTTCTAGCGCCCGTGCTGGCCTCGTCGTGGTCGCTGCTGCCGGCGTTCACCGTCATCGGGCTCGTGCTCGGTGGCGTCTACGCCATGGCGGCCATCGGAGTGGTGCTCATCTTCCGCGTGTCGGGGGTGCTTAATTTCGCCCACGGGGCGGTGGCCATGTTCTCCACCTTCATCGCCTACCAGGTGTCGGTGCTGTGGGGGGCGCCGGGCTGGCTGGGGCTGATCGCGGCGGTGGCCGCCGGCAGCGTCATCGGCCTGTGCATCGAAGCCTTCACCATCCGGCCCCTGGCCAATCGCCCGCCACTCACCAAGGTGGTGGTGACCATCGGGTGGCTGCTCGTGCTCCAGACCCTGGCCGGCAAGATCTGGGGGGCCACCGCCTATCACCGCCCGGTGCAGCTGGTCAGCCGCAACGGGTTCCGGCTTCCCATCGTGCACCTCGTGGTGGGATATGACCAGCTGACCACCTTCATCGTGGCCCTGGCCCTGGCGCTGGGCACCGCCGCCCTGCTGCGTTACACCCAGCTGGGCACGGCCATGCGGGCCGTGGCTGACAACCCGGCCACAGCGCGCCTGTGGGGCATCAGCGTGAACCGGGTGACGGCCGCCTCCTGGATGGCCGGCTCAGCGATGGCCGCCATCGCCGGCGTGCTCATCACCCCGCTCATCAACTTCGATAACTACTCGCTCACCATCGTGGTGATCGACGCCTTCGCCGCCGCCCTGATCGGAAGGCTGACCAGCCTGCCAATGACGGTGGTGGGCGGCATGTTCCTGGGTCTGGCCCAGACCTACCCGAGAGCCTTCTTCTCGAGCGCCGGCATCGGCGAGCTGGTCACCTTTCTCATGGTGTTGGCCACCCTGGCCGTGCTGTTCCGGCCCGGGGCCAGGAAGGTGCGCGCCGCATGAGCCTCGACCGCCGCCGGCTGGGCCTTCTCGCCGTGGTGGCGGCCGGCGTGGTGCTCCCCCTGGGTGCTTCGGGTTACATCCAGTCGCTGGCCGCCGACGCCGTGTGGCTCGGCATGTTGGTGCTGTCGCTGGTTGTGCTCACCGGCCTGGTGGGCCAGGTGTCGTTCTGCCAGTACTCCTTCGCCGCCGTTGGTGCCTTCACCGTGGGGTGCCTGACCGGGGGGCATCACTGGAGCTTCTGGCTGAGCATGCCCCTCGGCGTGGCCTTGGCCGCCGCCACCGGCGTGCTGGTGGGCATCCCGGCCCTGCGGCTGTCGGGTTTGTTCCTCGCCATCTTGACCGTGGCCGTGGCGCTGTTCTTCGACCAGTACCTCTTCACACCGGGTACGTGGGACGCCTTCACCGGTGGCTTGAACCCGTGGCAGGTGGGGCGGCCCTCATTCCTCGGCATCGGCCTGACCGGCGAGTACGCCTTCTACCTCTTCAGCCTGGTCGTGTTCCTCTTGGCCATGGCCCTGGTGTGGAACCTGCGCCGGGGGAAGGTGGGGCGGGTGCTGCGGGCCGTGCGCGGGTCGGAGCTGGCCGCCTCCACCATGGGTCTCAACCTCACCGCCTGGAAGTTGGCCGCCTTCGGGCTGTCGGCCGGCATCGCCGGCCTGGCCGGAGCGCTGTCGGCCGTGCGCATCGGCTCGGTGAGCGCTCCCTCGTACGCCTTCCTCGACTCGGTGGCCCTGGCCGCCGTGGCCATCGTCATGGGCGTGGACGCCATCGGGGCAGCGGTGGTGGGGGGGATCTTCCTGGCCTTCGGCAACTACCTCCTGCAGAAGATCGGGATCTCGACTCAGTACTTCAACCTCATCCTCGGAGCCTTGCTCGTGGTGCAGGTGGTGTTCACGCCGGCCGGCTTGGTGCCGAGCATGCGCGACCAGTGGCGCCGGCGCGTGGCCCGCCGGCCCGGCGCGCTGGCCGAGGTGCCGAGCTGATGTCGCTGCTCGAGGTCGACCATGTGTCGGTGCGCTTCGGCGGGGTCCAGGCCCTGTCGGATGTGACTTTCACGCTCAACCGCGGCGAGATCCTGGGCCTCATCGGGCCCAACGGGGCGGGCAAGACGACCATGTTCAACTGCATCAGCGGCGTCCGGCGTCCCGATGCCGGCCGAGTCAGCTTCGAAGGCCGGGCCATCGACGCTTTGAAGCCCAACCAACGGGCTCATCTCGGCATCGCCCGGACGTTTCAGAACCTCCTGTTGTTCCACGACATGACGGTGCTCGAGAACCTGCTCGTGCCCATCGACGCCTTCTCGCGCCGGGGGCTGGTCACCGACGCCCTGCGTCTACCCCGGGGCCGCTTCGAGGAGCGCCGGGCCCACGAGCTGGCCCGGGCCGTGCTCCATTTCCTGGACATCTCTCCCATGGCCGACACCCGGGCCGGGGACCTGTCCATCGGCCTGCAACGGCGTGTCGAGTTGGGCCGGGCCCTGTGCCTGCGCCCGACCTTGTTGCTGCTCGACGAGCCGGCCGCCGGGCTCGACGCCCGCGAGACCGCCGCCCTGGCCGAGCTGCTGCCGCGCATAAGGGAGCGCTTCGCTCTCAGCATGCTGCTCGTGGACCACGACATGGCTCTGGTCATGCGGGTGTGCGACCACATCTACGTGCTGGACTTCGGCACCCTCATCTCCCAGGGCTCGCCCCAGGCCGTGCGCGACGACCCCATGGTCATCCGCGCCTACCTCGGTGAGGGGGCAGCCTGATGTCGCTGCTCGAGATGAGCGCCCTGCGCGCCGGCTATGACGGCATCCCGGTGCTATTCGGCATCGACGTGCGCGTCGAAGCGGGTGAGGTGGTCGCCCTTCTCGGCCCCAACGGGGCGGGCAAGACCTCGACGCTGCGCGCCGCCTCCGGGGTCATCGCCGCCATGGCCGGCACCGTCCGTTTCGACGGTCGCGACCTGGCCGGCTCACCGCCCGAGGCCGTGGCCCGCATGGGCCTGCTGCACGTGCCCGAGGGACGCGGCATCTTCCCGAGCCTCGAGGTGGGCGAGACCCTGCGCCTGGCCGCCTCCATCGCCGGGGTGGGGCGGGCCAAGGTGGTGGCCGCCCTCGACGAGGTCTACGACACCTTCCCCCGGTTGAAGGAGCGCTCGACCCAGACGGCGGGCACCCTGTCAGGAGGGGAACAGCAGATGCTGGCCCTGGCGCGCGGCCTGATCTCGCGCCCCAAGCTTCTAATGGTGGACGAGATGTCCCAGGGGCTGGCCCCCACCATCGTGGACCAACTGTTCGCCATCATCGCCGGCTTCCCGGCCCGCGGCGTGTCGGTGCTGCTGGTGGAGCAGTTCGTGGGCCGGGCCCTGGCCGTGGCCGACCGGGCGTACGTGCTCGAGAAGGGTGAGGTCAGCTACGACGGCGACGCCGCCACGCTGGCCGCCGACGAGAGCTTCGTGACCGGCTCCTACTTGGGCGACATCGACGTCGATGTCGACGTGGCGGCCGGCCACCGGGTTGCGACGAGAACGACCAATGGCCGGCCCGTGGCCGGTTCACCAATTCCGGCACTTTCCGAGGAGGTCAACGTGGCACTACCACCGGCGTTGCTGCGGTCCCTGGAGGACCGGGCCAAGGTGGAGGGACTGGACGTCGCCGAGCTGGTGCGGCGCCTGGTCGAGGACTCGGCGGCCGGCCGTGCGTAGGCGCCGGCTGCTAACGGCGTGGCTCGGGGTGGCCTCGGGCCTCGGTGCCGTCCTCCTCGCTTGGGGTGCGACGGCGTCGCTGGCCGACACGCCGGCCCCGACCTTCTCGGTGCTGAACGCCACCGTCAACGCGGCGGCCGACCACGTGGTGGCCGGATCGAGCGCCTTCCCCAACTTCAACAACGGCGCCATCAACAGCTACATCCCTCTGGCCCATGCCCATGTGGACTCCTCACCCTTCTCCGAGGGCACGGCCAGCCCGGCCGACACGGGGCCGCTCGGCCAGACCGGGGCGTCCCAAGGCGGCGTGAACCAGCCCCAGTACGCCGACGACAAGTACCCCCCGGGCAACGCCGGAGGGGTGGCCTCCACGGTGGGGTCACAGCCCGGGCCCTTCGCCAGTGCCCTGGCTTCGTCGGGCACCGCCTCGGCCCAAGCCTCGGAAGCGGGCGAGGCGCTGCCCCAGAGCCCGGCGGCCCCGGCTCCCGCTGCCGCCGGCGTGGCGTCGGGGGCAGCGACGCCGGTTTCCACCGACCGTTGGGCCGGGCTGTGGCAGGCGCTCGGCAACTGGCGCCGCACGTATCTGAGTGCCGATGCCGCTGCCCGTTTCCCGGCGGCTCACCAGACCTCGGCGGCCTCCGACGGGGTGGAGGGGATCAGCTCCTCGTCCGCCGTCGCCTTCGACCCCACCACCGGCATCCTCACCAGCAACGGCGAGGCCTCGGTGGCCCAGGCCAGCTTCGGCTCCGGGGCCGTCACCATCGCCGCAGTGCACGTGAGCGTGGCCATCACCAACAGCGGATCCCCCACCCAGTCGGTGGTGGACGACGTCGCCTCGGTGGACGTGGACGGGGTGCCGGTGGAGGTGGGCCAGAACGGCGTCATGGTGAACGGGCAGCAGGTCCCTGGCGTGGCCGCGCAACTACAGAGCGTCGACGCCTCGCTGAATGCCGCACTGGCTACCGCCGGCATCTCCATGTCGCAATTGGCCCCGGTAGTCACCCAGAGCTCCAACGAGCTGACGATTGACGCCACCGGCATCGAGGTCACCGTGGTGCAGCCTTCGACCGCTCCCGGCGTGCCCCAGCAGAACATCCGCCACGTCCTGGGCGAGGTGTACGACGATTCGCTGGCCGTGCCGGGCACGCCTACAGGCGTCACGTCGGCCGGATCGGGCAACGGGCTCGGCACGGGCCTGCTCTTCGACAACGGGTCGGGCACCGGGCCGGGCACCGTGTCAGTGGGGGTGCAACCGCTGAGCACCGGGCCGACGGCGTCGCCGAGCGCCTCTCCGTCGCCCCAGGCGTCGGCCGCCCCGGCCACGACCTTGGTGGGCCTGGCCGCCCACAAGCCGCTGTGGCTGGTGCTGCTGTACCTGCTGTGGCAGCTGCTCGTGCTCGGCACCCTGGCCAGCCTGTGGTTGTGGCGGGTGGCTCCGGCGACGGCCACCTCGAGCACATGATCGACAGGGCCCGGACATGGTGGGCCGTCATCGAGCGGCGGTTGCTCAGCCCCATGGGCCTGCTTCGCCCGGCTGGTGCCGGCGTGGTCCTGCACTGCCCGCTCGACGACTGGGACTACGCCCCGTACTTCACAGACGGTCGCTGCCCGTTGTGTGGCTACGAAGCGCCGGGAACCGCCGCCCTGGTCGGCCCCATCGGCGAGAGCGTCGACTGGTTCTGGCCCCTGGCCGGCACACTCATGGCCGTTTCGGTGCTCATGGCCGTGCTGGTTGTGATCGCCTACAACAAGGGCTGACAGGCCAGGGCTGTCACACCCGCCTGCCAGGCTCGCCCGGTGCGATACCACCGAGGTGGCTGGGCCGACGGAGCGTTATCCCCAGCGACAAGGGCGTGGTCCACCTGTCGTCCACACCCTGATCCCCCGGCTATTGCACAGGTTGCCCTACTCGTTACCAACAGGGCATCTCGGGCAAGGTAGCCGGACCATGTCGCAGGCGTTCGAAGACCAGCCCCCCCGTCGTCTCCAGGCCGTCGGAGGGCGGGTCCCCCCGCACGACCTCGACGCCGAGGAGTCGCTGCTCGGGGCCATGCTGCTGTCGCGCGATGCCATCGCCGCCGCCCTCGAGTGCTGCACGGCGGAGGACTTCTACAAGCCGGCCAACGCCCACATCTTCGCCGCCGTCACCGCCCTCTACACCAGGGGCGAGCCGGCCGACCCCGTGACGGTAGCCGACGAGCTGCGCCGCTCGGGGCTCATCCACGCCGTGGGTGACGGGTCGGTGCTGCTGTCGTTGCAGGTGAACACGCCTTCCACGGGCAACGCCTCGCACTACGCCCGCATCGTCGAGGAGCACGCCCTGCTGCGACGCATGGTCACGGTGGCCTCGGAGATCGCCGAGCTCGGCTACAGCGTGCCCGAGGACGTGGCCGAGGTCATCGACCGGGCCGAGGCACTCATCTTCGACGTGGCCCAGCGACGGGTGGTGGACACCATGTCGCCTTTGCGGGAACTACTGGCCCAGAGCCTCGACCACCTGGAACACCTTTTCAACCGGGGTGAGTCCATCACTGGCGTGCCCACCGGCTTCGCCGACCTCGACGAGCGACTGGCCGGGCTGCAGAAGTCGAACCTGGTGGTGGTGGGGGCCCGCCCCGCCATGGGCAAGGCCCTGGCCCTCGACACCCCGGTGCCCACGCCGTCGGGGTGGACGACTATGGGAGAGCTCGCCGCCGGCCAGCAGGTGTTCGACGAGAGAGGGCGCCCGTGCGCGGTGGCCTACACGTCGCCGGTGTTCGTGGGGCACCGCTGCTACCGGGTGTCCTTCGACGACGGGTCGCAGGTGGTGGCCGACGCCGGGCACCGGTGGCTGGTGCACGACGCCGGGGCCTGGGACGCTGTCCAGGCCGAAGAGGCGTGGCTGGCAGCCGGGGCCGACCCCGACGCCGCTCCCGAGGAGCGCGCTCGGGTCGAGCGATGTGGGCGCGTGGTGACCACCGAGGAGATGGCGACCGGAGCCGGGGATCGATGGTCTGTGGCGCTGTCCGGCGCACTGGAGCTCCCGGTGGCCGAGCTGCCCACCGACCCGTACCGGCTCGGCCTGCGCCTGGCCCACGGCGCCGAGCCCATGTCGCCGTTGTACTTGCGGGCCTCGGCCAAGCAGCGCCTGGCGCTGCTCCAGGGCCTGGTGGACGGGTCCGCCGCGGCGTCTGCTCCGACCGGCTCTGACGCCCACCGGGGAGTGGCGCTCGAACTGAGCCCTCGTGCCCTGGCCGAGCAGGTGCGCGAGCTGGCGTGCAGCCTCGGCCTCGCCCCTGGACCACTCCAGCCGGTGTGTTGCGGCCCGGCGGGCGACACCGCCTGGCGGGTCGGGTGGGTGCCGAGCCGAGGCTCGGGGGCACGCCGGGTGTTGGCCGTGGAGGAGGTGCCGAGCGTGCCGGTGCGCTGCATCGCCGTGAGCTCGGGCTCGCACCTGTTCCTGGCCGGGCACTCCATGGTCCCCACTCACAACACAAGCTTCGCCCTCGGCATCGTGGCCCATGCCGCCGTCCATGCGCGCATCCCGGTGCTGCTGTTCTCGCTCGAGATGAGCCACCTGGAGCTCACCCAGCGCCTGCTTTGCTCCGAAGCCCGGGTGGACGCCACTCGAATGCGCAACGGGCGGCTGCTCGAATCGGACTGGCCCAAGATCTCCGATGCCATCGGCCAGCTCGGTGACGCCCCGATCTATATCGACGACAACCCCAACGCCACCGTCATGGACATCCGGGCCAAAGCTCGTCGTCTGAAGGCCCGCGAGGGGCTCGGCCTGGTGGTGGTCGACTACCTCCAGCTCATGAGCGGGCACTCCAAGAGCAGGGCCGAGAACCGCCAAGTCGAGGTTTCCGAGATCAGCCGGGGCCTCAAGGTGCTGGCCCGGGAGCTCGAGATCCCGGTGGTGGCGTTGTCGCAATTGTCGAGGAACTTGGAGATGCGCCAGGACAAGCGCCCGGTGCTGGCCGACCTTCGTGAATCGGGCTCGATCGAGCAAGACTCGGACGTCGTGATGTTCATCTATCGCGACGAGATCTACAACCCCGACTCAGCCGAGCGCGGCACGGCCGAGATCATCATCGCCAAGCACCGAAACGGTCCTACCGGCACCACGCACCTGGCATTCATGGACCACCACACCCGCTTCGCCAATATGGCCCGTGTCTAAGCCACTCGGGTGAAGTCCTCCGAATAAGGAGTGCGGCGCTCCGATTCGTGGAGGAGCGAGTCGACTTGTCGGGTCTCCCCACTACGGGTCCAGCAGAACCTCCACCCCGGTGACCTGGCGCAGCAACGTCGACGGAGCCCGCCGGGGCGGCCCCAACACCTGATACGCCGGCCAGCGCCGCAGCAGCTCGTCGAGCAGGATCCGGGTCTCGAGGCGGGCCAGGCTGGCTCCGATGCAGAAGTGGGCACCGAACCCGAACGCCACATGAGGGTTCGGGGTGCGGAAGATGTCGAAGCGCTGGGCGTCCTCCCCGAAGACCTCCTCGTCCCGGTTGGCCGCCGCGTAGACCATGACGACGTAGTCGCCGGTCCCCACGGGCTGGCCCCCGACATCGACGTCGGCCGTCGCCGTGCGGGCCATGGCCATTATGGGCGTCACCCAGCGCAACATCTCCTCCACGGCCTGGGGCACGAGGCTCGGGTCGGCCACCAGTCGGGCCCGCTGCTCGGGAACGTCGGCCAGCGCCAGCAGCCCGCCGGTCATGAGCGAACGCGTCGTCTCGTTGCCGGCCACCAGCAAGGTCATGCAGAAGCCGAGCTGGTCCTGGCGACTCAGGTGCTCCCCGTCTACCTGCGCCTCGACCAGGGCGGTGAGCAGGTCGTCGGTGGGAATGGTGCCTCGGGAGTCGAGCTGGGCTTCGAAGTAGGTGAAGAGCTCCAGCGCAGCCAAGGCGTTCTCTTCGGTGAGGTTGGTGGCCGCTTCCATTACGGCATCGGACCATCGGCGGAAGTCGGCCCGATCCGACGCCGGTAGCCCCAACAGTTCGGCGATGACCAACAGCGGCAAGGGAGCGGTGATGGCGTCGACCAGGTCGACGGGTTGGTGGGGGTCCACGGCGTCGAGTAGCTGCACCGTCAGCCGACGGATGCGGGGCTCGAGCTCGGCGACCCGCCGGGGCGTGAAGGCCCGGCTTACCAGCTGCCGATGGGAACCGTGGCGGGGAGGGTCGAGGTAGAGGATCGAGTCCTGAGCGGCGATCTCCCGCCCCCGGTCGGCCATGAGCACACCGCCACCGGACCGGAAGGCCTCAGGGTCCTTCCCCACGCGTTGGATGTCGGCGTGGCGGCACAGGGCCCAGAACTTCTGATCGTCGTGCCAGCGCACGGGACAGGTTCGTCGTTGGTCGGCCAGGGCCGGGTCGGGGTCAGAGGCGAAGAAGGCGGGGTCGCCGAGCCCGTTCACGGCGAGGGCACCGAGCGACGCTGGTTGCTCCAGGTCACGGCCACCACGGCGGCCACCGGGACCCACATGAGCAACGCCGAGCCCCCGATCTCGTCGGCACCGAGGACCACGGCCACCACCGCCAGCCAGGCCAGCTGGGCCTGGTAGGTGATGAAGGCCGTCATGTGCGGGTGCCGCATCCACTGGGCCACGGGCTCGTCCGCATCGTGGCGCGTCATGTAGGTGAGCAGGCCGACGAGCACCACGGCGGTGAGGCCGAAGCCGGCCTGGCTGCCGAGCGGAAGCCCGAACCAGAACCCCGGCCCGTGGTAGTGGAAGACCGTTCCGAGGAACCACCGCGGCCCCAGGCGGGCCACCGGATCCATGATCCACAGCGCCCAGACGGCCAGGACCACACCCAACAGGTATTCGTGCCACAGCCGCCGTCCCCGGGTCCGCCATGGCCCGCTGGCCAAGAGACGCCCGGCGGCAAAGGCGAGATATCCCATGAACGTGTACGACAGCGGCACCATCAGCGGCACGTCCCCGATGAACACCTCCTGTCCTCGCAGCGCCGGGTTGAAGCTGTAGGACGTGTAGGGGAAGCCCAGGTGCACCGAGCCGTTCTCGGCCAGCGCTCCCACCCCCACAGCCAGCACGCCGTAGACGAGTGTCTTGCGCCATCCCATGTGGGCGATGGCCCGCCACAGGAACACGAGACCGAGCACCGTGACGTACCAGCGGTGGATGATGGTGCCGTAGATCTCGTGCAGGGCTGAGTGCATGGGCGCACGGTACTGCCGCCGTCAGCTGCCGGTCACGTCTGGCGCGTGGCCCACCGGCCCACAGCCGTCGCCTCCTCGATCAGGTGCTGGCGGATCCCGTGCTCGATGGCCCGCTCCACCGACCGGCCCACCAGGGGGACGTGGACCACCAGGTCACCCTCCACCGTCTGCATGCACGCCATGGCTCCGCGTTCCTCGAGGCGGTACGAGCCCGAACACTCGAGCCGGTCTCCGTAGTGATCGGGGACCAGGCGGAACTCAGCCCGGTGGGTGGATCGTTCCAAGGTGGTCTCGGTCACCCACGACAACTTGGCCGGGTCGAGGATGCGCCGCGCCGGGGCGGCCAGCTGGCCGGTGAACTGGTATCGCACCGCCACGTGGACGCGCTCGTCGCTTTCGTCGATGCGCAGGAGCTCGGGGCGCCCCAGGTTGGATGTGCCGGTGGCCGAGGCGTAGAAGGCGGGGTCGGTGAATGCGCCCTCCACTTCCCCCCGGGCCACAGCGTGGGCCTGGTCGATCCGAAAGCGCATGCGAAGGCCAGCGTAGGCGCCCGGGCACGCAGCGCAAGAGGCGGGGCGCCCGGCGGTGTCGTCGTCGCGTCGAGCTCAGCGCTGACTGGCTTGCACCACAGGTGCGGTCGGCCCGAGTTCGTGGCGCATCCCCGGTTCCGACTCCTCACGGTCCGGGGGTGCGTCGCGCCCGGTGGGGGCTCCGGCCACCGGGAGGCGCACCCAGAAGGTGGCGCCGCTGGTCTCTTCCCTCTCGGCCCCGTCTGTCGCCGAGCCAGACCGGACGCCGACGGTCCCTCCGTGGGCCTGGGCGATGGCCGACACTATGGCCAGCCCCAGCCCCACCCCGCCGGTGGACCGGGCCCGCGATGGGTCGGCTCGGTGGAAGGGCTCGAAGATGTGGGCCTGGTCCTCCTGCGACACCCCCGGGCCCCGGTCGATGACCTCCAGCACGACCCACCCCTGCTGGCCGGTCAGGCGGACGACCACGGGGGAGGCCGGAGGGGTGTGGCGGACGGCATTCACAAGGAGGTTGTCGGCCACCTGGCGCAGACGCCCGGCGTCGCCGACCACGGTCAGCGGGACCTGCGTCTCGAAGGTGAAAGTGCGCCCGGGGTCCAGTACCCGTGCGGCCTCCACTGCCGGCGCCACCACGTCGGCCAGGTCGACCACCTCGTGCTCGAGCGGGCGCTCGCGATCGAGGCGGGCCAGTAGGAGCAGGTCGTCTACCAGGCGACTCATGCGGTCGGCCTCAGCGCGGATGTGGCGCATCGAGGTGGCCAGGTCCTCGGGCCGGTCCCGGGCCCCGCGGTCGAACATCTCGGCATAGCCACCGATCGAGGTGAGTGGTGTGCGCAGCTCGTGGGAGGCATCGGCCAGGAACCGTCGCAGCCTGTCCTCGGACGCGGCGCGGGCTGTGAAGGCCTGTTCGATGTTGCCGAGCATGGTGTTGAGCGCCAGGCCCAGCCGCCCGACCTCGGACCGGTCCCCGGAGTCGGTGACGCGCTGGGTCAGGTCACCTGCCGCGATGGCATCGGCGGTGCTGGCCATGTCGTCGAGTGGGCGCAGGCCCCGGCGCACGATCCACCACGCCACGAGGCCCAGGGCCAGCAGTACAGCCGCCGTGACCAGGCCTTCGATCCAAAGCAAGCGCCCGAGTGTCTGGTCCACGTCGGTGACTGGGATGGCCACCACCAGCGTGCCCCCGCCGGCCACCGGCGCCGCCAGCACTTGGTAGTGGACCGAGTCGGGCCCGGGGCTGGAGGTTGAGAAGTACCGGGAGGAGGAGTCGTTCACGTCGGTGCCCGAACCGGGCAGGTCGGAGGGGAGGGTAGGGGGGTTGCCCCCGCTGGCCAAGAAGAACGCCGGCTGGCCCACCACGGCACCGGTCTGGTCGCGAAGCTCTCCGAAGGTGCCCGGTGGCACGCTGCGCACGAACTGGTTGCAGTTGGCGAAGGGGCCGCCGCCGGGCAGGATGAAGCCGGGTTGGCCCTCGCACCGGGTGAGGGCGTTGGGCACGGCGTCCTGGGCGGCCACCAGCTGCTGGTCGACGCGTGCGGTCAGGAACGAGCCCAGGGAGTTGTAGGTGGCCACGTCGGCCACCACCAACCCGGCGGCCACGATGCCGACCAGGACCAGCAGCAGGCGAAGGCGCAGAGTCACGGCACTTGGCGGGGCGCCCGGATGCTGTAGCCCACGCCGCGCACGGTGTGGATGAGACGCGGTCCCAGGCTGTCGATCTTCTTTCGTAAGTAGCTGATGTAGATCTCGACCACGTTGGCATTGCCGTCGAAGTCGTAGTTCCACACCCGGTCGAGGATCTGGGACTTGGACACCACCCGGCCGGCGTTGAGTAGCAGGTAGTGCAGCAACTTGAACTCGGTCGGGGTGAGCTCCACTGCGCTGGAGCCGCGGTAGACCTCGTGGCTCTCCTCGTCGAGCTCGAGGTCGGCCACCACCAGACGGGCCACGTGGCCGTCGCCGTGGACCCGGCGCAGGATGGCCCGTACTCGCACGATCAGTTCCTCGACGCTGAAGGGTTTGGTCATGTAGTCGTCGCCGCCCAAGGTGAAGCCTCGCAGCTTGTCGTCGAGGGTGTCGCGGGCGGTCAGAAACAGCACGGGGGTGCGGTTGCCGATGCCGTCACGGGCCATGCGCTCCATGACCTCGAAGCCGGTCAGGTCGGGCAGCATGACGTCGAGCACGACGAGATGCGGGCGGAAACGGGTCATGGTCTCGAGCGCATCCCGGCCCTTGAAGGCCACCTCGACCTCGAGTCCCTCGTAGCGAAGGGCCATCGACAACAGGTCCGTGATGCCCTTCTCGTCATCGACGACGAGGACGCGGGAGGTGGTAGCGCTGGTGGTGGGGGTCGTCGTGGTCATGGTCCCGTGCTCTGGAGCCATGGTGGAACCGGAACCTGTGAACTGGCTGTGAGAGGGCCGGGGTGGCGTTAGAGAGCCGGGGCGTCGACCGGCTGGGGAAAAGGGGGGGTCAGGCCGTGCGGGCCAGCCTCTGCATGCGCTCGGCTCGCGACAGGCGTCGGAGCATGGCTGCGGCCGGTGTCGCCTCGGGTACGGCCGGGGGGGGAGATGCCGCCACCCCGAAGTCCTCGAGGGTCTCGTCGATGAGCCGCATGATCTCGTCGCAGCGCTCGCCTGGCGTCATCGCCGTCTCCCCTCGTCTCTGCTTCACATCATCGGGAGGATGGGCACAGGGCTGAAGTGCGCATTGGCCCCTGTGCGCGTGGTCCTTCGTATCTCTCTCGCTGCGTGATCAATTTGGTCACTGCCTGTGATGAACGGAAAGGGCCTCGGCCGGGCCCCGGCACCCGAGGCCGGCCGCCGTGGGCAGAGGCGGACATAGGCTCGTCATCGTGGTGGGGCCGAAGACGACGGTGAGCCGATGACGACGGTGACGGGAGCCGAGGAGACCTCAGGGGACGGGCGCATTCCGGCATGGCGCGACCTGGTAGGTCTCGACGACGTCCGGGCAGCCGCCGAGCGACTGGCTCCGGTGGGAGTCCTCACCCCCCTACAGCGCAGCGACCGCTTGTCGGAGCGGTTCTCGGCCGACGTGTACCTGAAGCGTGAGGACCTCCAGGCCGTGCGGTCCTACAAGATCCGCGGCGCCTACAACTTCATCGCCGGCCTCGATGCCGCCGCCCTGGCCGCCGGGGTGTGCTGTGCCAGCGCCGGCAATCACGCCCAGGGGGTGGCCTGGAGTTGCCGGCATCTGCAGGTGCGCGGTGCGGTGTTCCTGCCCCGTCGCACGCCGCGCCAGAAGGTGGCCCGAATCCGCGCCCTGGCCGGCGCCCTGGTCGACGTGCGCTTCGCCGGGGACAGCTTCGACGACGCCTACGCCGCCGTCCTGGCCTACTCCGAGGAGACCGGCGCCACCGTGGTGCCCACCTTCGACCACCCCCTGACCGTGGCGGGCCAAGGCACCATCGCCTTGGAGCTCGTCGACCAGCTCGGCCACGCTCCGACCAAGGTGGTGGTGCCGGTCGGAGGGGGGGGACTGGCCTCGGGCATCGCCGTGACCCTGGACGGACTCGGCGCCTCGAGCGAGGTCATCGGCGTGCAACCGGCCGGGGCTCCGGCCATGCTGCGCTCGCTGGAGGTAGGCCATCCCGTGGTCATAGACATCACCGACGATTTCATCGACGGGGCCGTGGTGCGGCGCCCCGGGGCGCTCACATTCTCCATCGTCGGTGACTTGCTGCCGAACCTGCTCGTGGTGGAGGAGGGCCGGGTGTGCACCGAGCAGTTGGCGCTCTACCAGGACGACGGCATCGTGGCCGAGCCGGCCGGGGCACTGGCCGTAGCCGCCCTCGACGACCTGGCCGGGGACCTGGCCGGGGGCGAGGTGGTGTGCATCTTGAGCGGCGGCAACAACGACGTGGCCCGCTACGACGAGATCATCGAGCGGTCACTGGTGCACCAGGGCCTCAAGCACTACTTCATCGTGGCTTTCCCGCAGCAGCCCGGGGCCCTGCGTCGCTTCCTCGACGAGTGCCTGGGACCCACCGACGACATTGTGCTCTTCGAGTACATCAAGAAGAACGACCGGGAATTCGGCCCGGCCCTGGTGGGTGTGGAACTGGCCGAGCGCCACGATCTGCAGCCACTGCTCGACCGAATCGCCGCCTCGGGCCTCGACGCCCAGCGTGTGCCACCCGACAGCCCCGTCTTCCATCTCCTGGTCTGACCCGGCGGGCGCCCGGTATCACTTCCGGCGAAACCCGGTCCGGCCCGAGGGGCCTCAGCGCAGCTGGTCGGGAGCCAACGCTTCGTGCAGCACCAGGGGGGGCATAGGCCCGAGCGGTGGGGCCGGGTCGACCAGAAAGCGCTGCGCTTCGGCCCGGTCGCGGTCGGTAAAGGCTCTCGTGGTGCAGCAGAACTCGACCAACACCCCGTTAGGGTCGGTGGCATAGATGGAGCGGCACCATTCATGGTCGAGCTCGACCACGTCGATGCCGTGCTCCTGCCATCGCCGAGCGGCGGCGGCCAGGGCGTCGGTGTCGGCCACGTCGAAGGCGAGATGGTTCACCCACTCCGGCAGTCCGAGGCCGGTGGAGATGGCGGTGCCGTGCGCCCCGATGCTCTCGTCGTGCAGCTCCCACACGGCGAACAGGCCGGGGCCTCCGGTGTCGTAGAAAAGGTGCTTGGCCCAACCCCGAGACGGTGAGCCGGTGGGAGCCACTACCGTCTTCACCAACTCGAAGCCCATGGCCTCGGTGTAGAAGCGGTGGGTCGAGGTGAGGTCGTCGGTGGCGATGGCCACGTGGTGGAAGCCCGTCAGCGCTCGGCGTCGCTTCTGCGCCACTGCACGGTGAGCTCGTCCAGGGTGCGCACGAGAGCGGGGTCGAGGGGCTGGGCCGCGGCGGCCAGGGCGTCGTCGAGCTGCTCGGGCCGGCTGGCCCCCACGATGGGGGCGGTGACAGCCGGGTTGGCCAGCACCCACCCGAGGGCGAGGCGGGCCATGGATATGCCGGCTTCCTCGGCCAGCGGCCGCAGGGCGTCGACGGTGTCGAACTCGAGATCGTGCCAGTAGCGGTCGCGGTACATGGGACCGGCCGTGCCCAGGTCGAAGCGGCCGGCGGCCGTGCCCTGTCGCTCGTGCTTGCCGGTCAAGAGCCCCCCGGCCAACGGGTTGTAGGGGATCACGCCGATGCCATCGTCGAGACACAGCGGGAACAGGTCACGCTCATTGGCCCGGTAGAGCAGGTTGTAGCGCGGCTGCACCGAGGTGATGGGCACGGTGCGGCGCAGCTCGGCCCGGCCGATGGCCCGGGCCAGGCGCCAGGCCATCCAGTTGGAGACGCCGATGTAGCGAGCCTTGCCCGAGCGCACCACGTCGTCGAGCGCCCCGAGGGTCTCGTCGAGCGGCGTCGAGCGGTCGTCGAAGTGCAGTTGGTAGAGGTCGACGTAGTCGGTGCCGAGTCGGCGCAGCGACGCCTCGATGGCGCTCGTGATGTGCTTGCGCGACATGCCGGCGTCCCAGGGGTGGGCGCCCACCGGCATGAAGCACTTGGTGGCCAGCACCACGTCCGCCCGCCGGCCGGCCAGGTAGCGACCGAGGATCTCCTCGGTGCGCCCGACCGTGGTGAGGTCCCCGCCCAGGGGATAGGCGTCGGCGGTGTCGAGGAAGGTGATGCCGCCATTGAGGGCCTTGTCCAAAATGGCGACCGAAACCTTTTCGTCGCACTGCAGTCCGAAGGTCATGGTTCCCAGGCACAGACGCGACACCGGCAAGCCGCTGTGGCCCAGGCGGACGTGCTCCACGACAGCTCCGGCGACGACCGCTACAGGGCGAGGTCGCGGTTGGGCCGGACCACGACCTCGGCGATGTGCACGGTGGAGGGCTGGGTCACCGCCCACAACACGGCGCCGGCCACGTCCTCCGGTGCGCACAGGTGGTCGGGCAAGCCAGAGCGGGCCCCTTCGAGCACCTCGTCGGGGATGCGCTCGCCCTTGGTCAACTCCACCGACCCGAGCGGCCCGGCGCCGGCTGTGCCCGACACGGCCACCATCGACTGCAGCACGGCGGTGTCGAAATTGCGGGCGAAGCTGGTGGCTATGGCCCCCGGCATGACGGTGATGATCTTGATGGGGTCGTTCTGCAGCTCGCGGCGCAAGGTCTCGTCGATGCAGTTCACGGCGTGCTTGGTGGCGCCGTAGACGCCCGAGTCGCGCCGATGGGCAGCCACCGAGGAGATGTTCACGATGTGGCCCTCGGCCCCGCAGGCCCTCATGGCCGATACCGCCGCCTGTGAACCGACCAGCAGGGCCAGGATGTTGGTCTCGAGCATGGTGCGCCAGTGCTCGGGGTCGGCTTCCAAGATGGGCTCGGGGAAGCTCACGCCGGCATTGTTGACCATGATGTCGAGCCGACCGGTCGACGCCACGGCCCGGTCCACGAGGGCCCTGGCCACGGCGACGTCACGGATGTCGCCCGACAGGGCTTCGGCCGAACCTCCCTGGGCCTCGATACGCGACACCGACTCGGCCATGGCCGAGTCGGTGCGGCCCCCGAGCACCACGTGGGCGCCGGCGGCTCCGAGAGCATCGGCGATGGCCCGCCCGATCCCGCTCGAGGCGCCGGTGACGACGGCGGTCTTGCCTCGCAGGGCAGCGCTCGATGTCGGCATCGGGCTACGGCCGGGGCGTCATATCGAGGTCGGGCGGCGGCTGGTCGGGGATGCGCCAGCGCAGGTACGGCTTGTCGTAGACGTCGTGGTAGGCGTTGGCGGCATCGACCATGGCGTGGAAAGCGCCTTTGAAGCCATCCCAATCCTCCGACTCGATGGCCTTCTTCACGGCGGCGACGTCCTCATTCACGAACTTGTCCATGTTCTCCTGGTACTTGGGCCGCAGGAAGGCGCCCTTCTCCATCAGGTTCACGGCTTCCTTCAGCTGAAAGCGGGCCAGAGCCTGGTTGCGGGCCTTGCCGGCGTAATAGCACTTCCAGATCCGGGCGCCCACCAGGGGCATGATCTCGGCCATGCCCGGCATGAGATGGCCGAGCTCGCTGAGCTCGAAGGTGCCCTTGCCGGTGTCGATGGTGTGGTCGTGAGCAGGTTGGTCCACCATGGCCATTTTCATATCACAGGCCCCCCGAGCCCTCACCAGTGGCGATGGCGTAGGGGGCGGTGGGCCTCGTTAGCATCGACGCCGTGAGCACTCTTCTTCCTGACCCCACGCCCGACCAGGGCACCCCCTCCTCACCTGGTGCCGCTGCGTCACCGGGTGCCGCCCCCTCATCCGGTGCTGCCCAGAGCCGCCTGTCGGCCTGGGTCGAAGTGCTGCGGACCACCAACCCGCCGACCGGACGCCCCCTCGACCCGGTGTCACGTTGGCTGGTGCTGACCCGGGCCGCCGTGCTGCCCATGACCCTGGTGGCCGGAGCGCTGCCCACCTTGTTGGCCGTGCACCGTCGCGGGTTCAACCCCGGCCTGCTGGTACTGGCCTTTGCCGGTCTGGTCCTGGCTCATGTGGCCAACAACCTCATGAACGACCTCTTCGACGTGGAGGTCGGCAACGACACGGACTCCTATCCGCGGGCGCTCTACGCGCCGCACCCGGTGCTGTCGGGGATGATCAGCCGAGGGGGCCTCGCTCGCGCCGCCCTGGCCGTGAACGTGGTCGACCTGGCCATTCTGGTCGTGCTGGCGCTGTACCGGGGTTGGCCGGTGGTGGCCTTCGCCGTGGGGGGTTTCCTGCTGAGCGTGGCCTATACGGCCCCGCCTCTGCGCCTCAAGAAGCGCGGCCTGGG
>DATKSG010000086.1:0-11481 GCA_035531775.1 Acidimicrobiales bacterium | reverse complement strand
GGGCGGGCCTTCATCGGCGGGCGGGCTCTCATAGGCGGGCGGGCTCTCATAGGCGGGCGGGCTCTCATCGGTAGGCGGGCCTTCACAGGTGGGCGGGTCGGTTGCTCCCCACGTACCCATGCGGCGTCCCCGTGAACCCAGCACGCCGGTCGACCCCGGCCCGGCCGGTTCCGGTAGGTTGCAGCCCTCGCCGGAGGGAGGCCGAAGATCGTGCACGTGTCGGTCCTCGGAGGAGGGTCGTGGGGGACGACCATGGCGTCGCTGATAGCGCCGCGCCATCCCACGGTCCTGTGGGCCCGCAGCCCGGAGGTGGCCAAGGCCGTCCATGAAGACCACCTGAACCCGCGGTACCTGCCCGGTTGTGAGCTTCCTGCCGAGCTGGCCGCCACCTCCGACCTGGAGCAGGCCGTGGCCGACGCCGACTTGCTGGTGGTGGGTGTGCCAACGTCCGGGTTCCGGGGTGTGCTCGAAGAGGTGGCCCCGGTTATCCGGCCCTGGATCCCGGTGGTCAGTCTGGCCAAGGGGCTCGAGAAGGGCTCGTTGCTGCGCATGACCGAGATCATCAAGGAGGTGCTGCCCGGGCACCCGGCAGCCGCCCTCACCGGTCCCAACATCGCCAGGGAGATCATGGCCGGCAAAGCCGCCGCCGCCGTGGTGGCCACCGAGGACCTGGCTGTCGCCACCGCCATCCAGAAGGTGGTGACGCGAGGCCTGTTCCGCGTCTATGTCAACCACGACGTCATCGGCTGCGAGATAGGCGGCGCACTCAAGAACGTGGTGGCCATCGCCGCCGGCATCGGCGAGGGCCTCGGGGTGGGTGACAACACCCGCGCCGCTGTGATGTCACGGGGGCTGGCCGAGCTGACCCGCCTGGGCGTGGCCATGGGGGCATCCCCGGTGACCTTTGCCGGGTTGGCCGGCATGGGGGACCTCATAGCCACCTGCATGAGCCCCCACAGCCGCAACCGGGCCGTGGGGGAGCAGCTGGGCCAGGGTCGCCGGCTCGAGGAGATCCTGGCCGGCATGCACATGGTGGCCGAGGGCGTGCACACCGCCGTGCTGGTGCTCGAGCTGGCCGATCGCTACGGGCTCGAGCTGCCCATCTGCCGGACGATCGACCAGGTGGTGCGGGGAGAGATCGCCCCGTCGGACTCCTACTGGGGCCTTACCCCGGCCGGACACGAGCTCGACCCGGGGTAGGGTCCCCGCTCGTGCACCTCTCGCCTCGAACCCCGCGCCCGGCCCGTGCTCCCTTGGTGGCCAGGCTCCTGATCACGGCCGTCCTGTTCCCGATGGTGGCCGCCGCCTGCAGCAGCACCAGCGGCAGCAGCAACAGCGGGTCGAGGGCGAGCGGCTCCCAGTGGTCGCCCGTGGGTACCTGGGGGACCAAGCCCACCGTGGTGGTGCCGTCGGGACCTCCGCCCACCACCTTGGAGACCCACGACCTCATTGTCGGCACCGGGGCCACGGCCCAGGCCGGCGCCACCGTGTCGGTGCAGTACGTGGGCGTCTCCTACTCGTCGAAGAAGCAGTTCGACGCCTCGTGGGACCGGGGACAGCCGCTGTCGTTCCAGTTGGGCGTCCACCAGGTGATCGCCGGCTGGGACGAAGGCGTGGCCGGCATGAAGGTCGGTGGCCGGCGTGAGCTCATCATCCCGCCGTCGTTGGCCTACGGGGCCACGTCGCCGGGGCCCGGTATCGCCTCCAACGACACGCTCATCTTCATCGTCGACCTCCTCCAGGTCAGCTGACCCCTACGAGGTGAGGCCGCCCAGGCCTACCAGAGCCCGGGCGTGCTCCACCTCGCCCATGTGCCGCAGGCCGTGCTGGTAGACCCAGCATTCCAAGGCGTCGACCAAGAGCACCGTCTCGTCACGCACTACGCGGTGGATGAAGGCGTTGGCGATGAACTGGGGATAGGCGCCGTCGAACAACACGTCGCCGAGGCGGTCGGGCTCGAGCTGTCCCAGCCAGCGCTCGGTGCGGGCGTAGACCTCACGGGCATAGGCGCAGAAGGCGTCGTAGTTCCCGATCTGCTGGCGCTCCATTTGCGCCACGGTGGTGTCCTTGCCGATGTCGTCTACCGCCACCCGGCATCGCTCGTGCCACTCTCCCCACAGTGGCGGCTCGGCGCCGAGCAGGAAGAGGCAGCCGTCCTCTAAGCGCACCTGATGGTGTAACGAAAAGGCGATGGGCAGCACGCCGGGCCTTTCGCAGGTGTTCACGGCCAGCGCGTCCATGGTGTGCATGGCCTCGAGCCACAGCGCGTGCATGGCCCGGACCCGACGGTCGAGGGAATCCTTGGCTTTGGCCCATGGGGAGGGTGACGGCGACTCGGGGGGTTGGGCGGGATACCAGCGCGAGTCGACCGTCGCCGTGTCCACCGATGTCTGCATGACCCCTCCTCGTTGGCGGACCTCAGCGTGCCACGTCTAGCGCACCCGAGCCGGGCTCGTCCGAGCTCTCCACCAGCGCGCCGTCGCGGTAGACGATCCGATTGGTGCGCACGGCCGGCACCCGGGGGCCGGGCAGCACGATGCCCACCAGGTTGAGCGGGTCGGCGGCGTTCAGTATCACCGGTGCGCCATCACGTTCGAGGTGGCGCACCCGGCGCAGTTCATCGACCGCCTCGGGCAGGGCGTACTGCTCCCCGGCGAATCCGCTAACGAACCGGCCGCCCCGGACCACGCCGCGCGCCTCGAGCCGGCGCAGGGCCCACAGCACGTCACGCCAGGCGATGGCCAGGTTCTCCCTGGCCATTAGATCCCAGAACACCACGCCCCATCGGGCTAGGAGCTGACCGGCCACCTGCTCGGCCAGCTCGTCGGGCTCCTCCACGGTCCCGGCTGCCGACAGCAGGGCCCAGCGGCCTTCTCCCCCCTGGCGCACGGTGGGTGCCCGCCGGCCCCCGACTCGCCGCCTCGTCTCCTGTCGGTGGCGGCGGTGCCAGGCCTGGCGCGCCGACAACAGCGATCGAACGGCCTGGAAGCCATCGGCGGTGACCAGCCCGCGCGCCACCAGGTCCCACAGGCCCTCCTCCACCTCGACCGGAAGCCGCCCGGTCAGCGAGCGCAGCTCGGCATGGAACAGCGCCCCGTTGGCCCGCAGCACCTCGAGCACCTCGAGCGCGGCGCCATGAGCGGGCTCTTCGGGCCTTCCGCTGCCTCGCGCCCCCTGGAGCAGCCACTGCAGGTCCTGGCGCAGGGCGAAGGTGATGGGCGTGGCCCTCGACGGGGTGGCCGCACCCCGCCGCACGGTTCCCTCGGGCCCGGTGGGCCGCAGGCCCAGGCGTCCCCACACCAGCTCGCCCGATAGGCACAGGTCCTCGAGCCAGCGGGGCTGGTAGGCCTCGATGCGGGCCGGGAGCACCGCCTCCTCCCAGGCCCCGGCGGCCACTTCGAACCCCTGGAGCTGGTCGATCACGGCCAGCACCCCGGCTCGTCCCTGGCGTTGGCCTTCCACGTGCTGCCATCGCAGCAGGAAGCGCATGAAGTCCTGGGCGCTCACCGGCTCGATGTCGCGTCGCAGCCGCGCCTGGCTGTAGGCGTGGATGCGAGCGAGCAACCGTCGGGCGCACCACTGCTCGTCGGGCTCGGCCGGGTCGAACCGGCCGCGCAGGGCGAAGCCCTCGGCTTCGAGGCGCCCGAGTCCCACCTGCACTCGAGAGGGTCGCAGACCGGTGCGGGCCGTCAGCTCGCCCACTGTCACCGGCCCGCACACGTCGAGGTGCCCGCGCACGGCCTCGGCCACCGCCTGGTCCTCGTCCACCGCCTGGTCCTCGTCCACCGCCCGGTCCCCGTGCACCGCACCGGAGAACAGCGCCTCCACCAAGGCCCGGCGTTCGGCGGCGTACCAGAGCCCCGGCCCACCGCCGGCCTGAGGCGCTGCTCCGGCCGCGGCTCCGGCCACGGCTGTGGCCATGGCCCGCCCGTCGGCGGCCAGGACGTCCCACCACGCTTGCCACCGCCCCTCGGGCCGCAGCACCACCACCGACAACAGCAGGTCGTGGAGCTCTTCGGGGCCCCGCACGTCGGGAGCCGCCTCGGCTCTCACGCGGACGATGGCGTCGGTGTCTAGGCGCCCGAGAGCCTCGGGGGCGAGCGGCAGCCCGCGGCGCAGCGCCACGGCGCGGGTGCGGCGCTCCTCCAAGGGAGCGTCGTCGAGGAACGTGTAGGGCTTGCCGTTCAAGATCTCATGCGCCAGCACCGACGGCTCGGTGGACTCCACGAAGTGAGCCTCCACGTCCCCGGCTTCCAGGCGCCGCAGCACGTCACCGAGCCCGTCCACGTCCATGGCCTCGTGCAGGCAGTCGTGCAGCGTCTGGCGTACCAGGATGTGGTCGGGAACCGGCACCGGGCCCGGAGCCACGTTCTCCTGGCAGGCGGCCAGGGCCGGGAACACCGCCGCCATCAGGTCGTCGGCCTCCATGCGCTGGATGGGCAGCGGGTTGTGCTTGCCGCCTTTGAACCGCAAGATGGCCAAGGACCGGCTCAGGTTCCAGCGCCAGCGCGACGTGAACATGGGCGAGGCCAGCACGGCCTGGGTCAGCACCTGCTCGGCGGTCTCCGAGCGAAGCAACGCCGCCGCGCTCGAAAGGCCGAAGCTGTGTTGGGGTCCGAGCGAGAGGACCACGGCATCGTCGTCGGCGGCGGCCTGGAGCTCGAAGTCGAAGGTGGCGCAGAAGCGCTTGCGCAGCGCCAGGCCGAAGGCGCGGTTGACCCGACCGCCGAAGGGAGCGTGTACCACCAGCTGCATGCCGCCGGCCTCGTCGAAGAAGCGCTCGAAGACGATGTGGTCCTGGGTCGGCAGCACGCCCAGCTGGCCCAGGCCGGCGGCCAGATAGTCGACGAGCTGGCCGGCGTCGTCGGGGCTGAGCCCACAATGCTCAACAACGGTGTCGAGGGCTCGCTGGCGCCCCCCGGCACCGAGGGCCTCGGCCACCAGGGCTCGCAAGGCCGACACTTCTTCCGACAGCTCGGCGGTGCGGCTCGGGGCCTCCCCGACCCAGAACGGAATGGTGGGGTGCGCGCCATGGGCATCGGTCACCCGCACCTCGCCCTGGGTCACGCGCCGCACCTGCCAGGAGTGGGTGCCGAGCAGGAACACGTCGCCCACCATCGACTCGATGGCGAAGTCCTCGTTCACGGTGCCGATGGGCACGTCATCGGGCTCGGCCACCACGCGGTAGTCACCCACCTCGGGAATGGCTCCACCGCTGGTCAAGGCGGCCAGGCGCGCCCCACGACGCGGTCGCAGCACGCCGTGGATGCCGTCGCGGTGCAGGTAGGCCATGCGCTTGCCCCGGCCGGTGGTGATGCCCTCGCTGGCCAGTTCGACCACGGCGTCGAAGTCGGCCCGGTCGAGGTCGCCGTAGGGGGCGGCCGCCCGGGCCAGGTCGAAGAGGCCGTCTTCGGTCCACTCCTCCGCTCCGGCCACCTCGGCCACCACCTGCTGGGCCAGAATGTCGAGCGGCGCCACCGGCGGGTGGGTGGCGTCGAGCCGGCCCGCCCGAACGGCGGCCAGCAAGGCGGCGCACTCCACCAGCTCGTCGCGCGTGAGCGGGTAGAGGATGCCCTCGGGCGTGCCCCGGCGCGAGTGGTTGGAGCGCCCCACGCGCTGGAGGAAGGTGGCGATGGCGCGCGGCGATCCGACCTGGCACACGAGCTCCACCGGGCCGATGTCGATGCCCAGCTCGAGCGAGGCGGTGGCCACCAGCGCCCGCAGATCCCCGCCGCGAAGGCGAGTCTCCACCCTTTGGCGGCGGTCCTTGGACAGGCTGCCGTGGTGAGCCGCCACGCAGTCGGGCCCGAGCCGTTCGCCGAGCAGGTGGGCCAGGCGCTCGGACATGCGCCTGGTGTTCACGAACACGAGCGTGGTGCGGTGCTCGGCCACGTGGGCAGCGATCTGGTCGATCACTTCGCCGAACTGCTCGGTGGAGGCCACCGCCCCGAGCTCGGTGCCCGGGAGCTCGATGCGCACGTCGAGGCGCCGGGCATGTCCGCAGTCGACGATGTCGGTCCGTCGTCCCGGCCCCACGCCGGTGAGCAGCCGAGCCGTCTGCTCGATGGGGCGCTGGGTGGCCGACAGGCCGATGCGCTGCGGTCGAGCTCCGGCCTGGAGGTGCTCGAGGCGCTCCAAGGTGAGCGCCAGGTGTGAGCCGCGCTTGTCGCGCGCCAGGGCGTGGATCTCGTCCACGATCACGGTCTGCACCTGGCTGAGAGCGGCGCGGCTGCGACCGGCGGTGACGAGGAGGTACAGGCTCTCGGGCGTGGTGACCAGAAAGGTGGGTGGGTGCTTGAGCATGGCGGCGCGCGCCCCGGGCGGGGTGTCGCCGGTGCGCACGGCCAGGGTGATGGCAGGTGCGCTGCGACCGAGCTCGGCAGCCACCGCAGCGATCTCGGCCAGTGGGCGTTCGAGGTTCTGGTGGATGTCCACGGCCAACGCCTTCAACGGCGAGACGTAGACCACACGCGTAGCGCCGTGCCCGTCGCGGCCCTCGTCGTGCGCCCGGTACAGGGCGTCGATGGCCACCAGGAAGCCGGTCAGGGTCTTGCCCGAGCCGGTGGGGGCGGCCACCAGCGTGTCGCCGCCGGCGGCGATGAGGGGCCATCCCCGAGCCTGGGGCTCGGTGGGGCCGTCGGGGAAGCGCCGGGCGAACCACCGGGCCACGGCCGGGTGGAGGTCGAGAGTCGCCATGGGCCACAGTCCACCACGGGGGCGTGACACTGCACCCACGGGCCTCCCGGTACGGCGCGGTAGCCTCGCCGCGTGCCCAGCGAGACCCCGTCTGGCGTGGTCGAGCGCTACCTGGCCGCCGTGGCGGCCCAGGACTGGCCCACCCTCGAAGCCTGTCTCGCCGAGGACGTGGTGCGGGTCGGGCCCTTCGGCGACACCTACAGCCCCCGGGGCTCTTATGTGGCCTTCCTGACGGCGCTGATGCCTACGTTGCCGGGCTACGCCATGGCGGTGGAACGCGTCCTCTACACCGAGGGCGCGGCCGTGGCCCAGCTGCACGAAACGGTGGAGGTGGACGGCGCCCCGCTCGTCACCCCGGAGACGCTCGTCTTCGACCTCGACGACACCGGGCGCATCGCCCGCATCGCCATCTACATTCAGCGCCTGGGCTAGGACAGCGCCTGGGCTAGGACAGCGCCTCTACATCCAGCACAGCCCGGGCTAGGACAGCGCCTCGGCTGACAGCACAGCCCGGGCTAGGCCAGCTCCACCGTGTGACCGTCGCGCCAGGTCCGCAGCACCAGGTACGGGCCTTTGAGCGCGCCGTGGTCCCAGGCGCCGAAGCCCATGGTGGTGCCGGCCGAGCCGCTCGTGGCCGGCAGGGCCTTCACCGACTCGAAGGCCACCCGCACCCCGTCGCGCGTGAGGTGGGCGGCCCGGGCCAGGGCCTCGCCGAGCAGGCGTCCCATGTCGTAAGCGGCCACGCCGATGGGCCCCGCCGCGGTGCGCGGCGACAGGGCGCGCAGCTCGGCTCGTTTGGCGTTGGTGTCGGCCACCGTGTCGACGTACACCCATCCTTCCCAGTCCGCTCGCCAGTCCTTGCGGGCGTAGCCGAACATGAGCGCCGAGTTGGCCACCACCGGAACGTCCCACTTCTCGGAGGCCACGGCCAGGGCTAGGGGCCGGGCCGCCATGCCGAGGCCGAGATAGCAGAGCGACGCAGGCTCCGATGCGCGCAGCCGCCGCACGGCACCGGTGAGGTCGTCGGACAAGGGCGACACGGCCTGCGTGGCGGTGACCTCGATGCCGGCACCGGCGCAGGCGTCGGCGAAGCAGCTGCCGTAGCCGCGTCCGACGGCGGAGTGGTCGTGGGCCACGGCCACGCTGCTGTGTCCCTGGGCGGCAAGATGGCCGGCCAGCACCACCGGCTCCTCTTCGAGCGACCCCACCTGGTAGTGGAACATCCACTGGCTCCGGGTGCGCTCCCCGCCGCTGTAGTTGAGGCACGGCAGCCGGCTGTGGTCGGCCAGGTCCCGCACGACCAGGGCGTTGTCGCTGATGGAGGGGCCCAGCACGGCCAGCGCGCCGGCCGCGGCCAGCTCGGCGAAGGCCTGCTCCACGTCGAAGGCGCTGCCGCCGGGCAGGCCGCGGGCATGGCATGCCACCAGATCCACCGGGCGGTCGAGCTCTGCTCGTGCCGCAGCGGCGTCGAGGCCGAGGCGCACGGCGTCCTCGAACAACGCCCCGCCGTCGGCTTGGGGGAAGTCGTAGAGCACGCCGACCACGATGGGTGCCGCGGCGGTGGGGGCGACAGGCTCCGACATCGCCCCACCCTCCCATCTGCCCCCCGCCCGGGCAACTGCCCGCCGCCCGGGCAACTGCCCGCCGCGCCGACCACAATGGGCTCATGGACTGGACCGCATGGGCACAGAAGATTGAGCGTTCCTCGGGGGTCGACGAGTTCGAGGCGCTCTTCGCCGCCGAACGCGCCTTTCGGGACCCGGTGACGCCGTGGACGTCGGATGTGCGGGCGGTGGCCGAGCACACCGCCGGCATCTTCCCCGACTGGGCCCAGCGCGTCGCGAGCATCCGGGGCGGCGAGGACTGGGCCGTGTTCGAGTGGACCGGTGGCGGGACCTACCGGGGGCCCGGCGCCGAGAACGGCCCGGGCTTCCCGGTCACCATGGAGGGCGCCACCGTGGTCGAGGTGGACGCCGAGGGGCGCGTGACGCGATGGCGCGACTACCTCGACACCAACGAGGCCATCACCCAGGTCATGGCCGGGCTCCAAGCCGGCGGGGTGCCACCGGTGCCGGCCGGTGACCTCACTGCCGACTGGGAGGCCCACTTCTCCGACGAGCCCCAGCTCTGATCGATCCCCGGCTCCCACGAGCCCCAGCCGTCAGGCCGCCCAGCGCCCGGTGAGCTCATCGGGTGTCCACGCCGGCCACCTCGGCAGTGCCAGCAATTGGCCGTTGGCCAAGTCCGCCACGAGCTGTGGACCGTCGAGCATCGAGTTGTCCCAGAAGGCGGCTGACTCGACCTTGTCCGCTGACAGGGCGACCAGGTCCCACAACCTCCGGTAGCGCTCCCGAATCTTTCTCTCGGGTACAGCATGGCCTCCGCGCTCAACGCGCGCTGCCACTCGCGCCACAGCCTGGTTCTCGGGCACCATGAGCACATGCAAGGCGACGAAGTACCCCGCGGCCTGAGCTTCGTCGATGAAGGCAAGCTTCGAAGGATGTGAGAAGACGGTCTCGGCGATGAACTGCCTACCGATTCCGATCAGAGCCGATCGTGTGGCCTCGGCGATCCTCGCCGCCTCATAAGCATGGCCCTCAGGGTCTTCGGGCCAACGCTCAGCGGCAATGAGGTCGGCATTGACGAACAGGACTCCCGGAAGCTGCTGCGAGAGGATCTCCTGTGCGAACGTTGATTTGCCAGCCCCATTCGGCCCGACGATCAGATCGAGACGGCTCACCAGTGGTCGAAGCGCATCAACCGGGGCGGGCCGACATGGGGTCTGCCGGAGCGACTTCGCGCGCCGTTCCGTCGGGGCGGAACTCGGTCAGCACGCCGTTCTCGTCGAGGGCCACGGCAGTAATCGCGGCCTTGAGGAGCTTTCGACCGAAAGAGGCGGCCGCTGCTCGCTCCCGGATGGCGACATCCAGCTCCACGTTGGCGACGAAGCGTTCTTCTGCTGTCAGCGTGGAAAGCGGCGTCTCCCCGCGCACCGCCGCCGCCATGCGCCGTCGCGCCGCCGTCTCGTGCGCCGAGAACTCTCGACCCATACGGGTCCAATGCTCGAGTTGCTGGCGGGCCGAGCGGTGTTCGCGCCGGCCTTCGTCGGCAGCGGCCTCGAACAGCTCGGCGTCGAAGCGGGTCATCCGGTCGTCAGCCATGCCCTCTCCTTGGTATCACTCTGTATACAAGTGTATCACTCTGTATACATGTGTATCAGAATGGTACCGCCAGGGTATCCTTCGGCTAGGCCGGCTCGAACAGGGTGATCCCGGCGTCGTCGGAGACCACCTCGAAGCGCGCCCGCACCGCCATGCCGACTTGGACGTCCCCCGGGTCACATCCCACCACGTTGGTCATGACCCGGGGCCCCTCCTCCAGGTCCACCAGGGCCACCACGTACGGGACCCAGTCCCGGAACGGCCTCGAGTAGTTCTGGCGGATGACGGTGAAGCTGTAGACGGTGCCCCGGCCGCTGGCCTCGATGTAGGTCACCTCCCCCCGGCACACCAGGCAGTGCTGGCGCGGGTAGAGCTGGCGGTGCCCGCAGGCCTGGCACTGCTGCACCACCAGGCGCCCGTCGCGGGCGGCGGCCCAGTACGGCTCGGCTTCGGGCTCGGGCACCGGGGCCGGGCGGGGCTTGGGCGGCCGCTCCCCGGGGACGGCTTCGGCCGGCCGCATGTCGCCGGGCCGGCCCTGGTCGCCTGCCCGGTCCGATGATGCAGACCGTTCCGAAGATGCCCGCCGGTCCGGTGGCGCTGGCTCGTTCACGGGGCCTCCTTGCCGAGCACCAGGGTGGCGCCGGTGGACAGCACGCCGCCGGTGCCGTGCGCCACCGCCACCGACGCCCCGGGCACCTGGGTCTCGCCGCACTCGCCGCGCAGCTGGCGTACCGCTTCGACGATCAGGAACATGCCGCGCATGCCGGGATGGCACGCGGAGAGCCCTCCGCCGTCGGTGTTGGTCGGGAGTCGCCCCCCGAGCCCGAGCCCGCCGTCCTCGACGAAAGCCCCTCCCTCGCCCTTGGCGCAGAAGCCGAGATCCTCGAGCGTCATGAGGACGGTGATGGTGAACGAGTCGTAGATCTGGGCCACGTCCACGTCGGCCGGCCCGAGCCCGGCCCGGGCGAAGGCCAGGGGGCCGCTCGCCGCCGCCGCCGTCACCGTGAGGTCCGAGCGGGCCGACAGGTTGAGGTGGTGCGTGGTGCTGTGGGCGGCGCCGAGGACCCACACCGGGGGCCGGGCCATGTCGGCGGCGCGAGCGGCGCTCGTGACCACACACGCCCCGCCGCCGTCGGAGATGACGCAGCAGTCGAGCTTGTGCAGCGGGTCGGCCACCAGCCGTGACGACACCACGTCGCGCACCGTCATGGGCTCTCGCATCTGGGCCTGGGGGTTGTGCGAGGCGTGCTCGCGCATGGTCACGGCGACGGAGGCCAGCTGCTCGGCCGTGGTGCCGTACTGGTGCATGTGCCGCCGGGCGGCCAGGGCGTAGTTGCCCACCAGCGTGTTGCCCCACAGGGCGTCGTAGATAGCCGGCCCCGGGGCCATGCCCCCGCCCCCGCCCCCGCCGGTGCCGAGGCGCCGTCCCATCTGCGACAGCTGCACGCTGCCGTACGTCACCAGCACCACCTCGGCCGCCCCCGCCTCGATGGCGTAGGCGGCGTGCTCGACCAGCACCTCGAACGAGGCTCCTCCGGCGTTTGTCTCGTCGTAGTACGTCGGTTGCAGCCCCAGGTACTCGGCCACCCCGGTGGCGTACATGGGGAAGATGCCCGTGGTGGCG
>DATKSG010000085.1:0-20434 GCA_035531775.1 Acidimicrobiales bacterium | reverse complement strand
ATGTCGAGCTGGTTCCACCCCTTGGCTCGAAGCCGGAAGGCGAGCGCTTTCTGCTCAGAGCTCAGGCGCTCGTAGTTTCCTCGCATTGTCGTCCTCCCGTGATCGGCTCTCGCTTATTTCACAGGAGTTGTTGCGCTGACCGGTTGAATCCGCCATCCCGTTGGGGCTGCCAGATCATCGCTCCTGGTGAGGATGCATACTTCGCTTACCACGGTGATCCCTTCGGATCCGCTCAGAATGCCGCCGTGCCACAGGCGTGCCAGATCGAAACGCCGATTCGACCGATGGACAGGTACTACGAGTACATAGTGCCGCAGCCGGCAACCTTCGGTATCAGGGTGATCCCGAGCGGGCGGGGCCGGGTCGGGTCGGGTAGCTCCTCAGGGGTCTACCGGCAGCCGGCAGGGAGCGCGTCGTCTGTCACAGCCATCGGACAGACTCCATGGCGTGAGTGAAGACGGCGATGACCCGATTCCACCGGAACTCGTCCTCGGACGCGACGAAGCGTTCCGCGTATTGGAAGCTCTGGAGGATGCCCTGCTATCCATAGAGGAAGCAGGTGTGGCTCCGGGCCTCCGAGACGAGCCGGCAACCGTCATCCGCCTGCTTCACGGTAGGCTTGGTCTGGACGAAGGAGGCGTGCCGTGACCGAATCCAACATTCTGCGACCGGCTCAAGCAGCGCGCCGCCTGGGTGTTCCTACCCGGGTAATCATCCAAGCGATGTACGAGAAGAAACTCCCACGGGTACGGCTGTCCGACGGGACCCTCGGAGTTCCTTCTGACGCTCTGGACACTTTCCAAGTTCCAGCACGCTGAGCTCCACGGCACGCATACGTGCCGGAGTAGTGCGGCTCCGTGGAACCAGTCGCCTATCCGCAAATGACGCCGCTAATCGCGAGGCCGAGTCCTTGCCCTGAGCCACTCGGTAAGCCACTGTTCGTCCACGTGGTGGGGCGCAACCGCCAGCATCGCCTGCTCGGCTTCGTCGACATCGGGTGGATCGGGTGCCCAGAGGATGTTGTTCAGGTCTAGGAACAGAACGAGTGCAGCCCAACTTGACCGCTTGTTCCCATCCGGCAAGGGGTGGTTCCAGGAAAGCCGGCAGGCAAGGACGGCGGCTTTCTCAAGAAGGTCCGGGTAGAACTCCTCGCCGCCGAAGCTCGCCTGGGGCGCATGCAGAGCGGAGTCGGCGAGCTCGATGCGGCCCGATCGACCGAAGACGCCGGCGTCGACGCCTGTCACCCGTTCGGCCAGCCAGAGATACTCGGACAGCGTGAGGTACCGAGTCACCGCCCGAGTCGGTCCAGCAGTTCCTTGTCTCGCTCCAGGAGCCGCTCGGCTCGATCGGTGAAGTCCTTGTCGGCTCGAACCTTCTCGATCTCGTGCTCGAGGGCGTCGACGATGAGGGCATTCACGCTTGAGCCCTGGACCCGGGCCACCGCCTCGGCCTGCTCGGCCAGGTCCTCGGGCAACCGTACGGTGGTCTGCTTAGGCATGAAAGCATGATATCACGACTTCACGGGATCGTCGTCGCCCACGGGACGCGCGACAAGGCGATTTGACGTAGGGAACTCCAGGCGCCGGCGGTATAGGGGCTCGGTGCGACGGCCGATCGACAGATGCAAAAGGAGGCTGAAGATGTCGGCAACTCTCAAGGTGACGCATAAAGCGATCGGGGTGGAGGTACGTCGTGGCACGTTCGAAATCATGGTCGACGGCGAGCATGTCGGGGCGCTCGAAATGAACGAGACGATCCACATACCGATCGAAGCTGGACATCACACCCTGCAAGTCCGCAACGGCCGAAACTTGAGCCGCACTCTGAACTTCGACTCGGCCGAGGGCCAGGTGGTCGGTTTCCGATGCACCGGCAAGAGGTTCTTGCCTATCTTTCTCGTGTCATTCGTCGTGCCACGCTTGGCGCTCTCGCTCCGCCCGGAATAGCAGGGGTTCTCACCCAGTCGCTTGGGGCAAACTTAGGGAATGAGCGAAGGCGACAAGGTACGACTAGTGCGTCCCGATGATCGAGTCGAAGCTGATCCCACACCCGGAATAGTTCGCGAGCGCGCCTTCGATTCCGACGGATTCTGGGCTGGATACGTACGGACAGCTCCCGGTATGACTTCGGGATGGCATCACCACGGTGACTATGACACTGCCATCTATGTCGTCGACGGCAATCTGCGAATCGAGTCAGGTCCAGGTGGATCAGAAGTGGTCACCGCGGTTGTGGGGGACTTTGTCCACGTCTCCAAGGGCGCCATCCACCGTGAAGGCAACAGCGGTAAGGAGGAAAGTCACCTGGTCATTGTGCGGACGGGCTATGGCGTACCGACGATCAACGTCGATGGCCCGGAGCCGGAGATAGACGAGTAGGACTCGGAGGGATCCCGGAGGTCCCCTGGCGTAGGTCAACCGCCGAAGACACCGAGCTCTGGCAGGCCTACAGAAGGTGCCCCAGTTGTGGCATGGCGCACCACTACCACCAGCGTCGGATGTGGTTTGTCGACGGGCGTCTGAACGCGGCCGATTAGGCGTGGCAGAAATGCGCTCGGGCTGCTCGAAGCCGAGAAGCGGTCGGCGTGGATGAAGACGTTCTATTGCCAGATCGGCAAGACTGTCTGCTATGGCGTTCGGTCAACAGTCAGGCCCACCGGCGTCGGCGAAGCAGGTACAGGACCTGCTGACCCTCCTCAAGGACGCCGGCCACACCGACTTCCGTGACGCGCGCGGCCCTATGGGGTTCACCCAGCGTCAGGCCGCCGGCAAGTTCACTCGCGACGAGGCGGCGACGTTCATCGACCGGCTTCAGGACGCAGAGGTTGGAGGGATCACCCAGGTCGCTGGACCCGCGTGGAAGCTGTCCGCCCAAGAGCAGATGATGAGCCGCATGCCTGCCGAGCAGCTCGCTGTCGAGCTTCGTCGTCGCGGCTGGACCGTGATCGAGCCCTAGGTCCGGTACAAGAGCACTCGCCGTAGGACGCGCCTAGGCATCGAGGGCCATGGGACCGGACTGAGGCCTGCAGAATCAGGAACCGCGTAGGGCTGGCATTAGGTCGGCCACAAAGGACGTGACTGCTGGTCGGGCGGCTATTGCCCCGTAATCCGGTGGCGCAACTCGACATAGATCTCGGTGCCGATGATCGCTTCCAACTCAGCGCCCAGCGAGTCGATCACTTGACGGTCGCCCACGTAGGCCAACGAACCCTCAGTGCAGCACCACGCCATTGTCTCGCCCTCTGCGCCCCAGTCGCGGCGCGTCCAGCGGCGTACCGTCGCCACCTCGGAATCATCAGCACCTGGCTCCCAGTCCACCTTGATAGGCAGCTGCCAGCACACCGACGGCTTCCAATCGATCGTTGACTCGCCCGCCTCGATGGCCGCCAGGTGCAGCGCACAGCCCGCACCGCCGACGAATCCTGGGCGGTTGAGGAAGATGCAGGCGCCGTCGACAACCCGTGTGTGGGTGCGGGCGTTGTCGCTGAAAATCCCACCCTCGTCGGCCTCGGCCCGATTCTCGAAGCAGCCCGGGGCCAGCGTGGCCGCGAGCGCGGAGATCATCCGAGCCTCGTCCGCATCTCCCAGGTCAGCGCCGATAGAGCAGCAGCCGAGGCCGAGATGCTCCGCTGGGACGGGACCGATGCCCTGGCATCCTTGACCCCACAGGCAAGCCCACCTCGACTCCAGGAAGTCCCGATCGAAGCGCCAGATCGTGTCACCGTTGTGGATTTCTTCCATCCCCGGCTCCATGGGGACGACCCTAAGCGGTCCCTATGTGCCGCTTCAACGCCTGGCGCGATCAGATGTCGCCCGAGTCGCTCCTGCCGGAACCTCAAGCACCGAATCAGTCGCCGTGGCCTAACGCCTCGGGCCGGTGCGGTGCATCATGGTGCCACACCATCGGCCGGCGATACCGATCTGCCCCGATTCCGACCAGCTCGTCGAGGTCCGGGTCTTATCGGCCCTGGTAGCCCGCTTGTAGGCGGTCGCCATCTTCTTTGTCACGGCCTGGCGTTGGGTTCATCGAAAGCTCCATCACGAAGGCGTGATCCGTGCCCGCCGCCGGACCGCGGATCACCGCCTCGAAGCGGAGATTCTCTGGTGAGGCACGTAAATGGCTACGCGGAGGTTTTTGATGAGGCAATGCGGCGGTGGAGGCACCGAGCGGGCTTGCTGGTATCATGGTGATGTCCCCTCTTGGGAGTGACGCCTTGTTTGGGCAGGACGACCGTTATCCGGTTGTCGCCCCGTGCAGGCTCGACGCCTTCTTCTGAGGTTTACCGAAGGAGCGCCATGTCCGTCATCCCAATTCATCTCCCCCACCTCGCCGTCGCGCCAGCGTCAGTCGAGGAGGACACCGAGGAGGATGTGCTCGTTGACCCGGTCAAGTGCGGACGCTGCCGCCTGAGCTTCGTGCAACATCCGTCGGTTGTCCCGGGCGACTCCACCAGGTGGTGGCTCTGCCCGCCGTGCCGGGACCGGTTGCTGGGTCAAAGGTCGAGGACGGACGCACGATGGAAGTAGTTCCGATTCGTTGGCATTAGCCGGTTCGGTGATGAGATCGGCCAAAGAGGGGGAGAGGCGATGGTGAAGGGCATGCTCAGATGGACGAACTCCACAAGGGAGTTTGGCTTCCTAGCGCCCGCAGACGGGAGCCGCGATGTCTTCGTGCGCCTTTCGTCGGGGCCCAGGGTGGGCGACATTACAAGCGAAGATGCCTGCCTCCTCCCCGGAAACGCGGCTGGGGCGATGGCCACGCCGGACCTCGGCGCCGAGGCTCATGCGCTGGCGGCGCCGGTCGAGGTCCGCACTCGATACCAACTTGGGCAATGGGCACCGGGCTACGAGATTGCTGCGGTGCGTGATTCCGGCTACCAGGTACGTCGCCCCGGGTCGCTAGACGTGCTTCCCGAGGTGTTCGTGCCTGCTGACGTGCGACGTGCAGGCGATGGATGATTGCTGTCCAGTCGGGTGCCGTCTGGCCTGGTGGCCCGGCACGTTGTGCGTCCGCCGACAAGAACGACTAAGAAGGTAGGAGGTTCTTCAGGCGGAGGGGAACGATGGGCGGCAGCAGGAGACGACGTCGCGGTCCAAGCCGGGCTGCATGGCGGAGCGGTGCAACGTGGGCGGCATTGGCCGCTGTCCCAGTACTGATGGTCGCCACGCCGAGCGCGCGACTGAGTTCGCTGTCGGCGCCGGTCCATGTCGGCCAGTGGGTCAACCACGATCACGACGGCTGGGGCGGATGGTCTGACACCGCCAATCCGGGCCTGGCCGCTGATCCAGCGGGCTGCGACCCGATCGACCCATCGCAGTGCATGCTTCCGTATCCCAACGACTGGTTCACCCGTTACGATCCCGCCACGGCGACGACCCGCCGGCTCGACTTGAACATCGCGGCCATGCCGAGGAACATCGGCGGCAAGCCCATCGTGCCCACGGC
Organism: Acidimicrobiales bacterium; assembly: GCA_035531775.1. Classification (GTDB taxonomy): domain Bacteria; phylum Actinomycetota; class Acidimicrobiia; order Acidimicrobiales; family UBA8190; genus DATKSG01. The sequence goes on along the minus strand of DATKSG010000085.1, from coordinate 14,989 downwards.
ATGGAATGCGGGCGACGGATTCTCGGCAGGGTCTCAGATCCTCACCGTGGTGCCGGGTATGACGTCCAACAAGGATCTCGTCCCATCGGGGCTCCCACCCGACACCGACCTGGCCATGAACGACGACCCCTCGAGCCTTGGCGTGATCCTGCTCGATGCCACGACCGGCGAGATCCAGCCTGTTTGGGTGGAGGTCGACCAGTACACATCAGAGGCCGGCTTGGTCCCGGCCGGGGCAGTCGGCACGATCCAGCAGGACCTCATGATCCATCCGGCCAAGAATCTCCTCGACGGCCACCGCTACATCGTGGCCTTGCGACATCTCTCCACCGATACCGGTGCTCGGGCTCAGCCTTCCGCAGCGTTTACGGCGTATCGCGATGGTGCTGCTCCAGTGTCCGACCCGCGCACGTCGCATATGGACAAGATCTTCGCCGACCTGGCTGAGGCGGGGTGGAACCGGTCCAGCCTGTACCTGGCCTGGGACTTCACCACGGCCAGTACCAGGAGCGTCACCGGGCGGCTGCTGGCCATAAGAGACGACGCTCTGTCCCAGCTGGGCGAGACGAAGGCCGACATGGGGAAGGGGTTGATCACTCCTGATTCTAAATCTCCAGCCTTCACCGTGGAGTCGGTCACCAACTTCACTCCCTCACAGAACGTCTCCGTTGCCCGACGGATCACCGGCACCTTCACCGTCCCGTGCTACATCGCACCCACCTGTTCACCTCCAGAGAAGTGCGACGACCTCTACGGCACGGTCGCCGGTGATCTCGGCACGGTCGGATCGACCCTGGGCGGGGAGGCAGATGCTTTCGTCAACGAGTTCCTCGGCGCCCTCGGCGGCAGCCCCTTCGACGACTGTCCCTCTCCCGGGGAGTTCGCCTTGAACCCCGTAGATCCCTATGCCGTACCTCACCAAGTAGCGGGTCAGACCTATCAGGCGAACTTCATATGCAACGTGGGCCGGCACGCCTTCGAGGCCGGCCAGCTGCTTCGACCGGTGGAGTTCGGCCACGGGCTCTTCGGGACCGCCAGCCAGGTCAACGGCCGTGACAACGAGGCTCTCGCCAACCTCGGGATGATGTATTGCGCTACTGACTGGTTCGGGTTCTCCGAGTCGGACGTGCCAAATGCCGTGGTCGCACTGGCTGATCTCTCGAACTTCCCGATTCTGGTGGACCGCACCGAGCAGGGGGAGCTGAACTTCCTCTATCTACAGCGCGTGATGATCGGCAAGGGCGGGTTCTCCTCCAACGCCGCCTTCCAATACGGTGATGGCCGGTCGTTCATCGATACCAGCCACGCCTACTACCACGGCAGCAGTCAAGGTGGCATCTACGGCGGCACCGTGTGTGCCATATCGGTCGATGTGAAGCATTGCGCCCTGGGGGTACCTGGCATGGACTACTCCATGTTGCTCCCCCGCTCGAGTGACTACGTGGCGAACGAGGACATCGCCCAGCTCCTGGCGCAGGACGCCACCAGCCCGACCAACATTCCCGGGGACTTGGGTTACTCCCAGCTCCTCGACCTCTTCTACCCCGACCAGGCCACTCGCCAGCTGACGCTCGACCTCATCCAGAACCTGTGGGACCGGGCCGACCCCGACGGCTACGCCACCCACATGACGGCCACGGCCGGGGGAGGGCTGTTGCCCGACACCCCCGACCACCAGGTCCTCATGCAGATGGCCTGGGGCGATCACCAGGTGGCCGACATAACCGCCGAGGACGAGGCCCGGACCATCGGGGCCGAAGGCATCGAGCCGGAGTTGCTTGCCAGCCGGCTGTCAGGGACCAACGACCCGATCGGTCCGTACTCCTACTCGGCTTCCTCCCCGTTCTGGGACATCAAGGCCATCGGATCGCTCCCCTATGCCGGGTCGGCGATTGTCGTCTTCGATGCCGGACCGGCTGGGGCCGACGGGTACGGCACGAGCCCACCGCCACCATCGGATGTTCCCGATCCGGTGCGCAGCGACGGCGATCCCCACGGAGCACCCAACTACTCCTGCGCCGCCCAGGACCAGATCGCCGCCTTTCTCACCGCCGGAGGCGCCATCACCGAGCCGGCCCAGCCCAACAACCTCGGCGGCGGCCCGCCTCCGTACTTTTCCGGTGGCTGGAACGGCACCTGTCAGGTGTGAGACTCGCCCAACACCAGACCGCTGGCTGAAAGCCCTGGCAAATGTCGTGTGGGGTGATCCTCAGGAACAGCCGCTGCCCAAGTGGACCGATCCCACGGCCTGGTCTAGCCACTCGACCACAGCATCAGCCGGCATGGGGCGAGCCAACCAGTACCCCTGCCCGATGTCGCAGCCGAGGCCGGTGAGCATGGTGGCCACTTCGGCGCTCTCGATGCCCTCGGCCACCACCCGCATGCCGAGGTCGTGAGCCAGGTGGATCGATGACCGGACGATTGTCAGGGCGCCATGATCGTGGACCATGCCGGCCACAAAGGTCTTGTCCAGCTTGATCTCGCTGATGGGGAGGTCTCGCAACCGGGCCAATGACGAGTGGGCCATGCCGAAGTCGTCGATGGAGAGTTCGATCCCCGCCTCACTCAGTTGGTGCACGACGGCCAACGTGCGTTCGGAGTCCACCATGGCGGTTCCTTCGGTGATCTCGAAGACCAATGCGGACCCCGGCAGGCATGCCCGTGCAAGTTGCGAGGCGGCTGCGTCCGGGAGCTCGACATCGGTGAGGTTGGCCGTCCCCAGGTTCACCGCCACCGTCAGGTCGAATCCAGCGGCACGCCACCCGGCTAGTTGGGTGATGGCTTCTTGGACCACGAAGGCGGTGAGCGGCTTCATGAGGCCCGTGCGCTCGGCCAGCGGGATGAAGGCGTCGGGGTAAAGCAGCCCCCGCGTCGAGTGCTGCCAACGGACTAGGGCTTCCATGCCGACGACAGCTCCGTCGACCAACGACACCTTGGGTTGGAAGTGGAGGCAGAGATCCCCGTGCTCGATGGCTCGACGCAGTTCGGCTACGACGGCGACCCGATGCTCGACGAAGCGCTGGCCTCGTAGGTCGATGAGCTCCAGTCGACCGAGAGAAGTTTTGGCTTTGACCAGGGCGTCCTGGGCGCTCGGCACCAGGGCGGTGGCGGCCCCCTCCGGGCCTGGCCCGAGGGCCACGCCGATGCTCGCCTCCACGCTGATCTCGGTCGCTCCGAAGGCGAGCGGCCGGCTCAGTTGGCGCAGGACGTCCTCGGCCAGCGTGCGCGCCTCGGCCAGGACGGCCCCGCTCCCGAGCGAAGCCACTACGGCGAACTCGTCGCTGCCCACCCTGGCCACGTCGTCGGGCCGACCGATGTGCTCGACCAAGATCTGGGCCACCTGCCTGAGCACGTCGTCCCCGGCCGCCGATCCCAGCGCTCCGTTGATCTCGTGGAACCGATCCAAGTCGATGACGAGCAGGGCCACGGCCGTCCCCGTGGTCCGGGCATGGTCCTCGGCCGCCTCGAGGCGCTCTCGTAGAGCCCGGCGGTTGCCCAGGTCGGTGAGCTCGTCATGGTCGGAGTTGTGGCGGAGCCGGCGTTCAAGCCGGTTGCGTTCGGTGACGTCGGTGGCCATGACGAGCACACCTGGCCGACCGATGTAGGAGACTCGGTGCGAGGCGATCTCGACTTCGATGATCGTGCCGTCAGCCAGTTGGTGCTGCCAGGGCCCCGAATGCTCGAGGTCGTCACGGGCGCGGCCCAGATTCTCGAGCAGGGACGCTCGTTGTGCCTGGGGCCGGAGATCCACGATCGACATGTTCAACCACGTGTCCTCACTGAAGCCGTACAGGGCGACGGCGGCGTCGTTGACAGATAGCACGGCGAGGGACTGCTCGTCGTAGACCCACATCGGACGAGGGTTGTTCAAGAACATGAGGCGGAAGCTCTCCTCCCGCTCGGCCAGCCCGGCGGTGGCTGCCTGACGGGCGGTGTTGAGCGAGGCGAGCATGTGGATCACGAACCCCAGTCCCATGGTGGCCAGCAGAGCCAGCGCATGATCGTAGGGAGACGGGATGTAACTGTGCACAAGGCCCGTGGCCGTGGCCAATTCGCCGCCCGCCATGCTGGCCAGCGCGGCGGCATACCCCAGCTTCCATGGTGGTGAAGTACCCACTTTCACCGACTCGCTCAGAGGGAACAAGTAGCCGATGGCCAGCGCCGGGCCCCATCCGATGCAGTAGATGACGGTGCCCACACTCAACATGGGGACGACGATGAGGATGCCGAAGCGACCCCGGGCTGCGGCCCACCGCACGCTCAATTCGGTGAGCACCCCGCCGGTCACCAAAATGGCCATAAGGGCGACCAAGGACAGCGCGCCGAGCCACCCGGCCGCTCGCAAGCCGGCGAACGCCGCCGCCGTCAGGGCCACGATGATGAACCGTGGGAACCACGCCATGGGCATGACGCCGTCCCGAGCCGGCGGTTGACGCCTCCTCCTCAGTACGCCCTCGGCGAAACTCTGTGCTACGACCGCCATCACGTCCGATCGGTGAGGCCTCAGTTGAGGCGCTCGCCCTGTGGTGTCCTACCAGTGTTGCGCCCTTTCCGGGGCTGTCGGGAGTGCTTCCCCGCGGCGGCCCATCGACCGTGCCTCTGCGTGGATACGTTGTGCGACTGTTGGCCGAGGTAGGCAAACGATGGCTCAGGAACGGAGGGGCATGACGGACCGCCGGGCCTGTGTCTAGACGGATTCTTTCTCGGGCGAAATCGGAGTTGCAGGGTCGAAAGGCATTTCTGCACGGCTCCGGTCGTCCCGTGGCGCCGGCCTAGGCCGTTCGCGTGAGGCCACGACGGGTCCCTCCGCGCCGCCGGGGCACTCGAGGTAGTGCTCGAGGCCACCAGGGCCCTGCTGTGGATCAACTCCCCGGCAGGCGCTCGGCGCGTGGCCGCTGACGCGGTAATTGGCTTGGGTGGAGATGTGGTCCCGGCTCGGATGGCCGAGGCTGACGCGGTGCCCGTCGACATCTCCTTCGCCGAGGATGCGTCGGTCGACACGCTGACGAGGTTGTCCAACCGGCGCATGCTCGGTCGAGCCCTTGGTCGGCTCCAGACCGGCGACGTATCAGCAGCACGACGAACTCCTCCCCGCCGTAGCGACCGGCCGAGTGGCACTCGGTGTCCTAACCGACCGCTTCCCGGCCATGTTGAGCTATAGCCCGGCCCAGTTGGCCCGGACATCCGAAGACCTCGTCTACATCGTGCGCTTCGTGGCCGCCGCTCAGTTGGTGGACGACGTTGGCGTGTTCACGACGTTCCTCGACTGGCTGACCGGCCTCCTCTCTGCTGGCGCCGTGCCGGCGGCAGCCCTCGCCGCCGGGCTCGAAGCGCTGCTCCCCTGCTCGCTGAGGTGAGTGCCGCAACGGGGAGTCTCGGTGATCTCGGCCGCCTCCACCTGGCCGCCGCCATCTCCGTTTAGAAGCCTTCCGTTGCCGCCGGGTCAGGTGCGCCAGCTTGGACCCGGGCCGGAGCCGGGCGGCCGTAGCGAATGGCTGATTCCACCCGCTTGGCCTCCATGTGGGTGATGAGTTTGCGCCACCTGGTGCCGGTAATCGCCTCCAGCTTCTTGGGCACCCGCCGAGCCCGTCTGGCGGCCTCGGCCCGGTAGCGCTCGGCCACGCCTCCCATCACGAAGACGGTGAGGCGCGACAGCGGCGGCTTTCCGGAAGCGGCATGGCCCTGGAGCCGTTCGACTGCCACACGGGCATCTTGCATCAGGCCGAGGACGTCTTGGACCGACGTCACCTTCTTCACATACTGAGACGTTTGTCCCGGATAGACCTCGGACACGAACTCCAGGGCATAGCGCAGGCGTTTGCAGCGGATGCGAAGGCGATGGAAATCTTGCGCGTCTTGGCTGCGTCGGACGCGCGCCGCCGCCTTGGTGACGGACCGGTGACGGTCCCGCACCAAGTCTGGGACGACAGCCACTGCCGGCACCCGAGCAGCCGCCGAGCGCCGTGACGGGCCCTGGCGCAGCATGGTCGACATCGAAGTGACGAGGCGCTCGTAGCGGGCCGACTCGAGGCAGTGCAGCAGCCGTCGGCGGGCGTCGTCGCGCTCGCGCTCGATCAGGGTGGCCAGGTCGCCCAGCGCCCCGTGGTCGTCCTCGACGGCCCCTGACTTCCAGCTGTCTATCCCCTCGAGCTGGACATCGAGGTCGCGCACCGCCCCCAGGGCATCGGCCAGCCAACCGAGCTCCACCCGGTAGTGGCGAGCGCGCACCGGGAGCATGTCGGCGAAGAGGTCGAGCGCTGCTCGCATCCGCCGGGTGGCCACCCGCATGTCGTGCAGATCCTCGGCGTCGTCACCCAACCGGGTTCCGGCTTCGTGCTCCAGCATGACGACCAGGTTGCGGCGCAGGACCACGTAGGCCACATCCCCGATGGAGGAGCTAGGCGACACGGAGGTGGGCCCCAACTCGGTGGCCGACGGGATCTCCACTCCGCCGCCCAGCATGCCGGCCTCGAACTTGGAAAGGGTGGCCGCCTGGAGCCCGCATTGGGCCTGCATCCGCCCGACCAGGTCACCCAGTCGCTCCACCCAGGCCGCCTCCACCTCCACCTCGACCCGGCGCAACCGCACCGGTTGGCTACCTGTGCCCACACTGATGACTGTGTCGTCGAGCGCCACTTCGGCCACGGTGTCGGCCCCCACCCGGAGCGTGTAGGGCCGGCGTCGCGTGCGGACTTCGAGCACCTCGAGCAAGGGCCGGGACGCCACCAGGGCATGGAGCCGGCGACCGACCGGTCCTTCGGTGCCGAGGGATCCGATCCCGCCGGCCGGCAGGGGTTCGGTGATCTCGATCCGCCGTCGTAATCCGGCCGTGGCCGGAGCGGTGTCCTTCAAGGTGACCTCGAGCCCGGCCGGCGCTTCGCGTACCCGCAGCACGAAGCCGGCCCGGGCGATGCGCCAGTCGGAAGTGTCGAGGTAGCGGTCTATCAGGCGCTTGGCTGTCGAGGGGGACGCCGTCACGAGGCTGTCGAGGGGAGGCTCGGAGGGGGATCCCGCCGCCGCCGGGGGCGTAACCTCGGCCAGCCAACGCTCCACCGGGCGCAGGTCGATGGCGTCGAACTGCCATTCCGTCTCGACCTCGCTGGGAGTGGGGCGACCGGTGGGCACCACGGCCACGCTACAAGTCGCCGTGGCCGGGTGCCCCCGGATCCCCCGTTGCGCCGTGGGGTGACGGTAACTTCGACCGGGTATGGGTCGATCCGTGATCAGGCAGCTGCCTAGCCGCCCAGGGCCCCCGTCCGTGCGAGCGGCCGGGGGGGTCCTGTTGCGCAACGCCGGCCGGGGTCATGTCGAACTGGCCGTCGTCCACCGCCCGGGGCGCGACGACTGGTCACTGCCCAAGGGCAAGCTCGAGCGGGGCGAGTCCTTCGAGGACTGCGCCCTGCGCGAGGTCCTCGAGGAGACGGGGTATCGCTGCGTGCTCGACCGCTTCGCCGGGTGCACCGAGTACCACGACCGACGGGGTAGGCCCAAGGTGGTGGCCTACTGGTTCATGGACCCGGCCTCCGGCGTCACCTTTGCCGAGCGGGGGCGGATCCTCACCGACGAGGTTGACGAAGTGCGCTGGCTCGAGCTCGACGTGGCCCGCCGCGCCCTCACCTACCAGCACGATCGTGAGCTGCTCGACTTCGTCGACAGCGGTGCCCTCGCCGGTTTCGGCTGATCGCTCTGGTTCGGCGCCTCGGCTCGGCGCCGCCGCTGCTCGTCGTATCCCTGTGCATTGTCTTCGCCGCCTCGGCGGCAGGATGTGCCGGCCCGGCCATCCACCTGGCGCGTCATGGCACCTCGGGCTTGGCCACCGTGCCGAGCGAGCCGTCCACCACGGTCGACCCCGGGGCCCTGCCCCAGACCGATGTACTGCCGGAGCCGTCGTCTCCCCAACTGACAGCGACCGTGGCCGCCTTGTGGTCCGGTGTGGTGGAGGGCACGGCTGCCCCGGCGCTGGAGTCGTTCTTCCCCGAGGCCGCCTACCTACAGCTCAAGGACATACCCGATCCGGGCGCCGACTACCGAGACCGGTTGCTCGCAGCGTTCGGCCTAGACATCGCCGCCGCCCACCGCTTGCTCGGGCCGAGCCCGACCTCGGCGGTGTTGGTCGGGTTGGAGATCCCACCGGGCAGAGCGCACTGGGTGATACCCGGAGAGTGCTCGAATCGGATCGGGTACTTCGAGGTGGCCAATTCGCGTCTCGTGTACGTGGAGGACGGCGATACGAGATCCTTCGGCGTCGCCTCGCTCATCTCGTGGCGCGGGCAGTGGTATGTAGTCTACCTGGGGGCTGTCGTGCGATCAGTCGACGCCGGCGTGGTGGACGCCCCGTCGGTCGGGCCCGGCGTGGCCGCTCCGCTGTCCACGTGCTGAGCCAGCAGGCGCCTTAGGGGTTGTTGAAGGCGACCGCAGCCGGGCAGCCGGCAGCAGAAGCAGCGGCCGCCGGGGTGAGGAAATAGCTCCCGGCCGGGTAGTAGGGGCCCATGTCGGCGGCCTCTGATCCCGGTGTCGCCCGCTGGATCGACTGGGCGAAGCCCGGGTCGGCCAGCATGTTGCGCAGGATGAGCACGGTGTCGGGTGCCGGCCCGGCCGGCAACCAGTTCACGGCGCAACCTGGGACTGCGTCCGAGGGCCGGTCGGCCGATTCGGACACCATCAAGATGTAGTCCCCCTGGGAGTCGTAGGTCTTCACCTGGTCGTCAATGAGGCACGCGTAGACGCGCTGGCTGAAGGCCTCGTTGCTGCACATCGACCAATACCGCAGCTGCTTGCCGCTCCCCATGGTGGGCTCACCGTCGAGTGTCCTGGCCGTGGTGGGCAGACGTCCCCGGAAGACGCTCACCGCTCCCCATCCGAAGTTCAATGTGGTGGCGATGTAGGAGTTGTCAGGGTTGTCGAGGAAGCCGCCTTTGGGCAGCGACGTCGTGATGGGAACCAGAGTGTCGGGCAGGGTGGATCCCGTGATCGACGTCTGGGTGGCTTGGGCATAGGACGTCTCGAAGTTGATGAACTTGTGCCACACCGGGGGATTGCCGCCGGTGATGCTGTTGCCGCTCCTCGGGTAGCCGATGCTGGTCCCGGCCACCGTGGCATTGACGTCGTTTGGTGGCAAGGTCGCAGTCGGGCAGTCGGGCACCGCCACGTGCTGTCCGGCCAGGTCGACGGCGAGGGCCGGCAGGCCAGCGCCTCCGTCTGCCGCGAGGCCGTTGTCGGGCTCGTACACGCGGTAGATGAGGAAGAAGTCGGTGCCCACCCGGCTGCCATCAGCGCTCGTGGTGTACAGGGTGTTGGGCGCCGGGCCCGACGCCGGAGGAGCGCCGAAGACGACGGTGGCGTGGTACGAACGCGCCGTCGTCGTCCGGCCGGCCCCGGCCACAAAGGGGTTGGTGCTGCCGGGGTCGGGCACCATGCTCACGTCGTTCAGGCCGTCGGCCGATTGGAGCGAAGTGTCGTAGGAGGTGAACGACATGTAGCGGGCATGGGGATAGCGGCTTGTCAACGACAACGTCTCCCCGGGCACCGCTGGCAGCCGGGTCACCCAGTAACTGGCTGCGGTGTCGGGATAAGCCACGTTGACGACGGCCGAGTCGAAGTGCAGGGCCCAAGCGCAGTTCGCTCCTCCTGATGCTGCCACCGAACCCACCGACCCCACCGATGACACCGACCCCACCGACGAGACGACCGTCACCGCCAGAGCCGGCATCGTGGCGCGCCGAACCGGTCCCACCAGGGCGCGTCGCCTCGTTCTTTTCCGCCAGGAGCCGCCGCTCACAGGACCGATCGTACTCGACGGCCCATGCGCCGCCCTGTGCGACAATGCCGCCCGTGAGCGGGCCAGGCCAATGACCACGACTGCGGACCCCACGGCTCGCCGGATGTGGCGGCTGCTCGAACCGCTCCACGCGGTGACCTACTTCGCCCCCGAAGCGGCCGAGGCTTTGCGCGGCGCCGGGCTCAAGGGGTTCTGGATGGGGTACTTCGCCGCCCGGGCGGCGCCGATGGGACCGGTTGGCCCGGCTGTGGTCGAGGCGACCTTCTACAACTTCGCCCCGGCCCTGGTGCGCCGGGCCCTCCCCGATGCATGGGGTTTCGCCCCTCCGGCGTCGGTCCTCGAAGCCCGCCTGACCGGGGTGGCTCAGGCGCTCGGACCTCTCATAGCCGGCGCAGCATCCGCCCGGGCGCTCGAGCGGACCGCCGAACTGGCCCTAGCCGCCACCGAAGGCCTGTCGGTTGAGGGCCGGCCCCTGGCTGCGGCCAACCTGGCCCTCGCACCTCCCGACGAACCGCTCCTGGCGCTGTGGCAGGCGGCCACGGTCTTGCGCGAGCACCGCGGCGACGGGCACGTCGCCACCCTCGTCGAGTCGGAGGTGGGTGGTTGTGAGGCCCACGTGGTCATGGTCGGCACCGGCGTGATCAGCCGCGCCATTCTGCAGGCGGCACGGGGCTGGAGCGACGACGAATGGACGGCGGCCGCCGAGCATTTGCGCCAGCGCGGGCTACTCGACAGCGACGGGGGTCTGACCGACACCGGGCGGTCGTGGCGCCGGGGCGTGGAGGACGACACCGACCGGCTGGCCGCCGGGCCTTGGAGCCGGCTCGGCGACACCCGCAGCGAGGAATTGGCAGGGTTGCTGGCGCCCATGACGGCGGCGGTGGTGACGGCCGGGCTGTTCCCGGTCGTCAACCCCATCGGGCTCGATCTGCGCCAGGCGGGCTTCGGAGGCTAAGGGGGCGCGGACGTGTGGGCCGGTCAGGGCCTCGGCGAGGCCGGGCCGAGAGCGGCTTCGAGGCCCTGGAGGTCGGCCACGGTCACGGTGAGCGCCGAATGGCCCGATCGCCGGAGCCGGCTCGGGACACGCTCGGCGAAGTGCACGCACACCCCGCCGGCGGTGTTGGTGCCGAAGGTCAGTCCGTCGTCCACGAACGACAGGCGGGCCCCCACCGCCGTCCACCAGCGGTAGTCGGTGGTTACATGGGCCCCCTCCACGTTGGCCAGGGGGGTCTCGAGCCGCAGGAGTCCGAAGGTGGCCAGCAGCCGCCCATCCTCGGTCAAGGTCACCCCGTCGTGGCGAGGCCGGAGACCGAAGGGCGCCCACAGGGGGACGAACCTCCAGTCGACGGCGTAGGCGAAGCGCTGGTCCACGGAACACCCCCTGGCCAAGATGGCTCCTCAAGACTGTTGCATACTCGTCGCCGGACAAGGAGGCCACCGACATGGAAGGCAACGTGGTCGTCGTCACCGGCGGCAACTCGGGCATCGGCAAGGAGACGGCCGCCGCGCTGGCTGCCATGGGGGCGACCACCGTGCTGGCCTGTCGTCACCCGGGCCGCGCCCAGGCCGCCGCCGAGGAGATCAGAGCCCGGGCCCCGGATGCAGTGGTGGAGACGGTGTCGCTCGACCTGGCCGACTTGGCCTCGGTGCGGCGCTGTGCCGAGGAGATATTGGCCCGGTGGGACCGTCTCGACGTCCTGGTCAACAACGCCGGCGGCATCTGGTCCACCCGCCAAGTCACGGCCCAGGGCTACGAGCAGACCTTCGCCGTGAACCACCTTGGCCATTTCTACCTGACCAACCTGCTGGCCGAGCGGCTACGGGCCTCGTCGCCCAGCCGGGTGGTCAACCTCTCCTCGGTCGGGCACCACTTCGCCGCCTTCGGGATGCGCTTCGACGACCTGCAGACCGAGGGCGCCTACGTGGCCCTGGAGGCCTACAGCCGTTCCAAGCTGGCCAACCTCCTCTTCACCGGCGAGCTGGCTCACCGATGGTCGGGCACCGGAGTCACGGCCAACGCCGCCCACCCCGGCCCGGTGCGCAGCGGCTTCGGCATGGACGGCGACCTGCGCGGCATCGTGGGGCTCGGCAACAAGGTGGTCCGCCTGTTCGAGATCCCGGCCTCGGCCGGGGCGCGCACGTCGATCTATCTCGCCTCGTCACCGGAGCTGGCCGGGCGCAGCGGCGGCTACTACGTGCGCTGCCGTCCCGGCCACATGTCGCGCCACGCCCGTTCGCAGAAGGCCGCTGCCACCTTGTGGCAGGTGAGCGAGGAGCTGCTGGCCGAAGCCGGCTTCGCCCTGCGCTGAGCCTCAGCCCAGGAGGTGGTCGCCCTCGGCGTCGGCCAGACGCCCGTCGGCCAGGCGAACAACCGAGCCGAGCGACAGCATCTCCTCGACCAGGCCGTCGCCTCCGGGGTGCCGGGCCACGGCTTGCTCGATCTCGTCCATGACGAAGGCCAGGTTCTCGCTCCGGCGCAACAGCAGCGAGTCAGCCACGGCGCGGTCCCACAGACGCCCGACCATGTCGGCGCCTGCGTAGCGATTGGATCCCTTGCCCTTCCAGGTGCGGTCGCGCATCTCCGACAGAGCGGTGCGCAGATAGGCCACGTGCGGGGTCTCGTCGGCCCGGATGTAGGAGACCAGGCGCGCCGCCGTACCATCACCGGCCACCAGCTCTCCGTCGGCCAGCACGGCCTCGGCCCACCGGAACCCATGGAAAGCCGAGATCTCGATGAGCAGCAGCCCGATCATCCGGCCCACCACCAGCTCCAAGGTGAAGTCGACGTCGTCGGGCAGGACGCGCCCGGCCAGCTGGGCTCGTCGGGCCTGGGCCAGTTGCTCGTCGGACTTGGGCGTCGGGTCAATGCCCATGCGGGCCATCATCCGCGCCGTGATGTCCTCGGTCGGCGGGCTCTCGAAGGCGATGTCGCGGGCCACGAACCACATGCGGTCGTGGCCGGCGAGCCCCCCGAAGCCGGACTCGTCGCGGGCATGGGCCTCGAACAGGCCCCCTCCGATGTGGGACACGGTGGTGCCGGTGATGTCCTCGACGAAACAGCCGGCGAAGTCGGGCAGCGGCAGTAGGCGCAGCATGGCCCCGAAGCTCTCGACCGTCCCGATGCGGGTGAGAGCGGCGATGGTGGGCTCACGCACGCCGTGGCGCAACAGGAATTTGGTCTGCGCCACGTTGGGGAAGTTCTCGGGCCACGTCTCGAGGGGCACGTCGAGGATGGCGGTCCCGGACTCCTCGAGCCGCTGGGCCTCCCAGGCGGCGATGGCCGGGACCCGGTGCAGTGTGCGGGGCGACAGGTAGGTGCCGTCGGCGTCGAAGCCACCGTGGCAGTGCACGCCGTCCACCACCAGCGGCTCGGCATAGGCGTGGTCGGCCAGTAGTTCCTCGAAGCCCAATTCCAGCGTGCCGGCTGTCATCCGTTCTTCGGTAGGTCGCGGAATGCGGTCGTACGGTCGTTGTTGGGCTCTTTGGGTAGCCCGAGGACGCGCTCGCCGATGATGTTGTGCTGGATCTCATCGGTGCCCCCGTAGATGGAGGGGGCCTGCGTGAACAGTGCCATTTCGGTGACCAGGCCGGCCATGGGCTTGCCGGTGGCGGCGTCGAGGGCCTGGCGTTCGTCGGCGCTGTAGGCGTGCAACGTGCCGTAGGGGCCGAGGATGCGCAGGCCCACGTCGCGCGATAGCCGGAGGATCTGGCTCATCGACAGCTTGGCGATGTTGCCCAGCCCGGGGATGTCCCCACCCGAGTCCCGCAGGGCCTTCTGGCGCAGACTCATGAACCGGGCGATCTCGTTGAGCGTGTGGAGGCGCATGAGATCCTGCCGGACGTTCGGGTCGGCGATGGCGCCGTTCTCCTTGGCCAGGTCCACGAGCACCTTCGACGAGGCGCCGAAAAGGCCGCCCGGGGCGCCGGCGCCGCGCTGGCCCACGCCGCGCACGAAGTCGCCGGCTCTACGCTCCAAGTCGCCGGCCACTGTGCCCGCCGTGGCGGCCCCTCCGGCGGCCGAACCGCCGCCGGCCCCGAGGCCCGACCGCTCGAAGGCCAGCGTGGTGTTGGCCACGGCCCATCCGTTGTTGAGCCCGCCGATCACAGCCTCCGCGCTCACCCGGGCGTCGGTCATGAAGACCTCGTTGAACAGCGCCCGGCCGGTCATCTCGCGCAAGGGCCTCACCTCGATGCCGGGTTGGTGCATGTCGATGGCGAAGTAGGAGATGCCCTGGTGCTTGGGGACGTCGGCGTCGGTGCGGGCCAGCAACATGCCCATGTCGGCCACTTGGCCGCCCGATGTCCATACCTTCTGACCGTTAACGACCCATTCGTCGCCGTCGCGCACGGCCCGGGCCTGCAAGCCGGCCAGGTCCGACCCCGCTCCCGGCTCGCTGAAGAGCTGGCACCAGGCCTGGCGACCGGTCACGATGTCACCGATGTAGCTCCGGCGCTGCTCTTGGTCGCCGTGGGTGGCGATGGTGGGGCCGGCCAGCAGCAACCCGAGGCCTCCCGGCGCGCCGAGGGCGCCGAACTCGACGATGGCCTGCTGCACGCGCACCGACTCCTCACGCGACAAGCCCTTGCCGTAGGAGTGCTCGGGCAGACTGGGCGCCGACCACCCGGCGGTGCCGAGCTTCTCCCACCATTGGCCGACAGTGAGATCGGGGTCCCAATTCTCGGCCAACCAGACCTTCACCTCGCCGGCGGCGTCCTCCACTGCGCTCATGGCCCCATTCTGGCCACAAATGCCCTAGGCGGGCACCTTTGGCTGCTGCCGGGCGCTACTGGTAGCTGTAGCGGCCCGATGGGCTCGGAACGCTCGTGCCTGGCGGCGTCGTCACCTCCACATCCACCGAGCCCGCCGCTCCGGCCGGGGCTTCGGCCCGGAGCCGGCTGTCGCTCAGCACGACGAAGCGGGCCGCGTGGGAGCCGAAGCGCACAACGGTGGTGCCGGTGAAGCCGGAGCCTTCGATCGTCACCCAAGTGCCACCCGACCGTGGCCCTCGATCGGGGGTGAGGCCGCTCACCACTGGTAGGTCCGGCGCCGCCACGGGGGCGGCGGTCGAAGTCGCCTGTCCCTGTGACGCCGCCCCGGATCCGGCCCCCGCCCCGCCCCCTGTGGCCGAGGCTCCCGAGCTTGCGTTGTAGGGCGGGCCAGCGTTGGAGCTCGAAGCGCTGCTGCCATTGGTGGTGCCGGCGCGGGGGCCC
>DATKSG010000084.1:0-76749 GCA_035531775.1 Acidimicrobiales bacterium | reverse complement strand
GCCTGGGCAGCTTCGTGTCGCTCGACCTCATCTTGTTCTTCCTCTTCTTCGAGCTGACCCTGGTTCCGGTGTACTTCCTCATCGCCGGGTGGGGATACGCCCGCCGGGCCTATGCCGCCATCAAGTTCTTCGTCTACACCTTCATCGGATCTGCCTTCTTGCTGGTGGGCATCGTGGCGGTGGCCTTCATCCACCAGCGCCAGACCGGTCACCTCACCTTCGACCTGGTGGCCCTGAGCGCCACTCACCTGGACACGGCCAGCCAGATCCTGCTGTTCCTGGCCTTCACCGCCGCCTTCGCCGTGAAAGCGCCGGTCTTCCCCTTCCACACGTGGTCGCCCGACGCCTACGGCGAGGCCCCGACCAGCGGCTCGGTGATCCTGGCCGCTGTCATGGCCAAGCTCGGCACCTACGGCATCATCCGCTTCGACCTGAGCCTGTTCCCCCGGGCCGTGGTGGACCTGGCCCCGCTGCTGCTCACCTTGGGGGTGGTGGGCATCCTCTACGGCGCCATCGTGGCGTGTGCCACGAAGGACCTGAAACGACTGGTGGCCTACTCCTCGCTGGCCCATCTCGGGTTCGTGGTGCTCGGCACCTTCGCGCTCACCACCCAAGGAGTGACCGGTGGCGTGCTGCAGATGGTCAACCATGGCCTCATCATCGCCGTGCTCTTCATCGTCATCGGCTGGATCTACGAGCGCCGTGGCACCTGGCACACCTCGGGGTTGCGAGGCCTGCAGCGCCCGGCTCCGGTGTTGGCCGCCGTGTTCACCGTGGCCCTGATGGCCGGCATCGGGCTGCCGGGGCTCAACGGATTCGTGGGGGAGTTCCTCATCCTGCTCGGGACCTTCGTGACGCACCGGTGGTGGGCGGTGGTGGCCACCTTCGGTGTGGTGCTGGCTGCGCTGTACCTGTTGTGGGCCTACCAGCAGGCCTTCCACCAGGAGCCCGACGAAGCCACCGCCGCCATGCCCGACCTGTCGTGGCGTGAGCGACTGGTGGTGGCACCGCTCATCGTGCTCATCTTCTTCCTGGGTGTGTACCCGAAGCCGGTGCTCGACCGGATCACCCCCTCGGTCAACCGCCTGGTGCAAGGGGTCGAGCTGTCCACCGGCACCCACCAGCCGGCCGTGTCCACCGGCGGCGTCGCCGCGGGGAGGCCGTGATGACCATGCTGGCGGCGGTCGCCCACCTGCTCATACCCAAGATCGCCTACGTCTCGATCCTTCCCGTGCTGGTCCTGCTCGGTGGGGCCATGGCCATTTTGGCCGCCTCGGCGCTGTCGCGCCGGACGCTGTCGGCCTCGGCCACCACCACCCTCACTCTGCTCACGGCCTTGGCCGCCCTGTCGGTGTCGCTCGTGCAGTGGGTGGATGTGCGACATCACGGTCCCCATGTGGCCATCGACGGCGCCGTGGTCCAAGACGGTTTCAGCGCACTGGTGGCCGTGCTCGTGTCCTGCGCCGTGTTCATCTCGGCACTGGTGGGCGACACCTGGGTGCGCCGGGAGGAGGTGAGCGGGCCCGAGTTCCACGTGCTGATGCTGGTCTCGGCGGCGGGAGCGGTGATCATGGGCTCGGCCAACGACCTGATCGTGGTGTTCCTCGGCCTCGAGATCCTCTCCATAGCCCTGTACGTCCTGGCTGCCTTCAACACCAAGCGGCCCGAGTCGGGCGAAGCCGGGCTCAAGTACTTCGTGCTGGGCGGGTTCTCCTCGGCCGTCTTCGTCTACGGCATCGCCCTCACCTACGGCGCCACCGGGACGACCAACCTGCCGCAGATAGCCGACTACCTGGCCCGCAACGTATTGCTCCACGACGGACTACTCCTGGCCGGCATGGCGCTGCTGCTCGTGGGCTTCGGCTTCAAGGTGGCGGCGGTGCCGTTCCACATGTGGACGCCCGACGTCTACCAGGGCTCTCCCACGCCGGTGACCGGCTTCATGTCGGCAGTGGCCAAGGCCGGTGGATTCGCCGCCTTACTGCGGGTGTTCGTGTCCTCCTTCGGCATCATGCGCGCCGACTGGCAGCCGGCCATCTGGGTGCTGGCGGCTGTGACCCTGGTCCTCGGGGCCGTGGTGGCCCTGGTCCAGCGGGACGTGAAGCGCATGCTGGCCTACTCGTCGATCAACCACGCCGGCTTCGTCCTGCTCGGCCTGCAGGCGGCCACCGGACGTGGCGTGCAGGGCTCGCTGTACTACCTCTTCGCCTACACCTTCATGGTGTTGGGGAGCTTCGCCGTCATCACCGTGGTCGGCGGTCGCGGCGACCGGGGCCATGACCTCGAGCAGTACCGGGGGCTCGGTCGCCGGGCGCCGTGGCTGGCTGGGGCCTTCGCCCTGCTGCTCGTGGCCCAGGCCGGGGTGCCCTTCACCACCGGCTTCCTGGCCAAGCTGGAAGTGGTCTCCGCTTCGGTGGGGGCCCGCTCCACGGCGCTGGCCGTGGTGGCCATGGTGTCGGCCGCCATCGCCGCCTTCTTCTACCTCCGGGTTGTGCTGCTCATGTACGGCGTGGGCGACGGCGCCGCCGGCACCTCTGCGCTTGGGGCCAAGAACGTCGGTGCGCCAGAGCCCGGTGTGGCGGCCGAGGTGGCGGGGTCGTCGGCGTCGTCCTACACCGAGGTGCTGCACGGCGAGGAGCGGGGCGAGCTCATGGTGATCGACGCCGAGGCTGCCCATGGCGCGCCGGTCGCCGTGCCGCGGCCCACGGCGCTGGCCATCGGACTGTGCGTGGCGGTCACCGTGCTCTTCGGGCTCTGGCCGGCGCCGCTAATCGACTTCGCCCACCAGGCCACGCTCCTCTTCGCCTGACCGGCAACGCCACAACGCCGCCGGCGGTGATTGGTGCGGCTAGTTTCACAACGCCGGACCTCGCCAGTGAGTGGCTCACCACGCATGGTGAGTCAACTCAGCTACTCCGGAGCTAGTGGCGAAAAAGGCGCTCTGCCCGGTTGACATGGGCATTTGCGGCGTGGTCACCTACATGTGGCACGGCTCCGGCGGGGGAACCCTGGGAGTGTGACCGGGCGGAAACGTGGTGGGGGTGGTTCCTCCCTCACCGCTCCCCTACCGGTTGCCGCTCGTGGCCGATGCAGGACCTCGGGGGCGGAGAGGAGAGGGAGACCGGCGGAAGCGATCGTGATCGTGGGTGGCAAGTCGCGTGCGCTCGCACGCCAGATCCTTGAAGACCAGCGTTCTCAACAAAGGAGATCCATACACATGTTGCGCAAGCTCATCATGAGCAGCGTCGTCGCTGCGACCATCAGTGGAGGCGCCATGGCGTCCACCGCTTTCGCTCAGCCCGCGCCTGGCTCGGTCGGCCCGGTGTCGCAGTACCAGGGTGCCAACCCTCCGTGCTTCGTCTCCACCGGCAGCAACGGCATCTACGCCGGCCAGGGCACCGACCCCGCCGGTAACACCGTGTTCCAGGTGTGCGCCGAGAACGCCAGCCTGCCCATCACCGGCACGGTGACCGCCGGTGGTGGTGCCAGCGCCAGTGGCTTCGCCGGTTACCTGGTGGCCGACGGCAACGGTGGCAACCCCGGTGCTGCGGCCGGCTACATCGGCCTGGCCGGTTCTGGTGGCACCGGTGGAGGTGACCTGCAGATCGTAGGTTGCTCACAAGGCAACTACGACCCCAACGGGTACGCCAACAACCCGGGCAGCACCACCGGAAGCACCGTGGCCAACCCCAACTACCCGTACGAGGACAACGCGATCTTCGACACGGCCAACCCTCAGGGGGCCCAGAACATCCCGGCCAACCTGCAGACCGGGGCGTGCGCCTTCCCGGCTCCGGCGGTTCCCTGATCCTCCGGGGAGCTACGGCGCCGATCCGTAGCAAATGATGTGGGAAGGGGGGCCCGAAAGGGCCCCCCTTCCTCATGTGCCCCCGCCGACCTGGGAGGCTTGCCGCCAGGTACCGACAGCTGCGCCGTTCCCCCGGCGTCTGCTCTCCTCCTGATCGGAAAGACCCATGCCCTCGCCGCGCCCTGTGCGTCACCTGGCCGCCTCCTCGAGGTGGGCCGCCGCCGCCCTGGTCGTGGCCGTTGGCCTGGCGGCCTGCGGCGGTCCGGCGGCCCGTTCCGGCGCCCACCACGGGGCACGATCCGGGGTCACCACCACGTCGGCAGCCGGCGCCTCGGCGGCTGGAGGCGCCAACGGCTCGCACGGGGGCACCGGCTCCACCACCGCCGGCTCCTCCGGCTCCAGCCACCCAGGCGGGGCGACGAGCGGCACCACAATCGCCGGCCAGTCCACCACCGGCACCACGGCGCCGCCGGCTCGCACCGCCAGCCAAGCGGTGTCGGAGTACGTGCAGGCCATCGTGGGCGACAACGGGGCCGAAATGGGGGCCGTGGCCGACAAGCAGGCCCTCGCCCTCGGCGGCGTGATCCTCGACTACCTGGTCATCGACAAGGAACAGGGGGGGACCCCCACGGTGACGTCGAATCAGTCGACACTGGCGCCGTCCGCGGGGACAGGCACCTCCACCGTCACCTTCAGCGGGTCGGTCACCCTCACCACCACCGTGTCGGGCTCGAGCGCGCCAGGCACCTACAGCTACTCGTTGTCGGGCCCTTTGACCGTGGTGGACGAGAACGGGGCGTGGCGGGTGACGAACCTCCAGTACGACAACGCGTCGGTCCAGGAGTGGCCGGAGTCGGCGTCGGGTGAGGTGAACGGGCTCTACGTCCAGGTCGGTTTCGTCCTTTCCTACGGCACCACCACCACCGCCTTGATCACCATGGCCCTGCGCAGCGGCAACGCCAGCGTGCAACTCCAGAACTGCACGCTCACCGCCGGGGGCTCCGGCGCCAACGGGGTGAGCGACTTCACCGGCCCGCCGCAGCCCACCGGGTTGCTGCGCTTTCCCCGTATCAAGGCCTCCCCTACCTCGCTGGCCCTGCACTTCACGTCGTCCACCGGCCAGAACGACGACTTCAGCCTGGCCCTGTCCTGAGGGAGCCCAAGGCGCCCCGGGGGCGCCCCGGCGCCGCCACCGGCGCCGGTCCGGCTTCAGAGGGCTCGCACGAAGCGGGCATCGGTGGCCACGAAATGCACCCAGTCGTGGCGCTTGGTGACCCCGTCGGGCGCCCAGCCCAGTCGCTCGTAGAACCGCCGGGCCCGGTCATTGACGGCCAGCATCCACAGGCATGCCGAGGTGAAGCCGCCGGCGCGCAGCTCGTCGAGGGCCGCCTTCATGAGGACGTCCCCCTGTCGCCGTCCCCAGGCGGAGGGGTCCAGGTAGATGGCCTGCACCTCGCCCACGGCGTCGTGGTCGAGGTCGTCGTCCCTGGTGGGGCTGACGGCGGCGAAGCCCACCATGGTGCCGTCCTCCTCCAGCACCAGCACCACCGGCCAGGGCTGTGTCTCCAAGGTGGCTCGCCAGGGCGCCACCCGGTCTTCGGCCCGCAGGGCGTCGAGGTATTCCTGGGGGACCAGGCCCGGGTAGGCCTCTTTCCACGAAGCCACATGTACAGCGGCGATAGCCTCGACGTCGGCCGCCGTGGCCCGCCGGACGGTCACGGTGTCGGGGTGACCGACTCCGGGTCCGGGTCCGGGTTCGGCGCAGGATGGTCGAGGTCGTGGGCCTCAGGGGCGTCGGTGGGCAGGAGCGAGGCGGCGCTCGTGTCGATGCTGTCGTCGCCGCGTCGTGCCGCGCGTCGCTTGGAGTGCACCAGCACCCGGCCGATGACCGGCACTTCGGCCAGCGACTCGGCCCGCATGATGGCGAGCACCGCCGGCACCAGGTGCTCGGCGGTGTCGTAGACGATGTAGCGCGGCAGCCAGTCGGGCTGGTACTTGGCGTTGAACTTCCACAGCGACTCGATCTGCAAGAAGCTCGACATCTTCTGCAGCGCCCAGCGCTCGGCCCGCACGGCCAGGCCGTCGCCGCGTTCGCCTTCGAGGATGGAGCGCATGGCGGCGAAGTTCAGGCTGAGCCGGCGGCACCCCATGTGGCGGAAGTGCTCGATCGACGACACCAGGGCGAAGTCGATCAACCCGTTGGGGTGCTCGCCCCGGTCGCGCCGCATGAGGTCGAGCGAGTAGCCGTCGATGCCCGAAGCGGGGACGAACTGGCACATGGCGGCCGGTGCTCCATCGGGAGCGGTGACCACGCACAGCACGAGACCATGGTCACGCGGGTCGAAGACGCGGCCCAGCATCATGGAGAAGCCACGCTCGAACTCTCCACGGCGGCTCTGGGACATGAGCGGGATGAGTTTCTCGGCCATGTCGCGCCCCAGCCGGCTCGGATCGTGGAACGATGCCCGGTATCCGTACTTGGCGATGCGGTTGTGGGCCTGGCGCAGCCCCTTCATCTGGCCGCCGTTCAACGAGAAGGGCTGGAGCTCCACCAGCGCCTCGTCCCCGATGTAGATGTCGTGCATGCCGGTGGCCCGGTACATCGGCAGCCACTGCTCGGAGGCGCCCATCACAGCTACCACCCAGCCGCGTTCGTCGGCGAAGCGCCGGAAGGCACCCCACACCTGCTCGCGCTCGATCCGTGGCCCCACCGGGTCCGGCGACACCAGGCACACCCCGCCGTAGATGGCGTAGGCCACCAGGCTGTCGCGGTGGAAGAACCACTTCTTGTCGCTGCGAAGGGCGAAGTAGTCGAGGGTGCCCTGGCCGTGTCGGCGCACCACGTCGCGGGCGCGCAGCTCAGCGGCCCGGCCCGAGCTGAGCCGGCGGTCGACCACGGGCCTGGTGGCCAGCAGAACCGACAGCACGGCGATCACGATGCCCATTGACAGCAAGGTGGGGAACAAGAAGTCGTCGAGGTGGTCGCTGAGCGCGACGGTGCGCACCCCGACCAGGCGTTCCACCACGGCGTAGGCGGCCTGCCACAGCGGGAGGAACCGATGCGGCTGGCGCCCGAGGCGCTCGACCAGCTCGACCACGGAGGTGGAGACCACGGTGATCCCGAGCCCCCCGGCCACCAAAGTGAAGAGAGCGGAGCGCAGTGACGGTCGGTCCGACGGGGCGCGGAACTCCGACCGGTAGGCCACCAATAGCACCAGGACGACGGCCGACAACCCCGACTCCTCGATGTCCCCGCCGCGCACCACGTGGAGGACCAAGGTGAGCCCCAGCAGCACGGCGGCGATGGCCCAGGCCCGGTGCTGGCCGCGCCGCACCCCGCGAGCCAGAGCCAGCAGGCCGATGCCGGCCAGGGCCACCACCGCTCCGGCCGCCTGGGTGGCGGCCAAGGGCAGCACCTGGAGAACCAGGTGCAGCCGGCCTCGAAGCGGCGGGGTGAGCGCCGAGAGCAGGTCCACCAAACCGGCCAAGGCGATGGCCAGCGCCGCCCACCGCCGCACCCGCCGCGAGCGGCGCCGGACGCTGCCCAGGTCCGGCGCCGGCGGCCACGACCCGCCATGGGGATGGGAAGCCACCACCACCGGGTAGGCGTCGTGCACCCGCCGGTAGCGGGCGGCCACCCGTTCGAGCATGGTGGCCGGCGTGGTGTCGTTGCGCGCCAGTAGCAGCCTGGTGTGCAGCTCGGCGCCGGTCTCGAGCTCGACCCACGAGGCCTGATGGTGCTCCAGGAACACCGGCGGCAGCCCCAGGCGTCCCGGGTGCTCCTCCACCACTTCGCCCACCGCCCCGGGCGAGGCGAAGAAGGCGCCGCCCAGGTCGCTCAACTCGGCCTGCAAGCTGGCGCCGGTCACCAACCCGCCGTATCCCTGCCCGGCCAGCGCCCGAGCCAGGTCGCGGCCGCCGTCGTTGGCTGTGGCTCCGGGCAATGCCTGTTCGTCGAAGGGCCCGGCCAGACGCCCCCCGCCGAGAGTTCGCCAGGCGTGGCGGCTAAGCACGCCGAGTACCGCCACCAGGACGAGCACCTCGGCGGCCGACACCACCGCAGCCACCGCCAGGCGGGGGCCCCAGCCCACGGCCCGGGCCCGGGTGATGGCGTTGGCCGGCCCGGCGTGCCCCCGCACCAGGTGGTCGAGAAAGGTGGCTGACTGGGGCAGGCGCAGGGCCACGGCCACGGCGAAGGGCACGAGCAGCCACCAGGCCAGGCGGGCGAAGCGCCGGTACAGCAGCCGCGACGTGAGGAACCGGTTGGCCCCGGCCGGGTCGGTCAGTCGGTCCATGCCGTGCTGCCAAGTCGCCTCAGGGTCGCGAGCGGCCGTGGACAGCGCCGAGGGGGCGGGCGCCGCCGTCGGCGGCAGCTCCACGTCCACCGACGGGGCGTCGCCGGCCTCGACCCTCACCACCCGGGTCCCGGCCCCCGTCTCGAGGCGCAGCTCGACAGCGGCGACCACCTCGGCGCCAAGGTTCTTTACCACTGCGGCCACCGACTCGTCGGCCAGGGCCCGGTCGAGGGCGCCCGCCAAGCACAGCACCCGCCGTTCGTTGCTGGCGGTGAAGGCGGCCAGCGCCTGGCCCAGGGCACTGTGGGCGCCGACGGCGGCCTGAGCCGCGCCGGCCGGGTCTGTCGCCGATGTCAGGTCGAAGAGATTGCCCGCCACCACCACGAGGCCGGGGCCCGACCACGTGTAGAGGGCCCGGGCCAGGCCGGCCGAGGCCCACGTCGAGGCCGGGGTGGCGTCGGAGGCGAGCCCGAGGTTGGCCACCACCAGCACTCGTCGTCCCACCTCGACCGCCACGGTGCAGGCGCCAGGACCGTCGGCCATCTGGGCCATCTTGGCAGCCGGGACCGGGCCCCACTCACGGGCCGGGCCCGAGAGCAGCTGGGTAGGCTCGCCGTCATGTCCGCCATCGACGACTTCTACCTGGAGGAAAGGCGCTTCGCGCCGTCCGACGAGTTCCGGTCGCAGGCGCTGTTCCCCGACCCTTCGATCTACCAGGAGGCGGCCGAGGACTGGGAGGGCTTCTGGGAGCGCCAGGCCCGGGCCCTCGACTGGTTCACGCCGTGGGACAGCGTTCTCGAGTGGGACCTCCCCTTCGCCCGCTGGTTCGAGGGGGGCACCCTCAACGTGTCGTACAACTGCCTCGATCGCCACGTGGCGGCCGGGCTCGGCGAGCGGGTGGCCTTCCACTGGGTGGGGGAGCCCGGCGACACCCGCACCATCACCTACGGCGACCTGCTAGCCGACGTCGAGCGCTTCGCCAACGTCTTGAAGGGCCTCGGTGTGCGCCGCGGCGACGTGGTGGCCATCTACATGCCGATGATCCCGGAGCTGCCCGTGGCCATGCTGGCCTGTGCCCGGGTGGGCGCCGCCCACTCGGTGGTCTTCGGCGGCTTCTCGCCCGATGCGCTGCGCGACAGGATCAACGACGCCTCGGCCAAGGTGTTGGTCACCGCCGACGGCGGGTGGCGACGTGGCCAAGGCGTGGCCCTGAAAGCCAGCGCCGATGTGGCCGTGGCCGGGGCGCCGAGCATCGAGCACGTGGTGGTGGCCCGACGACTGGCTGAAGCCGCCGGGGAGGTCCCCATGGCCGACGGCCGCGACCGATGGTGGGACGACCTCATGGCCGGTGCCGATCCCCACTGCCCGCCCGAGCACATGGGATCGGAGGACCTGCTGTACCTCCTGTACACCTCGGGCACCACGGCCAAGCCCAAGGGCATCATGCACAGCACCGGTGGGTACCTGACCCAGGTGGCCTTCACCCACCGGGCCGTCTTCGACCTGCACGCGGACACCGACATCTATTGGTGCGCGGCCGACATCGGCTGGGTGACCGGCCACAGCTACATCGTCTACGGCCCCCTGGCCAACGGCGCCACCAGCGTCATGTACGAGGGGACACCGGACTTCCCCGACAAAGACCGCTGGTGGGACATCATCGAGCGCTACGGCGTGACCATCCTCTACTGCGCCCCCACCGCCATCCGCACCTTCATGAAGTGGGGGGCCGAGTTCCCCGGCCGCCACGACCTGTCGTCGCTGCGGCTGCTCGGATCGGTGGGCGAGCCCATCAACCCCGAGGCCTGGATGTGGTACCGCAATACCATCGGAGGTGATCGCTGCCCGGTGGTGGACACCTGGTGGCAGACCGAGACCGGCGCCATCTTGATCTCGCCGCTGCCCGGTCAGACCGTGTGCAAGCCGGGCTCGGCCACATTCCCACTGCCGGCGCTGGCGGCCGAGGTGGTCGACGACAACGGCGAGCCGGTGGAGCGCGGCGGCGGCTACCTCACCTTGTCGCGGCCGTGGCCGTCGATGCTGCGCGGCATCTACGGCGATCCAGAGCGCTACCGCCAGACGTATTGGAGCCGGTTCCCGGGCCGCTACTTCGCCGGCGACGGGGCCAAGATCGACGACGACGGCTACTTCTGGCTGCTCGGCCGGGTCGACGACGTGATGAACGTGTCGGGACATCGCATCTCGACCACCGAGGTCGAGTCGTCGCTCGTCACCCACCCGACAGTGGCCGAGGCGGCGGTGGTGGGGGCCAAGGACGACACCACCGGCCAGGCCATCATCGCTTTCGTCACGCTGCGCTCGGGCCAGCAGCCCTCTGACGAGCGCGGCGAGGAGCTGCGCGCCCATGTGGCCAAGCACATCGGGGCCATTGCCCGCCCCAAGACGGTGGTCTTCACCGACGAGCTGCCCAAGACCCGGTCGGGCAAGATCATGCGACGGTTGCTACGCGACGTGGCCGAAGGCCGCGACCTCGGCGACACCACCACCCTGGCCGACCCGGCCGTGGTCGAGGAGATCCGGCGCCTGTCGAGCGCCTCAGCCGGCGAGGACTGAACGGCGGCGGTGGAGACCCCGTCTAACTGGTGCTTGCGCTCAGGGATGGTCGAGCCGGGGCCGGCCGTCATCTTCGACATCGATGGCGTGCTGTCCGACGCCGCCACGCGCCAGCACTTTCTGGAGTGGGGGCGCCGGGACTGGGACGCCTTCTTCGACGCCTGCGGGGAGGATCCACTGGTCAACGAGGTGGCGCGACTGCTCGAGTTACTCGACCCGCACCTGCGCATCGTGCTGCTCACCGGTCGGCCGCTTCGAGTACAGCCGCAGACGCTGTCGTGGTTGGCCCATCATCGCCTGCGCTGGGACCTCCTCGTCATGCGCAACCGCGGGGACTACGCCCAGGTGGCGCGCTTCAAGCGCGCCGCCGTGGCCGACTTGCGGTCGATGGGGCTAGACCTCCGCCTCGCCTTCGAGGACGACCCGCGCAATCGCGACATGTTCCACACCGAGGGAATCCCCTGCATCTACATCCACTCCGGCTACTACGACTGACCGGCCACGGCGGCGTCACGTGCGGCGGCTCGCGTGCGGCGGCGTCAGGTCCCCCGGGTGAGGTCGCCCAGCCAGCCCACGCCCAACAAGGCGACAGCGCCCAGCACCACGGCCAGGTCGCCGAGGCGCTCGTAGACGGTCCGGCCTCGGCGCAAGGCCAGCGTGCCGCTCACCACGTCGCGCTGTCCGAGGGCGCTGCGCTCGAGCAGGCGACCGTCGTGGTCGACCAGGGCGCTGAACCCGGTGGGTGCGGCCTGCACCAGGTCGCGGCCCTGGGCCAGGGCCTGTAGGCGAGCGGCGGCCACTTCCTGGGAGGGCACCTGGGACGTCGAGTACGAGGAGGTGTTGGTGGGCACGAGCAGCAACTCGGCCCCGGCCCTGGTGGCCACCCTGGCGCGACCTGGGAAGAAGACCTCGTAGGAGACCATGGTGCCGAGCGGGCCGACCGGGGTGTGGAGCACCCCGTCGCCGCGGCCAGGCACGGCGTCCTCGGGCACCGCCGACAGGTCGGCCAGATGGCGCACTAAGCCCCGCCACGGGACGTACTCGCCGAAGGGGACGCGATGCACTTTCTCGAAGACGTCGTCCAACGCCCCGTCGGGGCCGTAAGCCACGATCTCGTTGCGGAAGTGCCCAGGCCCGGCCGGCTCGGTCACCCCGGCCACCAAGGTGGTCCGCTCCGATCGGGCCAGCCCCGACAGCACCGCCGCCGCCGGCGAGCCGGCCAGAGGCTGATCCAAGGCCACCACGTCCTCGGGCCACAGCACGAGCGACGCCGCCCGGCGGCCCACCGGCAACAGGCCGGTCGCCGCCACCTGAGCGGCGAAGACGGTGGCCGGGGCCACCTGCGATTGGCGCAGGCCCCGGACACCACCGCCTTGAACGGCGGCCACGGCCAGGCGCTGCAGCGCCGGGCCCCCGTCGGGCGCGTAGGCCCCGCCCAGTGCAGCGGCGCCCACCACCACCAACGCCAGCGCAGCGGCGCGCCCGGCTCCGGCCACCGGCACCGTGGCCAAGGTGCGCACATCGGCCGGGGGCGGCCCCCCGAGCAGCTGGCGCCATCCGGCCGGCTCGCGTCCGGCTGCTCGTCGACGACGGGCCACGCGCACCGCGGTGACGGCGAGCAGGCCAAAGGCGCCGCCGCCCAGCCACAGGAGGCCCACCAACAGAAGCGGCCCACCGAGGCGCGCCGCGCCGGCCAGGGGGCCGCCCACTTGACCCAGGGCCAACCCCCCGAGCGGCAGGCCGCCCAAGGGCCATCGCGAGCGCAGGGCCTCCCCGAGCACCATGGCGCCGGCCAGAGCCGGGATCCGCCCTCGGCCACGGGGCGCCACCGCCGAAGCCAGCGCCGGGGCCAGCGCCTCGAGGGCCATGAGGAGGAGGCCGCCGGCCAGGCTGAACGACGTCACCCACCACAGCCCGATAACGAAGGTCCCGAGACCGAAGCACCACCCCGCCACCAGCCGGTCT
This sequence comes from Acidimicrobiales bacterium, assembly GCA_035531775.1. Taxonomy (GTDB): domain Bacteria; phylum Actinomycetota; class Acidimicrobiia; order Acidimicrobiales; family UBA8190; genus DATKSG01. Next base: position 64,107 of record DATKSG010000084.1, on the reverse strand, counting down.
CTGAGACGCAGCCCTTCGAGACGCCACCACAGCCAGCCGGTCCCGACGAAGGCGAGGGGCCACCAGCCCCAAGGCGGCAACGACAAGGCACACAGCGCCCCGGCGCCGAGAGCGGGGCCGGCCACCCGGCCGTGCGCCGCCACCCAGCGACTGAGCCTCCGCGCCATCGCGGTGCGTCGGTCGGTCACGGGCGCGCCCCATCGGCGAGCGGGCCGAGCACGGCGCGGGCCGCTCGCCGGCCACTGGCGATGCAGGCCGGGATGCCCACGCCACGCAGTATGGCCCCGGCCAGGGCCAGGCCCCCGAGGCCGGCGACGGCCTGCTCGGCCGCCTCCACGTGGTGCAGGTGGCCCACCTCGTATTGGGGGAAGGCGTCGGCGAAGCGGGTCACCACGGACTCTTCGGGGCCGGCTCGCAGCGCCAACACCGGAGCCAGCTCCTCGGTGGCCCGGGCCACATAGGCGGCGTCGTCGAGCGCGCCCACGCGCTCGTCGCCGGCCCGCCCGGCGGACACCCGCACCAGCACATCACCGGGGACGGCCAGGTGCGGCCACTTCGACGTCATCCAGGTGCAGGCGGTGAGCAGAGTGTCCTGGGGGCGCGCCACCAGGAAGCCGGTGCCGTCGAGGGGTACGCCGACGTCGCCGGCGGCGAATCGCAAGGTGGCCAGCGCCACCGAGCTCGAGCGCACCCCGGCCAGGAACCCGGCCGTGGGCGCGTGCAGGGGGCGCAGGAGCCCGGCCGCCACCGAGGCGGACACGGCCAATACCACGGCGTCGGCCTCGACCTCGCCGTGGTCGGTGGAGAGCGTCCAGTTGCCATGGCGCCGCAGGGAGCGCACAGCCGATCCCGGGCGCAGCGAGGCACCGCTGGCCTCGAGGGCCTCCACCAGTGTCCCCACCAGCTGAGTGAGCCCGCCGCGTACGGTCAGGAACACCGGTGACGGAGCTGCGCCGTGGCCCGGCGCCGAGGGCCGGGCCACCCGACGCAGGTTACGGGCCAGGCTGCCGGGCCGGACGGCCGCCTCGAGCAGGGCCGGGAACACCGCAGCGGCGCTCATGTTGTCCACCGGGCCGGCATGGATGGCACCCACCAGCGGGTCGAGCAAGCGGTCCACCACCTGGGGGCCCAGGCGCTCCGACGCCAGAGGCCCGACGGCACCGTCGCCGGTGCGAGCCGCTTCGGTGGCGCCCCTGCGCCACCGAGCAGCGGCATCGACCACGAGCGGGACGAGTCCACGGGGCGTCAGGATCCGCGAGCGCACCAGCGGGCCCAAACGGGTGGGCAGGCCGAGCACCAGCCCCTCGGGCAACCGGCGCAAGGCCCCGCCGACGTGCACGTAGGCCCGAGCGCTGCCGGGCGCCACCAGGTCCTGGCCCAGGCCGAGCTCCCGGCACAGCTCGGCCGCTTCGGGCCTCCGGGCCACGAAGGCGTCGGGCCCGATGTCCACGCTGCGCCCGCCGATCACGGCACTGCTGATCTTGCCGCCGAATCGATGGTCGGCCTCGAGAACGACGACCTCGGCGTCGGGCCGCCGGGCCAGCAATTCCCAGGCCGCCGCCAGCCCGGCGATGCCACCTCCAACCACCGCCACCCGCGGGCCGGAGCCGGGCACTCAGACCGCTTCGACCCCGGCGCCGGCCACCACCACGGCGGCCAAAAGGGCACAGAAGTCCTCGTCGGCATTGAACGAAGCGGTCCGGGCGAAGGCGATCCCCGCCGAACGCGCCGTCTCCATGGCCTCCACGTCCACGTCGTAGAGCACCTCGAGGTGGTCGGCCACGAAGCCGATGGGGCACACCACCACCGCCGTGGCCCCACCGGCGGGCGCATCGGCGATCACGGCCCGCACGTCGGGCCCCAGCCACTCGTCGTCGGTGCGCCCCGCACTCTGCCAGGCCAGCGCCCACCGCTCCACGCCGGCCGCCTCGGCCGCCGCCCGGGCCGACGTCTCGACCTGCTCGGCGTAGGTGTCGCCCGCCGCCACCAGGGCAGCGGGCACCGAATGGGCGCTGAAGACCACGAGCACCCGCCGGCCGGCGTCGTCGTCGAGGTCATCCAAGGCACTGCGCAGGCGGATAGCCACCAAGGCGTCGAAGCCCGGCGCGTCGTACCAGTGGTCCACCATGTACAAGGGACGAGCCCGGTTCCCGGCTCCCTCGGTGGCGGCCCGGGCCCTCTGCTCGTAATGGGCCACGCTGGCGCGCGACGAGTGTGGGGCTAGCACCAGCCCGACCACCCGGTCCACCTCGTCGTCGTGGATCAGGGCGTGGGCGGCCTCTTCGATGCGCGGTGCAGCGAAGCGGGTGCCCATGCGCACCGCGAAGAGGCCCGGGTGGCGCTGTTCCAAGGCCCGGGACAGCCCCCGGGCCTGGGAAAGGGTGATGGCGTTGAGCGGGGAGGTACCGCCGATGACCCGGTACCGGCGCTCCAGGTCGGCCAGCTGCTCGTCCGATGGGGGCCGGCCCCGGCGGATCTCGGTATAGAAGGAGCCCACCTCCTCGATCCGGGCCGGCGTGCCGTGGGCCATGACCAAGACGCCGGTCCGGGCGCCGCTCGTGGTCACGAGGCCGCGACGGGAACGCTCGGCGTGGACACGGGGCCGATGGGCTGGTCGTGGACCAGGTCCACCAGGCGAGTGAGCACGTCGGGGTCGGTGTCGGGCAGCACGCCATGTCCCAGGTTGAACACGTGGCCCAGGCCCCCGCCCCGGCTCAGCACGTCGCGGGCTTCGTCGGCCACCACCTCCCACGGGGCCAGGCACAGCGCCGGATCGAGGTTGCCCTGCACGGCCACGTCCGGTCCGACACGGCGGCGCGCCTCGTCCAGAGGCACCCGCCAGTCCACCCCGACCACCTCGGCGCCGGCCTCGGCCATGAGCGCCAACAGCTCGCCGGTGCCCACGCCGAAGTGGATCCGCGGCACGCCGAGGTCCTCGAGGCCGGCCAGCACCTTACGGCTGGCCGGCAGCACGAAGCGGGCGTAGTCGGCGGGGGCGAGCGCCCCGGCCCAGCTGTCGAAGAGCTGCACGGCGGCCGCTCCCGCCGCCACCTGGGCCCGCAGGGCGGCCAGTGCCATGTCGGCCAGCGCGTCGAGCAGCGCCGACCACAGCTCCGGCTCGCCCCGCATCAGGGACTTGGTACGGGCATACGAGCGCGACGGGCCGCCCTCGATCAGGTAGCTGGCCACGGTGAAAGGAGCCCCGGCGAAGCCGATGAGCGGCACCTCGGGCCCGAGCTCGGCCACCACCAGCCGGACGGCCTCGAGCACGTAGGGGATGTCCTGTTCGGGCTCGAGCGCCCGCAGGCGGGCCATGTCGCCGGCGTGTCGGAAGGGCTGCTCCACCACCGGCCCCCGGCCCTGCTCGACGTCGACCCCGAAGCCGACGGCGGCCACCGGCACCACGATGTCGGAGAACAAAATGGCGGCGTCAACGCCGTGGCGGCGCACTGGCTGCACGGTGAGCTCAGCGGCCAGCTCCGGCCGGTGGATGGCCTCGAGGATGCTGCCCTCGCCCCGGGCCCGGCGGTACTCGGGCAACGAGCGCCCCGCTTGGCGCATGAACCACACCGGTACCCGGTCCACGGGCCGGCGCCGGCACGCACGCAGGAATGCCGGGTCGGCCGCCGTCACACGACGACGCTACCGCCGCGCCGGGCCCCGCTCCGCCTGCCCGGCGAGGGGTGGCCCGGGGGTAGGATCGATGGTTCACCGCGACGAGGTGAAGAGGGAGCGGCTGTGGGCGCACATCCGGAGCTCGAGGCGGAGCAGGCGCACGTCGACCGGGCGTATCAGCGGCTGGACCAGCTCCGCTTCGACGCCCAGCAGCGGCTGCGCAGCGTGCTCGACCAGGGGCGTGGTGGGACCCACCAATTCCGCGAGGAGCGCGACGTGATCGTGCGCACCAGCCTGGCCCGCCTCGACCAGCTCGACATCGGCGAGCAGGCACTGTGCTTCGGGCGCATCGACCGACGGGCCGACGTCGCCGCCGTGGAGAGCTTCCACATCGGGCGCCTGGGCGTGTCGGGTGACGACCTCGAGCCGTTGGTGGTGGACTGGCGGGCCCCGGTGGCCGAGCCCTTCTACCGGGCTACCGGGCGCGATCCCATGGGCCTGCTCCTGCGCCGGCACCTGGCCGCCCAGGGCCGGCGCATCGTGGGGTTGGAGGACGAGCGCTTCGGGTCGGCGGCCCCCACGGGCAGCGCCAACGGCACCGAGCGCCCCGGCGCAGGGGCCGCCCTCGACGACGAGCTCGAGGTCGGCGGCCCCGGTGCGCTGCTGGCCGCCTTGGAGGGTGCGCGCACCGGGCACATGCGCGACATCATCTCGACCATCCAGCGCGAGCAGGACGAGATCATCCGTTCGCCGCTGCTCGGCGTGCTCGTGGTCCAAGGCGGCCCCGGTACGGGGAAGACGGCGGTGGCCCTGCACCGTGCCGCCTATCTCCTCTACACACACCGCTTCCCCCTGGAGCGCCAGGGCGTGCTCGTCATCGGGCCCAACCCGCTTTTCCTGCGCTACATCGAGCACGTGCTGCCGTCGCTTGGTGAGAGCGGAGTGACGCTCTCGACCATCTCGGGGCTCGTGCACTCGGTGCAGGCGAGCGGTGAGGAGCCGTCGTCGGTGGCACTGCTCAAGGGCGACCCGCGCATGGCCAAAGTGGTGGCGCGCGCCGTGCGCACCCGCCAGCGGCCGCTTCGCCGCGAGGCTCGCATCCCCTTCGGATCCGGGACGTTGCGACTGACCCCGGACATGTCGGCCGAGGTCGTCGCCGCCGCTCGGCGCCGGCCCGGCACCCACAACGCCCGGCGCCGCTTCGTCGAGCAGTTCGTGGTACGCCGGCTGGCCGACGAGTACCAGCGCTCCTTGGCCCTCCATAGCGCCGGGGCGGATGCCGGGGTCGATGCCGGGGTCGATGCCGGGGTCGATGCCGGGGTCGATGCCGGGGTCGATGCCGGGGCGGAGCAGGCGCCGCTCATCGACGTAGCGGAGTTCTCGGCCCAGGTGCGCCGCCGGCCCGAGCTGGTGGAGGCCCTCGACCGCATGTGGCCACGGTTGAGCGCCGAGGAGATGCTCCACGATCTGTTCGGGGCGCCGGCGCTGCTGACCATGGCGGCCAAGGGCCTGCTCACGCCGGCCGAGCAGGCCATGTTGCATCGCCCCCGACGCGCCGCATTGCACGAGATCCCATGGACGTCCGCCGACCTGGCCCTCATCGACGAGGGGCGGGTGTTGCTCGGGCCGAGGCGTCCCACGGCGCGTCCCGGCGCCGGGTCCGACCTGGGCGAGCCGCGCACTTACGGCCACATCGTGGTGGACGAGGCCCAGGACCTGTCGCCCATGCAACTGCGCATGGTGGCCCGCCGGTCGTTGTCGGGCTCGGTCACCGTGGTGGGCGACATCGCCCAGGCCACCGGGCCTTGGGCCCCGAGCAGCTGGGACCAGGTCACGGCCCACCTGCCGGCTCACCGGCCCCCCCGCATGGTGGAGCTGACGGTGAGCTACCGCACCCCGGCCGAGGTGGTGGAGGTGGCCGGACGGCTCCTCGAAGCGGCCCTACCCGGGATGCTGCCGCCCACCGCCGTGCGGCGCACCGGCGTGGCCCCGCAGTGGGTCACGGCCGGGCCCGGCCAGCTGGCCGCCACCGCTGCCGCCACTGCCCTGGAGGTGATGGCGCAGGTCCAACCGGGCACCACTGCCGTGCTCGCCCCCTCGTCGCTCGTGGCCGATCTCACCCTGGCCCTCGACCGGGCCGGGGCCCGGGCCAGCGACCCGCGCCGCGACGGGCTCGGCGCCCCGCTCAGCCTGCTGCCGGTGGACCTGGCCAACGGGCTCGAGTTCGACGCCGTGGTGGTGGTCGAGCCGTCCGCCGTGGTGGAGGAGTCGCCCCAGGGGCTCCGGTCGCTGTACGTCGCCGTGACCCGTCCCACCCGCCGCTTGGCCGTGGTCCACGAGCGCTCGCTGCCGCCGTCGTTGCACGTCTGAGCCCCAGGCAGGGCCCAGGCACCGGTCGGCGCCCCCACGGTTTTGGCGCGAAGGGGTCGCCGTCCGCTAGGAAAGACGCCGTGACCCAGGCCCTGTCGGTGGACCAGCCCGCCTCCGCCCGGCGCCACATCCCCGAACGGCCGCCACTTCTGGCCGTGGGAGTCATGATCTGGCTCGGCTCGGAACTGATGTTCTTCAGTGGCCTTTTCGCCGCTTACTTCACCATCCGGGCCCACGCCGCGGTGTGGCCCATCCTCGAGGGCAAGAAGCTCGACCTCATCCAGGCCGGCATCTTCAGCGTCGTCCTGCTGGCTTCGAGCCCCACCTTCCAAATGGGGGTCTGGGCCCAAGAGCGCGGGGAGCGGGCCAAGGCCCGGGCTTGGATCTGGATCAGCTGGGTGCTTGGCCTGCTGTTCCTGGCCAACACCCTCTACGAGTGGCACGACTTCGCCTCGTCGCACCACGGGCCCGGCCTCAACGCCTACTGGTCGCTCTTCTTCGTCATGACCGGCGTGCACGGCCTGCACGTCGCCCTCGGCCTGGTGGCCATGCTCTTCCTTCTGGGCCGCATGAAGGGCCCGTCGGGCGACCCTGGTGAGACCAACGTCTACCAGGCGGTCGGCTACTACTGGCACTTCGTGGACTTCATGTGGATCGGGATCTTCAGCTGCCTCTTCTTGCTGAAGGCCGGCTGAGGGCAACGGTGACGATGCGAGGGAAGTTGCGCGGCCGCTATGTGTTGCCCGGCCTGATGGTGGTGGGCGTTTCGCTCACCGGGCTGCTCACCGCCGGCGCCTCGGCCGGCACCACTTCCGGCCCCGGGCCGTCGCCGGCCACGCCGGCCTCTTCGACCCAGGCCCTGCGCCCGGCCGACCCCGTCACCTACCGCCTGCCGCCCAGCTCGTACGTGGCACCGGGGCAGAACCTGTTCGAAGCCAACTGCTCCAGCTGCCACGGCACCGACGCCTTGGGCACAGAGCGTGCCCCCAACCTGGTGGGCCTAGGCGGCGCCACGGTGGACTTCTGGGTGTCCACCGGTCGGATGCCCCTGGCCATCTCGTCGCTGCAGGCCGTGCGCAAGCCGCCGCGCTTCGACCGCACCCAGACGTTGCAGATCGTGGCCTTCGTGGCGTCGCTGGCGCCGGCCGGCCAGAACGGCCCGGCCGTCCCCGCCGTGGACACAGCCCATGCCGACCTGGCCAACGGCAACTCGCTGTTCGTGCTCAATTGCGCCGGCTGCCACACCGTCACCGGGGCCGGTGACGCCCTGGCCGACGGGTACTTCGCTCCCTCGTTGCACCGGGCTTCGGCCACCCAGGTGGCCGAAGCCATCCGCACCGGGCCGGGCAACATGCCTCGCTTCGGCCCGGGCGCCATGTCGGACCGCCAGGTGTCGCAGATCGTGGCCTTTGTGACCGGACCCATCCAGCACCCTGACAACCGTGGGGGCCTGGGCCTCGGCGGCATCGGGCCGGTGGCCGAAGGCTTCATCGGGCTGCTCATCGGGGTGGGCGGGCTCATGTTGATCGCATTCTGGATCGGGGACCGGGCATGAGCGTCGAGCAGACGACCTCCTCCAACGAGCCGGCACCGGTGGCGGCCTTCGACGACCCGCACCTCCAGCCGTACGCCAAGAACCCCAGGCGGGCCGAGCTGGTCATCGGGCTGTGCCTGTTCGCCGGCCTGCTCGGCTTCGCCGCCTACGGCGCCACCTACTGGGTGGGGGGCCAGACGCAGCTCGAAGGGGTCTTCTTCGGCGTCGGGCTCTTCGGCTTCGGCTTCGGGCTGTCGGCCTGGGGCAAGTACCTGCTGCCGCAGGGCCCGTTCTCCGAGGAGCGCCACACCTTTGCCTCGTCGGAGGCCGAGGTCGAGGCCATGTCCTCGGCTGTCACCCAGCGGGGCACGATGATGTTCCGCCGGCGGGGATTTCTCGGAGGCCTGCTCGGCGCCGGCGCCGCTGTCATGGGTGTGGTGCTGGCCTTCCCCCTCCTGCGCTCGCTCGGTCCTCAGCCGGGCAAGAGCCTCGACACCACCGACTGGAAGTCGGGCATGCGGCTGGTCGACGTGAACGGCCGCCCGCTGCACGCCAGTGACCTCGAGGTAGGCGGGTCGCTCACCGTGTTCCCCGAAGGCTTCGTCGGCTCGGCCGTCGACCAGACCATGCTGTTGCGTGCCGCCTCGGCCGACATCGTGACCAGGCCTGGTCGCGAGACCTGGGGGCCCCAGGGGTATCTCGCCTACTCCAAGCTCTGCACCCACGCCGGCTGCCCGGTGGGGTTGTACCAGGAGCTCACCCAGCAGCTGCTGTGCCCGTGCCACCAGTCGCTGTTCGACGTGCTCCAAGGGGGCCAGCAGGTCTTCGGTCCCGCCCCCCGGCCGCTGCCGCAGCTGCCGCTCGAGATCGACTCGCAAGGTTGGATCCGGGCCCAGCGAGGGTTCAGCGAACCGGTCGGGCCCGGCTTCTGGGAGCGGTCATGAGCGTCACCTCTGGCGTGGCCGGCAACGGCAAGAAAACGGCCAAGCGCGTGGACCCGGTCGACGCCGGAGTGCGCTGGCTCGACGACCGGCTGGGCCTGGCCAAGGGCGGGCGCGTCTTCCTGGACAAGATCTTCCCTGACCACTGGTCGTTCCTGCTCGGCGAGATCGCCCTCTACTCGTTCGTGATCCTCATCGCCACGGGCGTGTTCCTCTCGCTCTACTACAACCCCTCGGCAGCCGAAGTCGTCTACCACGGCGCCTACGTCCCGTTGCGGGGCGTGAAGATGTCGGTGGCTTATGCCTCGAGCGTGGACCTGTCCTTCGCCGTGCGCAGCGGCCTGGTCATCCGCCAGATGCACCACTGGGCGGCCGACGTGTTCATCGGGTCCATCGCCGTGCACATGTGCCGGATCTTCTTCACCGGCGCCTACCGCAAGCCGCGTGAGCTCAACTGGATCATCGGCGTCACGCTGCTCACCTTGGCCATCGTGAACGGCTTCCTCGGTTACTCCCTGCCCGACGACCTGGTGTCGGGCACCGGCATCCGCCTGGCTTTCTCCTTCATGCTCTCGATACCGCTGGTCGGGAGCTACCTGGGCTTCTTCGTCTTCGGGGGCAACTACCCGGGCAACGGCGACATCCTGCCGCGCTTCTTCATCATGCACGTCCTGCTCCTGCCGCTCATCATCCTCGGCCTCATCACCGTCCACCTCGGGTTGCTCGTGCGCCAGAAGCACACCCAGTTCCCGGGCCATGGTCGCACCGAGCACAACGTGGTCGGCTCGCCCATGTACCCGACCTTCATCGCCAAGACCACCGGGTTCCTCTTCATGGTGAGCGGCGCCCTGTGGGCGCTAGGCGGACTGGCCCAGGTCAACCCGATCTGGCAGTTCGGCCCCTACGAGCCGTACAAGATCAGCTACGCCGTGCAGCCCGACTGGTACATGGGCTGGTTGGATGGCGCCCTGCGGATCATGCCCAGCTGGGAGTTCGTGGGCTTCGGCCACACCATCCCCTTCGAGGTGTTCCTGCCCACCATCTTGTTCCCGGGCATCACCTTCACGTTGTTCTACGTATGGCCCTTCATCGAGGCCAAGCTCACCGGCGACCGGGCCGAGCACAACCTCCTGGACCGTCCGCGCGACAAGCCCCGGCGTACCGCTTTCGGCGCCGGTGCCCTGGCTTTCTACTTCACGCTGTTCTGCGCCAGCTCCACCGACGTGCTGGCCAACTTCTTCCAGATCTCGCTCAACAGCGTGTTGTGGTTCTTCCGCTTCTCCGTGGTCATCATCCCCATCGTGGTTGCGCTGGTCACCTACCAGATGTGCCTCGAGCTCTCGGGCGTGGCCGGCGCCGGCAAGCGCAAGCGGGCCAACGTCGTGACCCGGTCGGCCGAGGGCGAGTACGACATCACCAAGACCGAGCAGCGCCCCGGCGACGGCCCGTCGGAGTTGGCGCCCACCCCGGTGCCAACCTTCATCGAGCTGGGCGAGGAGCCCGAGCCGGTGGGGGCGGCCGACGGGTCGGGTATCCGCCGCATCGCTCGCCGCATCTGACGCCGCGCTCCACGCCATCGGTGACGGCGCCCCGCTGTACCTGTCGGAGGGCTTCTGGGCCCGTGCGGTGACCGGGTCCGTGCGGGCGTGATACCGGCGCCGGCCGACCCCTACGCTTCGACGCCGCTGGCCCAGAAGCTCGGCATAAGGCCCGACACGGTGCTGTCTCTTCTGGGGGCGCCGCGCCAATGGGCCGTGCCCGACCTTTCCCCCGGTGTAGCGGTGCGGCGTCGTCTGTCAGCGGACACCGCTGTGGCCATCCTCTTCGTCCGGCGAGCAGCGGGCCACCGAAGTGACATCACCGACGAGGTGGTGCGCGGCGAAGTGCTGTCGAGCGGGTGGGTGGACGTCAAAGTGGCGGCCATCGGCGAGGACTGGTCGGGCCTGCGCTTCGTGCGCCGGCGCCGGGAGCGGTAGCGCTCAGCCGGTGGGGTGGCTAAGGCTGCGGCTGTGTGGCGCCGGGCCCTGGCTCGCCCGGCGGGAAGCGGCCCATGTCGGCGCCCACCTTCTTGCCGATGTTGGCCACATGAAGGTGGATCTCGTCGAGCAGGTCGGTGGCCCGCTTCACCTCACCGGTGAGGGTGGTGTTCTCGGCGATCAGGGTCTTGATGTCGTCGGTGTTGCGCTCGGTGTGCAGCGCGATCTCCGACGAGATGGAGTCGGCCCGCTTGGCGGCGATGAGCAGGGCGGCGGCCTGGATCCCGGCCAACATGGAAAGAAACAGGTTGAGCAGGATGTAGGGGTAGGGGTCGAAGGCCTTGTGGTGCAGCACCCGCGACAGCACCAGCGTGTTGACGATGGCCCAGGCGATCATCACGGCGAAGAACGAGAAGACGAAGGGCCAGGAGCCCATCATGTTGCGCATCCGGTCGGCTGCCCTCTCGCCGATCGACAGGTCGCTTCCCGAGCGGACCCCGGGGTGCTTGTGCCAATGGGACTGCCAGCCGCCCGCCATGTACAGGATCAGACGGTGCCGCCCCGGCGGCTCTCGGCCGTGACGCCCACGGCGGCCGAGACGACCAGGGCGAAGCCGGGAGCGAGCAGCCAGAGCCCGAAGACCACCGACAGCACCACCAGGAAGAGCCCCATGCCCAGGACGAAGGGCCACACGCTCGAGTCGGGGAAGGCCCCGATCACGCCGGCACCCTCCTCCATAGTGGCATCGGGGCGGTCCTCGGGCCTGGGCTTCATCCGCCTCGACCACCAGTAGTAGTACGTGCCCGGGAGCAGCCCCAGGGCGGTGGTGCCGATGAGCATCACGGTGCCGCCCTGCTCGTAGCCCCAGAACCAGTAGATGACGCCGGTCATGGCGAAGAACAGGGCCACGCCGATCATGATCAGCGCTTCGATCCTCATGACGTCCCTCCGGAGCTGTGGTCGTGGCGCACCGTCAGGGATTCAGGGTGGTGGAAGTCCCACACCGGCCGCTCGGACCGGATGGGTGGGAGCTTGGTGAAGTTGTGGTGGACCGGCGGTGAGGTGGCGAACCACTCGAGCGCGTGGGCGTCCCACGGGTTGTCGCCGGCCGGCACCGGCTTGCGCCAGGAGACCCACAGGTTCACCAGGAACACGGCGAAGGACAGGGCGATGATGAACGCCCCCACCGTGGACATGCGGTTCAGGAACTGCCATCCCAGGCCGGATGGGTAGGTGGCCACCCGCCGGGGCATGCCCTCCAGGCCGAGCTGGTACTGGGGCATGAAGGTCACCCAGAAGCCGATGAACATCAACCAGAAGTGGGCCTTGCCCAGGCTCTCGCGGTACATGCGGCCGGTGAACTTCGGATACCAGAAATAGAACCCAGAGAAGCCGGCGAAGACGGCGGTCCCGAACAGCACCTGGTGGAAGTGGGCCACTACGAAATAGGTGTCGTGGGTGACGAAGTCGATGGGCGGCGAGGCCAGCATCACGCCGGTCAGGCCTCCCATGAGGAAGGCGAAGAGGAACCCGACGCTGAAGAGCATGGGGGTGGCGAAGGTGATCTGGCCCCGCCACATGGTGCCGATCCAGTTGAAGAACTTGATGCCGGTGGGCACGGCGATGAGGAGCGACAACAGCGAGAAGAACGGCAGCAGCACCACACCGGTGGTGAACATGTGGTGCGCCCACACCCCGGTGGAGAGTGCCGCGATGGACATGGTGGCGAAGGTCATGCCCTTGTAGCCGAACAACGGCTTGCGGGAGAACACCGGGATCACGTCGGTGGCGATCCCGAAGTAGGGCAAGGCCAGGATGTACACCTCCGGGTGGCCGAAGAACCAGAAGAGGTTCTGATAAAGCACCGGTACCCCGCCGCCCTGGACGGTGTAGATGTGGGTCCCGAAGTGGCGGTCGGCGAACAGCAGCACCACGGCGGCGGTGAGGATGGGGAAGGCGATGAGGATCAGCAGGGCCGTGACCAGCATGTTCCAGGTGAAGATGGGCATCCGGAACATGGTCATGCCCGGGGCCCGCAGGTAGAAGATGGTGGTGATGAGGTTCACGCCGGTGAAGATGGCCGAGAACCCCGTCAGGGCCAGGGCCAGGATCCACAGATCGGGCCCCGACCCGGGGGAGAACGTCGGCTCCGACAGCGGGGCGTAGGCCACCCATCCGAAGGCGGCGGCCCCCCCGGCCACCATGAAGCCCATGAGCATGGTGATGGAGCCCGACAGGTACAACCAGTACGACAGGGCATTGAGCCGGGGGAAGGCCATGTCGGGCGCCCCCACCTGCAGGGGGACGATGTAGTTGGCCAGGCCGCCGAAGGCGAAGGGCCCGGCGAAGAGATAGAGCATCAGGCTGCCGTGCATGGTGAACAGCTCGTTGAACTGCTGGGGGCTGAGCACGGCGCCGCTCGGGCTGGTGAGTTGGGCCCGGATGAACAGAGCCATGATGCCGGCCAGGAAGAACATGACCAGCGAGGTGATCATGTAGTTCATGCCGATCACCTTGTGATCGGTGCTGGTCAGCCACTTGAGGATCCCGGTGGGGCCCTCGTGGTGCTCAGGGTGCTCGTGGGCGACCTGCGGGCGCTCGGCCAGAACGGTCATACGGGTGCCTTCGTCCGGTTGGTGGATCGACGTGACAGTGCCCCGCCGACTGGCGTGTACGGGCTGTTCTGTGTGGTGGCCACATTGGGGTAATTGCCGCCGCCGGTGTTCGCCGGCGAGGGCTGGTTTTTCGAGCGCTCGGCGCTCAACCAGGCCTGGAACTGAGCCGGGGCCATGGCCACCACGTGGAACAGCATGATCGAGTGGTAGAGCCCGCAGAACTGCGTGCACTGGGCCCGGTAGACGCCGGCGTTGGTGGGTGTGAAGTCGAACTGGTTGAGCACGCCAGGCTGGGCATAGCGCGAGAAGTTGAACTCCGGCACATAGAAGCCGTGGATCACGTCACGTGATCGCAAGTTGATCTGGGCCGTCTCCCCGGCCGGCAGCACCAGGCCGGGGCCGAGGCAGTCGATGGCCGGGGCGCACGGAGGCCCCGACGGGCCGGCCGGCCCCACCGGGTCGGGGTCAGTGGACGTTTCGCCCTGAATCGTCACCTGGGCACCGGGGTAGTCGAACTCCCAGCCCCACTGAAAGGCGTACACGTTGACCGTGACGTCGGGATGGTTGACCACGGCGTCCACCTTGTTCTCGTCGATCACGGTGAAGCCGAACAGCACCAGCACCATCAAGATCGGGACGATGGTGTAGGTGATCTCCAGGGGGATGTGGTACTGGAATTGGCGGGGCATCTCGTCGGAGCGCCGCCGGTAGCGCACCACGGCCCACAGGATGAGCAGCCCGGTGAAGGCCCCCACGGCAATGGCGGCGATGAAAGTTCCGGCGTAGAGCATGAACTCGTCATGCCCCTGCCGGGTGGCCCCCCGGTAGCCGTAGAACCGCGGGACCTGGCAACCGCCGAGCACCACGGGCAGGGCGATGGCGGCGACGACGGTCAGGAGACGTCGCTGCAGGCGCACGGGCGCGACCGTGCCGTTGGTCGGGTCGTTCACGGCGCCGACCTTAGCCAAGGTCACCCGAGGGGTAGTAGTTGGCCACGCACGGCTCAGCCGCCGGATGCGGACCCGGCGGCCGACTCCCGGGCCGCCCAGTTGAAGACCCCTTTGGCCATGGTGGATGTCGAGCCCTCGGCCCGTGCCGAGAAGACCCTGGCCCGCACCCGCTGGACGCCGGGGTCCCCGGGTGCGGCCAGTGAGGCCAGCTCGGCCAGATGTCCGGCCAGTCGCCACGCCTCGTCCTGGTCGGGCCGGTCCACTGCCTCGAGGAGGGCCAAGGCCCGGTCGGCCAGGGCCCCGGCCCCGCCGCACAGCCCGGCCAGCTCGACGGCCAGGGCCGACTCGGACGCCGGCTTCAAGGTGGCCGGGTTCCCGTCCCACCACCCCCCGTACAGACGCCAGATGTTGCGCACCACGAACTCCGGCTCGTCGTAGACCGGTTGCAGGTAGGGACGATCCAGGAGCTGGGCCGGGGCGCGCACGGCGTGGATGACCTCGTCTAGGCGGGCACCGGCGTTCATGAGGGCCAGGGCCTGGTCCACCAAGGAATCGAGTAGGTCAGCCGTGTCGGTCAAGGCCTGGCTGACCCGGTCGGAGCCGACCACCGGAAAGCCATGGCCCGGTAGCAGGACCTCGGGCTCGAGCACCAGCATCTGGCGCAAGGCGGCGGCCCACTGGCGCGGGTAGCGCTGGACCTTCTGGGGGTTGCCGGCATTGGGCGATGCCCAGATGAACAAGTCGCCGCAACACAGCGCCCGGTGCTCGGGCACCCAGGTCCAGGTGTGGTCGTCGGTCTCCCCCCGGGCGTGGTGCAGGGCGAAGGACATGGACCCGACCTCCAGGTCCAGGTGATCGTCGTAGGTGGTGTCGGGGTAGCGGTAGACGGTCGGCCACTCGAGGCCCGGGACCCCGAACTGGCGCTGGTTGATCACGGCGTTGTAGCCGGCGGTCAGGATGTAGCGGTCGAAGCGAGCCGGCAACGCCCGGTGGGCCACCACCACCGGGGCCGGCCACCCTCGCTCAGCCGACTCGGCTTCCCACACCGGGACCCCGAAGACGTGGTCCACGTGGCCGTGGGAGTAGATGGCGGTGTGCAGCGGCTCGCCGGACCAAGCCCGCACGCTGCGGTGGACGGATTGGGCCACGAACACCGACCCCGTGTCGACCAGGACCAGACCGTCACCGGTGGCGAAAGCGGAGACGTTGGCGAAGGAGGGCACGAAGCCGACACCGGTGTCGATCTCGGCCAGCTCCCCGCTATAGCCGCCCACGGGGTGCAGCGAGGCGATGTCGATCTCGCCGCGCCAGAGCTTGTCGGCCGTATCGAGCACGTCGTCGGGCATGGGGCCTCCACCTCGTCGGGTGCCGCCCAGCCTATGGACGTGGCCCGGGCTCCGGCGGTGGGTTCGGTCCTCCCCGGGCGCCACGCCAGGCTAGGCGGAGCCGGCCGGGGACCTCGCCGGTGAGCCTGGCCCCGGCCCGCAGCCGGCGTTCGGTGGATGACGGCCCGGTGGCCGCCGGGCCGGGGCGAGATATCGCCGCGCCGGCGGGGGTCGGCGCGGCGTAATCGGTGTGAGCCGTGAGCCGCATCCAGCCGAGGGCGGCCACCTCGACCACGGCGATGCCGGCCCCCGTCGGGCGCAGGGCCGGGACCACCGGGGCCAGGGCCAGAGCACCGGCCACGGTGAGGTCCACCCAGCGGTGCGATCGCCGCCCGCACAGGCGCAGCGCCCCCAACGGGCCTTTGGCGGTGGCTGCGGCCAGGGCCAAGGCCACCCCGCCGATCAGGAGCAGCAGCCCCCGGCCGAGGTGGACCGACAGTTCGACGAGCGCGCCGGCCAGGAGGTACTCGAGCAGCTGGTGGAGGCCGAAGGGCATCCGCCACCCCCGGGTGGGGGGCGGCGCCGGATTACTCCTTGGCGGCGTCGGCAGCGTCGGTGCCGTCGACCTTGGTGGCCGCGTTCTTGTCGCCGCCCTCGGCCAGGCCCTTTTTGAATTCGGACTGGGCTGATCCGAGCGAGCGGGCCAGCTTGGGGATCTGGCTGCCGCCGAACAGCACTACGGCGACGACGATGATCACGATCACGCCGTCGAGCCCGAAGATCTCGGCGAGGAATGGGTGCACGGCGTTCTTTCCCTTCTACGCCCCACCACGCGAGTGGGGACCGCAGCGACGATTCCAGCCTAGACCCGGCTGCCCCTGATTCGGAAGGCGGCGGCGCATCTCCGCACGGGCGCTGCTCAGCCGGCCAGGACGGGCGCTGCTCAGCCGGCCAGGAACACGCCCATGACCAGGGCGGCCACCGAGGCCAGGGCGGTGACGGCTCCCCAGGCGGCTATGGCGGCCTTGCTCTTGGACCGGGTGTGCACGAAGGCGCCGAGCCCGGCCAGAAGCACCACGCCTATCTTGGCCCCGAGCACCCCCTGCCACAGGTGCGACGGCCCGCTCGAGGTGGCCGACACGTTCCAGATGCCGGTGACGAGCAGCACGGCATAGGCCGGCCACTGGATCCGGGCGAAGGCCCGAGCCAGGGTGGCGGCCGCCCCTTCACCGAGCCGCCGGGCGGCGGGCACCAGGCCGGCCAGGGTCAGCTGGCCCCCCACCCACAGCGCGGCGGCCAGGACGTGCAGCGACAGGCGGATGCCTTCGAGGGCCGGGGCCAGCCGGGCTGCGCCGGCGGTCACCGTTACTTGCCCTGCCAGTTGGGGGCGCGCTTCTCGGCGAAGGCCACGGCGCCCTCCATGGCGTCGGCCGAGGTGAAGATCTCGGAGAAGGTGCTGTCGTTTAGGGCCCAGGCGTCGGCCTCAGCCAGATCGGCGCTGCCCAGCATGACCTTCTTCGAGCAGCGCACGGCCAGCGGCGCGTTGTCGGCGATGCGCTCGGCCAGGGCCATGGCCTCGTCCATGAGCTGCGAACTCGGCACCACCCGGTTGACCAAGCCGATCTGCAGGGCGCGGGCGGCGTCTATGGGCTCGCCGGTGAGAGCCAGCTCCAGCGCCACGGCGCGCGGCACCCGACGGGGAAGGCGGATGAGCCCGCCGGCCCCGGCGATGAGGCCGCGTTTCACTTCGGGGATGCCGAAGGTGGCGTGCTCGGCCGCCACCACCAGGTCGCACGACAGCATGATCTCGCAGCCCCCGGCCAGCGCCGTCCCGTTCACCGCGGCGATCAGGGGCTTGGGGAAGTCCCGACGGGTGACGCTGGCGAATCCGTGGCCGTCGATGATGCCCGCACCCTGCCCGGAGGCGAAGGCCTTCAGGTCCATGCCGGCCGAGAAGGACTTGTCGCCGGCTCCGGTGAGCACCACCACCCAGCAGTCCTCGTCGTGCTCGGCGGCGCCGAGCGCCTCGCTCATGGCCGCCGTGACGTCGCCGTTGATGGCGTTGCGGGCCTCGGGGCGGTTGATGGTCAGGACCTCCACGTGCCCCCGGCGCTCGCGTTCGACTGCGGACATCGATGCTCCTCCAGTGCTCGGCAATTCTCTCGGGGGAGTCTGCCCGGCGGCCGGGCCGAGGGCGAACCGGGTCAGCCGAGCAGGCGGTAGCGCGGTAGCGGACCCGACACCACGATGTGCCGGCCGACCAGGTTGCACCCGGCCACGGAGGCGAGCTCGTCCTCCTCGGCAGCGGCGGCCACGTGCCGGCCATCGGTCAGCCGGGCTACCACCGGCGCGGCCGCCGGCGAGCCCCCGGCCCCGGCCACCACCGTCCCGGCCACCACCGTGGCCGGGCCCTCTGCTTCGGTGGCCACCTCCACGGCCCCGGCATCGATGGCCGCCTGGGCCGGCGCCGTGTCGCCGGTGCGCCATCCGGCCTCCGGCGGGTCGGACCCGTAGAGGCCCACCGAATGCTTGGTGGCGTACCACCCGAGTCCGGTGACGAGGCCGGTGCCCCCCAGACGGCGCAGGCGGTCGGTCATGGCGGCGATGGCATGGAGCGTGTAGTTGTTCCCCGGGCCGCCGAAGTAGGGCAGGCCACCGGTGACGGTCAGGCCGCGGCTGTCGTCGCCGGCCACGCCGAGGGCGGCCGCCGCCATCTGGACCACGCACGGGAAGCACGAGTACAAGTCGAAGGACCCGACGTCGTCGATGCCGAGTCCGGCTGCGCCCAGAGCCGCAGCAGCGGCGGCGGCGATGCCGGGCGAGGCGCCCGGGTCGGGGCGCTCGGAGGGGAACCACACGTCGTTGGCCTCGGCCCCGGCCAGGCAGAAGACGGCTCGGTCCTCCACGCCGGCCCGGCGCGCCGCCGCCAGGGAGGTCACCACCACAGCGGCGCCCTGGTCGACGTTGAGCACGGCGCACATGCGCTTGGGATACGGCTCGGCCACCAGCCGGTTGTCGGGTGAGATGGTGGCCAGCTCCTCGGGGCGTCGGGACTCGGCGAACCAGGCGAAGGGGTTGGCCGCCGCCACCTCGGTGAAGGGGGCCATCAGGTCCCCGAGAGCGCGGCGCTGGGTTTCGTAGTCACGCCCGGCGCTATGGGCCAGGACGCTTTCGAACATGGCGTAGACGTGCACCGGGGCGATGAGCCCGGCGTTGAGCTCGGCCGCGCTCACTCCCGAGCGGGCGTCGCCGATGACCGGGTCGGGTTCCGAGCCGGCGGGGCGCTGCGAAGACGACGGTGACGATCCGGGTGGCCGAGTTGCCGGTCGAGACTGCTTGGCTTCTCTCGCCTGCTTGGCCGAACGCTGTGCCTCGGCGCCCACCACCAGCACGGCCTGGCGCTCCCCGGCGGCGATAGCGGCGGCCGCCCGGTTGACGAGCCACTGCGGCGAGTTGCCGCCGATGGTGGTGACCTCGGCCCTCTGCGGCGACAGGCCGAGGCGCCGGGCCACGGCGGAAGCCGGGTCGGGCGGGGCCGGGGACAGGATGTTCACCATCGACACCACCTCGATGGCCCGGCGCAGGTCCCCGAGGCCCTCGAAGGCCGCCTCGGCGGCCCGGGTGGCCAGGTCGACGGCGCTCACCACCTCGACACGCTCGAGGCTCTGCCCGGCGCTCACCACCACCGGCAGCCGCTCCTCGTCCACGGTGTCCACGGCCTTCGGTTCCGTCGATCAGCGGGGCAGCAGGCCGTTGAGCAACAGCGAGACCACGAAGTCGGCCACCACACCGGCCGACAGGCCGTCGTCGGTGACGAGGCGTCGACGGGCGATCTGGCCCACCAGCGCCGCCACCGAGAAGGCCACCATGCGCGGCGGGCACTCGACCACCAGGCCGCGCTGCTGGGCGTCGGAGATGATGCGCTCGATGTCGGAGATGAAGCCCTCGTAGATGCCGAAGAGGTGCTTCTCGAACCGGTCGCCCAGGGCGTAGGAGTCGCGAAACAGCAGCTTCACAAGGGCACGGTCGGACTCGAAGAACTCGAAGGTGGCCTGCACGGCCGCCCGGAACGGGGCGTCGGGTGAGCCGGCCGCCGGCGTGGCCAGCGCGTCGGTTACGTGTCGGCGCAGGGCCTGGCCCTCGCTCTCCATCAGCGCGTGGAACAAGGCGTCTTTGGAGTCGAAATACCAGTAAATAGACCCGTACGACAGCTCGGCCGCTTTGGCGATCTCGGCGATGGTGGTCGAGTGGTACCCCTTACGGGCGAACACCTTCTTGGCCGCGCCCAGGATGTCGCTTCGGCGCTCGTCCTTCTCCTGGTCGCTCATGGCCCGCCGAACCGGGCGGGCCTTGGCCGCCGCGGCGTGGCCGGCGCTCGGGGCGCCGGCGGTCACCGAAGTCGCCCCGGCCGGGTCGGGGCCAGGTGACCGGTGGCCTGACGGCCCATACGGATCCACAGCGGGTAGGTGAGGAATATGAGAGCGGCGGCCACATGCGTCGGAGGGCCGGCACGTTCGTGGTCGAAGCGGAACACACCAGAGTTGAGCATCCAGTCGCGCCCGTTGTCGGCCCGGCACAGGCGGGCCAGCCAGTGAGTCCAGCGGGCGTTGCAGTACAAGGAAATTGACGTCACGAGGAAGACGGCGAGCACGCCAGCCTCCAGGCGACGCGCCGTGCGCTCATCGGGGGCGGCTGCCTCAATGGCGGCCCCGGCGCCGAGCAGCAGAGGTGGGTCGACGAGGAAGCTCATGGCGCTACCCGCCCCGCATCCCGGTAACGCAGGCGCATGGCCAGACGGGCCACGCGTTCGAGGACCGGAGGCAGCGGCAGCCACATCGGCTCCCGGCGCAGCCGCCCCCGGTCGGTGGCCACCGCTTTCACCCGCGTGAACTCGTGGAGCCCCTCGGCCCCGTGGGTAACGCCCACGCCGGAGGACTTGACCCCGCCGAAGGGCAGCCCGGCGATGGCGAAGGACACCATGACGTCGTTCACGCACACGCTGCCGGCCTGCAGCCCGGCTACCAGTCGCTCCACCACGGCCGGGTCTTTGGCGAAGACCGATGCGCTCAATCCGTAGGGCGAGTCGTTGGCCAGGGCCAGCGCCTCCTCGACGTCGGCCACTCTCATTACCGGCAACAGCGGGCCGAAGGTCTCGTGGCGCATCACGTCCATGGAGTGGTCTACCCCGAGCAACACAGTGGGGGCGAAGGCGCTGCGCCCCTCGACCTCGGTGCGGGTGCCCCCGGCCGCCACCGTCGCCCCTCGGGCCACGGCGTCGGCCACATGGGCCTGGCACACCGCCACCTGGGCTTCATGGGTCATGGCCCCCACATCGGCGCCCCGACCGCGTCCTTGATGCAGGGTCCGGGTCAGGTCGAGCACGCTGTCCACGAAGGCGTCGTAGACCTCGTCCACCACGTACACACGCTCGGTGCCGATGCAGGTCTGCCCGCAGTTGGTGAACGCCCCCCACACCGCGGCGCGCGCGGCGCGCCGGATATCGGCGTCGGCGCACACGATCATGGGGTCCTTGCCTCCGAGCTCGAGCACCACGGGGGTGAGCGTTTCGGCCGCCGCTGCCATGACCGCCTTGCCGGTGGCCACCGAGCCGGTGAAGCAGACCTTGTCCACCCCGCCGCGCACGAGGGCCTCGCCCACCGCCGCTCCACCGGTCACCACCTGGACGATCCGGTCGTGGCTGGCCATGGAGGAGAAGATTTCCCCGAGTGCGGTCCCGACCCCGGGGGTGAGCTCCGAGGACTTGAGCACCACCGTGTTGCCGGCCAACAGGGCGGTGACCACCGGGCCGAGCGACAGCACCAACGGGTAGTTCCAGGGGCTGATGACGCCCACCACGCCCAGCGGCTCGTAGCGCTTCTCGGCCCGCTTGTGGGCGAGGAGGCCTCCGCCGACGCGGCGACGGGCGAGCAGGCGCGGGGCGTGACGAGCCGTCCAGGTGAGGTGTTCGCAGGCGACGAGGAACTCGTTGACGGTGGCCTCGGCCGAGAGCTTGCCCGTTTCGGCCACCACGATGTCCACGAGCTTGTCCATGCGTTCGAGAAGCACCCGCCGTACGGCCAGCAGGTGGCCGGCCCGCTCGGCAGGGGACAGCGCCGCCCAACTCCCCGACGCCTCGCGGGCCCGGGCCACGGCGCCGTCCACCTGGCCGACGGCGTCCACAGTGCCGTCGCCGGCTGTACCGGCCGAGTCGGCGGCGGTGCCGGCCGTTGCAGTGGTGGTCAAGGTCGCCATGGCGCTCCTCGGTGTCGGCTGGTCATGGGCGGGTCCCGACCTCGGCGTGCGCCGTGCCCCGCAGCGTCCAGGCTGCCACGGTCTCCCACCGGACCCGGCGGCGCTCGAGAACGACCTCAGCGTCGGCCCGGGCGCTGTTGGTGCACGTGGCCGTGGCCCCGTCGGGGTCCACGTAGCCGACGGCCACCGAGTCGTGCTCGGGCACGGTGATCTCGGCCCGCAGACGCCACCGGCCCACCGTGCCCCGGACCTGCCAGGTAGGCAGGCTCAGGTTGGTGCGAAACAGCGAGGCGGCCATCACCGGGTCCCTGGGCCAGTCCCGCCCGCCTGTGCGCAGCTGGACGAAAGCCAGTGGAGGGAGGTGGTCGAGGCCCCGGTGGCGGCTCACGGCCGAGACGATCTCGAGCACGTCGCCTCCGCCCAGATCAGCGTGCAGCCATCCCCAGCGCTTGGCGCTGCCCTGTCCATAGATGTGGGCCACGTTGCCCCGTGATTGCTCCGACAGCGACAACACCTCGCCGTCGAGCGACAGGGTCCCCGAGAACACCGCACTGGGCACCGGGACGACCTGCGCCGCCGGCAGGGCCTCGCGCTCCCAAGCCCACGCCGGGAAGGTATAGAGAGCAGTGGGCTCGGGCGTCGCCTCGTCCCAGCGCAGATCCCATCCGAGCCGCCCGGCCCCACCGCGCAGGGCCGGCGGGTCGAACACGGCGTCGGGTGTCGAGGGCCATCCCCGCCCGGGACTGTCGCCGGTCGCCACCGTGGCCTCGGCTTCAGCGGGCCCGAATCGTTCGAGCACCGGCTCGCCCTCGGTGCCGAACAACGCCGCCCACCCGTGGACGTACGGTGCGCCGTGGTCGGGGGCCACCAGCTCGTGGTGGATCCAGCAGCCGGTAGACGTGGCCGGGTCCGACAGCGTTGTGTACCAGACCTCGAGGCGACCGGGTTGTCCCCGCCAACGCGGGGCCATGGTGGCCGCCGCGCTCACGCTGCCGGCTGCGCCGCGCCCAGGACGCCGAGAACGTCGAAGCGCCCGAGCGTGTGCCACGGCTCGATGCCGAGCATGCGCAGGCGTCGGGTGTAGCCGCCGGCCAGCGCGCCCACCAGCTCATGCGCCCGGCCGAGGCGCACGAAAGCGGTGAAAGGCACACCGGTGCGACCGCCGCTCGACGCCATGCGCAGCACCATCTGGCGCGCCGCGGCGGAGCCGCGCCGGCGCCCGTCGGGGGCGTCGGCCATGAGCCGGCGGACCTCGGCGGCAGCCCGGCCCTCGTGGCCCACCTCGTCGGCGATGACGGTGTCGACGAAGGCCGCCGTGTCGGGGTCGGCCACCCGTCGCAGCCAGCTCAGCAGGTCCGAGGCGATCCCCTCACCGAGAAGGTCCAGCACGGCGGCCCGGATCTCGTCGGGCTCGGGGGCCATGGAATGGAACCGGTCGAGCGAGGCGCGGTAAGGAGCCATGGCCCGGTCGGGGTCGGCCCCGAGCGCAACGAGTCGGCGCACGAAGCCCTTGTGGTGGCGCAACTCCTCGGCGGCGATGGTGCGCCACATCCGGCGCTCCTCGGCGTCGATGGCCGAGCGGGCGCGCTCGGTGGCCTTGTCGTAGGCCTTGTGCTCGCCGTAGGCGATGGCCCCGAGGACCTGGATCAGTGCCGTACCTGCCATGGAGATCCCCTCCCTCGTGCCGACTGACACGTCAGTCTAGGCAACCGCGGCGCCGGCCGACCCGGCGTCGGCCACTCCGTCGGCGATGGCCAGCGCCAAGCCCATGATGGTCACCTGGGGGTTGACCTCGGGACAGGTCGGGAGGACCGAGCCGTCGGCCACCCACAGGCGGGCAATGCCGCGCAGGGCCCCGTCGGGGCCTACCGGGAAGCGCTCGGGGTCCGCCCCGGCGCCGGCCGTTCCCACCGGGTGGAAGGCGGCCACGTGCAGGCGCCGGGGATCGGCCGAGGACGTGGCCCGCTCCAGCGCCTCGGTGTCGCCCACCCGCTCGTGGCCCGGGATCCCGGTGAGCACCTCGGTGGCCCCCGCCGCCAGCAGCAGCCGGCCCATGATGCCGATGGCGGCCACCAGCCGGGCCCCGTCGCGCCGCGACAGGTCGTAGCGCAGCAGCCCATGGCGCCGGCCCATGACGCGGCCGCCCGGAAGGTCGGCCACCATGGCACCCAGCGTGGCCAGCTGTCCGGCGCCGGCCAGCTCGCTCAGCAGCTCGGGGCCGAGCCCCGGGAGCTGCATGGTGCCCATGCCCGGCGGGGTGGCGGTGGCCTCGACCAGGATGCCCAGCTGTTCGTGGAACTCGTCCACGGCGGCACTCTGCAGCACTCCTCGCCAGGCGGTGACCGGCTCCTCGAAACGGCCCGACACGCCCACCGCCGGATGCAGTGCCATGTTCCGCCCGAGTAGCGGGTGGGCTCCTACCCCGCTGCGCCGCAGTAGCAGCGGGGTCTCGGTGGTCCCGGCGCTCACCACCACCCCGTGGCCGGCTCGCACGGTGAAGAGCGAGCCGTCGGGCCGCCGGGCTTCGATGCCCACGGCCCGCCCCGCCTCGACCAGCACCCGCCGCACCCGGGCCTCGGACACGATGTGCGCCCCGGCGGCACACGCTTCGGGCAAGGCGTTCAAATGCACGCCGAACTTGGCGTTGCGCGGGCAGCCGATCGAGCACTGGCAGCAGCCGCCGCACCCTGGGGCATTGCGGTCGATGGGCTGTGCGCTCCAGCCCAAGGCGGCCGCCCCGGCCAGGGCCAGCCGGCCGTTGCGCCCCATGACCCGGGCAGGCACCGGGGCGACCTGCAGCGTCCTCCACACCTCGTCGAGGTAGGGGGCGAAGCGGTCAGGGTCGGCCACCTCCAACCCGGCCTCGTCACGCCACCGACGCAGCACGGCCGGGGGCGTGCGGTAGCAGGTGCCCGAATTGACCACCGTCGTCCCTCCTACGGCCCGGCCGATGGGCAGCACCACCGGCGGCCACCCGACCGCTGCGGTGGCACCGCCGTCGCGATACAGCGAGGCGAAGCGGTCGAGGGGGTGGCCGGAGCGGAACTCCTCCACCGTGTGGCGCCGCCCTTCCTCGACGATCACCACCCGCAGGCCGACGCGGGCCAAGGTGCGCGCCGCCATGGCCCCTCCGGCTCCCGAGCCCACCACCACCACATCGGCGCTGCTCCACCCCGGCCAGTCCCGCGCCGCCGTGATCTCCAAGGGGGCGTCGGGGCGCGCCGGAGCGCTAGAGGCCGGCCCGCTGCGCACGTCGGCGGCGGCCGTGTCGGCCCCGTGGACCAGCAGGACGAGAGCCTTCAGGCCGTCGAGGCCGAGGGAGAGAGAGCCCACCGACGCCACTGCCCGCAACAGCGCAATGCGCTCGTCAGCCGGCCGCCGCGCCAGACGCGACCCCGAGGCCAGCACCGAAGCGGCGTCGAGGGCCGAAGCTCCGAGTCGGGCGCCGGCCGACACGGCGGCCGGCTGGCGGTCGAGAAAGCGCGCCAGGGCCACCGACAGCGTGTGAGGATCGGGACCGCCGTGCTCGGGAGGCAGCAGCGCCGAGCACAGCCCGGCCAGGGCTGAGGCGTCCCAGGCCCCGGTGCTCAGTTGCGTTGCACGTCGGCCCACGCCACGCCCTTGTCGACATCCACGTCGCGGGGCAGGCCCAGGATGCGCTCGGCCATCTGGTTGCGCAGCACCTCGGAGGTCCCCCCCTCGATGGTGTTGGCCCGGGCCCGCAGGAACGTCTGGGCCCTACCCTCGCCCCGGGTGTCGCCCGGCATCCAGGCCACCGCCGCCATGCCGCCGGCGTCCATGGCGAACGTGGAGCGCCGCTGGTTGTACTCGGCGTTGAACACCTTGTTCACCGAGCCCTCGGGGCCCGGCTGGTGCCCGCGCATCCTGGCCGAATTGGCCCGGAAAGCCGTGATCTCCTTCACCTCGGACTCGATGTAGAACTGGGCCAGTCGTTGGCGCACCACCGGGTTGGTGCGGTCGGGGATCTGGTCGAGGTACGACTGCCACGGGTCGCGCCGCACCCCGCCGGTGAACGACACCGGGTCGAGCGAGATTCCGGCCAGGGCCACCCGCTCGTTCATCAACGTGGTGCGGGCACAGCGCCATCCGTCCCCGACGTCGCCGACGCGGTTGGCATCAGGGACGTGCACGTCGGTGAAGAAGACCTCGTTGAATTCCGACGAGCCGGTCATCTGCCGCAGCGGCCGCACCTCGACGCCTGGCGACTTCATGTCGACGATGAAGTAGGTGAGGCCGTCGTGCTTGGCCGCGGCCGGGTCGGTGCGGGCCAGCAGCATGCCGAACGCCGAGAACTGGGCGATGGTGGTCCACACCTTCTGGCCGTTCACCACCCACTCGTCACCGTCGCGCACCGCCCTGGTGGCGAGCGACGCCAGGTCCGAGCCCGAGCCGGGCTCGCTGAAGAGCTGACACCAGATCTCCTCGCCGGACAGGATCTTGCGCAGGTACCGCTCCTTGTGCGCTTCGGTCCCGTGCTCGATCAGGGTGGGGCCGGCCAGTCCCACGCCGAGGAGGTTGATGGACACGGTGGGCAGCCGGTGGCGCACCAACTCGGACCGGATGACCTGCTGCATCCACACCTCGCCGGACAGGCCGCCGTACTCCTTGGGCCACAGGGGCGCTGCATAAGCGCTGCGGCCGATCGTCCCCTGCCACACGAAGGGGTTGAAGCCGGCGTCGGCCTTCACGCCCTCGAGCTCGGCGTCGTCCCCCTTGTCCACGGCATCTACCCACCCCGGTGGGAGAACCTCGGCCAGCCAGGCCTGGAACTCCCGCCGGAAGGCCAGGCGCTCCGGCGTGTCCTCGATCTCCCAGCGCACGCGGCCTCCTCGCTCGTCTGGCCCGCCGCTAAACTGACTCGTCAGTCAGTACGGCGCTCGCCGTAGCTTACGGGAGGCGATCGATGACGACCACCTCGGCCGGCGCCCCTCGGCCGCTGTCGCCGGAGCAGCAACTGGCGCTGCGTGCCGCGGTGCCCGGGACCATGCTCGGTACCCCGTACCTGGCCTCGCTCAACTTGCAGTTCGATCGCTACGAGCCCGACGAGGTGGTGCTCCGCCTGCCGTTTCGCGCCGAGCTCACCAACGACGGCACC
Source organism: Acidimicrobiales bacterium (assembly GCA_035531775.1). GTDB lineage: Bacteria > Actinomycetota > Acidimicrobiia > Acidimicrobiales > UBA8190 > DATKSG01. Next base: position 37,413 of record DATKSG010000084.1, on the reverse strand, counting down.
TACTACCACGGCGGCGTGATCGCCACCGTGATGGACACCGCCGGCGCTGCCGCCGCCTGGTCCGATCACGATTTCACCAAGGGGACGCGCGCCTCCACTGTGTCGATGTCGATCCAGTACGTGGGGGCGTGCAAGAAGAGCGACCTGGTGTGCCACGGCCGCGTGGTGCGCCGCGGCAAGGAGCTCACCTTTACCGAGATCACCGCCGCCGACGGTGCCGGGGCCGTGGTGGCCCACGGCGTGCAGACCTACCGGATCGTATGAAGCCCCGGTCCTGAGCCTCAGGTGCCGGCCCAGGGCTCCACGACGCCGTGCACCGGCGGCGCCTTGTCGCCCGGCGCCGCCATGGAGGAGAGCAGCGACGTCACCTGGTCCAGCCCCACGCGGCGCCGGGGCAGTTCGGCGAACGGGTAGCGGCCGCTGGCGAGCAGGGCCAAGGCGGCCTGGTACGCCTCGCCGTCGACGCCGAGAGCGCCCAGGATGCGCAACTCCTTGTAGACGATGAGGTCGGGCCAGAACCCGGGAGTCTCGGCCGAGCCCCTGGTCCCGGCCAGGACCACCGTGCCTCCCGGTCGGCATAGGGCGATGGCCTGGGCCAGGGCGGCCGGCGCCTTGGCCGTAACGTCCACCACCACGTCGGCCAGCGAGCCGGCTCCGGCCAGCAGCACCGACAGCGGGTCCTCCACCTCCACGTCGGCCACGGCGTCGGCTCCGAAGGCCGGGGCCAGGGCCAGCCGCTCGGCGTCGCGCCGTCCGCTGCCGGTGACGAGCACGAAGGCGGCGCCGGCCTCTTTGGCCGCCACGGACGACGACAAGCCGCGGATGCCCGGCCCGAGCACTGCCACCACATCACCGGGTGCGGTGCCCGGCACCGTGGCGGCCCAGCGGATGCCGGCGCCCAGCGGATTGAACACCGTGGCCAGCACCGGGTCGAGCGACTCGGGAACGCGGTGGACCAGAGCGTCAGGTGACAGGTACTGGTACTGCGCGTACCCGCCCCACAGCCCAGGGGCTTTGTCTACGGGGATGAACCCGTACATGTCGCCGATGCCATGGGACCGGCACCGGCGGTAGTCACCGGCCCGGCACGGCTCGCACGCCCGGCACGATTGGAAGACCTCGACCGCCACCCGGTCACCGGCCTGCACGCCCCAACGGGCCGCCGCCGCCGGCCCGAGCGACTCGACCACCCCGACCACCTCGTGGCCGGGCACGAAGTGGAAGCCGGCCGGAAGGTCGCCGCTGTACTGCTCGTGGTCGGTGCCGCACAGGCCGCAGGCCTCGACCCGCAGCACGCCGTCGTCGTCGCCGGCCACGGGCAGGGGCAGGGACCGGCGCACGAGGCGCCCGGGTGCCTCTAGGACGAGGGCGTCGGCGCAGTCCACGCCGTGGCCGGTCAGCGCACCAGCCGCATGGTGGCGCGCGCCTGTTGCGGCTGGTCCAAGCCGAGCAGGTGTCGCCGGCGCTGCCACACTTCTTCGAGGAAGGCCCTACCGGTGGGCAGGTAGCGCAGCACGTCGGATTGCCCTTGGGGCCGGGGCAGCATCCAGGAATGGCCTCCGGGCACCCATTGCACCGATCGACCGGTCAGCTCGGCGAACTCCGCCGCCGTCGCCGGATTGCAGATGCGATCGAAACAGCCCCACAGCGCCAAAACCGGGATGGCTGCTTCCACCATGTCGGCCACCTCCTGGCGCATGTCGATGGCCATGAGCATGGCGCCCACCGGCAGGGTGCGGCCCATGGACCTGATGTTGCGCCGGGCGTCGGGCCACAGCCCGCGCACGGTGGAGGCCAGGCGCCTGCCCACCAGCAGGTCGGGCACGTCGAGGGCGGCGGCCACCAGCAGGTCGGCCACCGCGGCGAGGTCCGGCAGGAATGGTCCCATCAGACGGACGAAAGGGCCGTGGCGCTGCTTCCACGCCGGGGTGGCCGCTCCGTCGCGATAGACGATGCCGAGGGTGCGCTCGGGGGCGGCGCAGGCGAACTGCACGGCGATGGCGCCGCCCATGGAGTGGCCGAGCAACAGGGCCTGGTCGATCCCAAGATGGTCGAGCAGCGCTTCCACCTGGCGGGTCATCTCACGGACGTTCACGTGCTCCCACGGGAGTGGGTCGGTGCCGGCGAAGCCGGCCAGGCTGGGGTTCACCACCCGCCACCCGAAGGTCCGGGCCAGGTGGCTGCTCTCGCGCCAGTACATGCCGCCGCCGGCGAAGTACCCGTGCAGGTTGATCGCCCATATGGGGTCGCTCCCGGGCCCTTCGGGCCCCGATGCGCCGTCGTTGTCGGACACGGCATAGCGCACGCGGCGCCCGTCGATCGTGGTGCGCCCCGGCACCATGCGCACCGTGTCGGCCCGGCGTGAGGAGGAAGGCGAGGAGTCCATGATGGCGAAAGTCAACGCTACCTGCCTGCTGCGGCGGGCAACGTGACCGGCCTCGCTCAGGAGCCCGACGTCACCGCCTGCAGGCGCGACAGGGCGTCTTCGGCTTCGGCCACGAAGCGCAGCACCAGGTCGGCCGCCGGCACCAGGTCGCTGATGGCGCCCACGCCCTGGCCGGCCGGGTAGCACTCGCGCCCGGGGTCCACCTCGGTGGTCTGGTCGTCGCCTCCCAAATGGAACGCCTTGTCCTCGATGGACCGTCCGAGCTGGCCCGGGAAGGCCTGCAGCTCCTGGGGGTGCTCGTCGAAGAACCGGGTGTACTCGTTGCGCACCACGCGCATGGTCTTGCCCGAGTAGGCGCGGCTGATGGTGGTCCCGTCTTCGGCTGCGCCCACCAGTGCATCCTTGTAGCCCACCACCGACCGGGCCTCTGGCGTGGCGATGAAGCGCGTGCCGATCCAGACCCCGTCGGCCCCGAGGGCCAAGGCGGCGGCCAGGCCGCGCCCGTCGAAGATGCCACCGGCGGCCACCACCGGGACCCGGTCGCCGACGGCATCGACGATCTGGGGGACGAGCGGCATAGTGGCCACCTGGCCGGTGTGGCCCCCGGCCTCGGTCCCCTGGGCCACCACGATGTCGCAGCCGGCGTCGACGGCCCGCCGGGCATGGTCGACCTTGCCGCACATGTTGATAACGAGCAGCCCGTGGCGATGGCACAGCTCCACAACTTCGACAGGCACCCCGAGGCCGGCCACGAAGACCGAGGCGCCACCGTCGATGATCTTCTGCACCTGCCCGGCCATGTCACCGGGCATGGCCGTGAGGAGGTCGACGCCGAAGGGCTTCGATGTTCGGGCGCGGACCTCGGCCATCTCCTCCACCATGCGCTCGGTGCTCATGGTGGACGCCCCCAGGCACCCGAAGCCCCCGGCCTCGGAGACCGCCGCCACCAGCGCGTGGTACGAGACCCCGCCCATGCCGGCCAACATGACCGGGTGCTCGATGCCCAGGACCTCGGTGAGTCGCGTCCGCATCCGTCCTCCTGCGATTGATTGACGAGTCAGTCTACGGAGCGGCCCGTTGGTGCGCCACCGCCGGGCAGCACCCTAAGGTTCGCCCTCGTGACCGATCTCGCGCCGGCGCTCCGACGCGGTTGGGCCAAAGGACGCCTACTGGTGCACACCGTGTTGGACCTCGGGCCCCGCACCATCGGGCACGTGGTGTCCAACACCATGCGTCGCCGCCGGGCTGCCGCCGCCGAGACGGCCGCCCGTCACCCCGGAGGCCCGGCGTCGCCGCCGGGGGCCTTGGCCGAGGTGCACGATGAGCCCGGTGGGGCTCACCTGGTCTTCGAGTCCGCCGTTCTCGACGTCGAGTTCCTCGACCAAGACGTCGTGCGCCTGTCATGGGGTCCGGCCACCGAGCCCGTCCCCTACGCCTTGTCGGGAGGCCTGTCCCCGCCGCCGCCGCCGGTGAACCTGCGCCGCTTGGCCGACGGCGGCTGCGCCCTGTCGAGCAGCGCGCTTGAGGTGGCGGTGTCGGGGGCCGGGGCGCTCACGGTGAGCCGGGCCGACGGGACGGTCCTGCGCCATCTCGAGCCGCCCTTGCGCCGCGGCGCCACCTGGGAGCAGCGCTTCGACACCCGAGGCGGCGAGCGGTTCTCGGGCCTCGGTGAGCAGGCCGGGTCCGTCGACCTGAGCGGCGGGAGGTACCGCCTGTGGAACAGCGACCCCGGCGGTGCCTGGGGCCCGGGCCGCCAGCCGCTGTATCTGGGCATCCCCGTGGTCATCGGTCGTCATAGCGACGGCGACGTGCTGTCGTTCTTCGAGAATCCGGCCTACGCCGTGTTCGGCTTCCCGCCCTCGGCCCGGCCCGGGCAGGCCTCGGTGTCCTTTGCCGGCGGCATGCTTCGCCACTACCTGATGGTGGGCGACACCGCCCGGTTGTTGGAGCGCTACACCGCTCTGACAGGGCGCCCGGCCCTGCCGCCGCGCTGGGCGCTGGGATACCACCAGAGCCGCTGGGGCTACAAGAACGAAGGCGACGTGACCGAGGTGCTCGACGGCTTCGCCTCGATGGGGGTGCCGCTCAGCGCCGTGCACTTGGACATCGACTACATGGACGGCTACCGGGTCTTCACCGTCAACCGGCGTCGTTTCCCCGACCTGGCCGGCCTGAGCCGGCGCGCCGGGCGGGGCGGCGTGAGGCTCGTGACCATCATCGACCCGGCCGTGAAGGTCGACGACCGCTTCGCTCTGTACCGACAAGGCGAGGCCGACGGCCGCTTCTGCCGGGGCCCCGACGGCGCCACCGAAGTGGGAGTGGTGTGGCCCGGGCGCGCCGCTTTCCCCGACTTCACCGATCCGGCCACCCGCTCGTGGTGGAGCGACCAGTACCGCACCCTGACCGACGCCGGCGTCGCCGGCATCTGGCACGACATGAACGAGCCGACGTCGATCGCCTTGGCCGGCGACCCCACGCTTCCGCTGGCCACGCGTCACGACCTTGACGGACGCGGGGGCGATCACGGTGAGGCCCACAACCTCTACGGCTTGCTGATGAACCGCGCCGGACACGAAGGCCTGGCCCGGGCCCGTCCCGAGTGGCGCCCATGGGTGGTGTCGAGATCAGGGTGGGCCGGTGTGCAGCGCTGGGCCTGGAACTGGACCGGTGACGTGGAGACCAGCTGGGACGGGCTGCGCCAGCAGGTGGCCACCGTGATCGGCCTCGGGCTGTCGGGGGTGGCGTACTCGGGCCCCGACATCGGTGGGTTCAGCGGCGTGCCCAACGACGAGCTCTACCTACGGTGGCTGCAGATGGCGGTCTTCCTGCCCTTCTGCCGTACCCACAGCGTGGTGGGGGCACCGCCGCGCGAGCCGTGGCGATTCCGCCCTCCCACCCGAGCCGTGGTGGCGGCCTGGATCCGCATGCGGTACCGGCTCCTTCCTTATCTGTACACCCTGGCCCACCAGGCCACCGTCGACGGCGCCCCGCTGGTGCGCCCGGTGTGGTGGCCCTCCGGCGAGGCGCCCTCCGGCGAGGCAGGCGACCTGGCCGCCGGCGAGGACGACACGTTCCTCCTCGGCCCCGCCCTGGTGGTGGCCCCGGTCACCGCCCCGGGGAGCCTGGCCCGATCGGTGACGATGCCGCCGGGCCGCTGGCGCAGCTTGTGGGCGGCCGACGACGCCATCGAGCGCGCCTACGGGTCGGTGGCCGAGCTATCTGCCCCCATGGGCCGCATCCCGGTCATGGTCCGCAGCGGTGTCGTGCTGCCCCTCGACGACGGGTGGGCCGAATACGGCGGCCCGTGCGCCGTGCACGGCGACCACGCCGGCCTCGGCCACGGCACTGCGTCCGAGGGCCCGGTAGCCCTCGACCACGCCCCGCGCCTACTCGGGCTGCACTGCATTGTCGGTGCCGACGGCTCGGCCACCGGCACGGTCGTGGACGACGCCGGGGACGGGGACGGGCCCGTGCGCCACGATCGCTTCGAGTTCGAGGCCGACGTCGAGGCCCGTTCAGGCGCCATCTACAGCGCCGTGCTCCGGTGGCATCGACACGGTGCGTATCCACCTCCGCAGCGGGTGCGGGTGGTGGTGCATGGGGCCGCTGCGCTGCGGGCCGAGGCCGACGGGCGTCAGGTCCCGGTGGAAGCGGGAGCGGTGCTGTGCGCGCCCTTCGACGAGATGCGGATGGTCATGTCCCCGACGGGTCCGACGACACGGCCCTGACTGCTTCGTCCACGCTCGGGTAGAAGTGCCCGGCCCCGATGCGGGCGAGCAGGCCGGCGTGCTCCAGGTTCTGGCGCAGGTGCCCGCCGGCGCGCGACATGACCACGGTGATGTGGGCCTTGTCCATGTCGTCGAGGATTTGGCTGAGAACTTGGGTGCCGGTGAAGTCGATGTCGTGCATGCCGATCACGTCGAGCACCAGCGCGCCGGGTGCAACACCGGCGCGGTGCACTGCCGTCGCCACCTGAGCCCGGAAGTGCTCGGCATTGGCGTAGTAGAGGGGGGCGGCGAACAGCAGTACCACCGTGCCGGGCACTTCGGCCTGGGGCCCGCCGGCCGACACCGGGCCCCAGCTGGTGGTGCCAGGCAGGCGACCGAGCACATGGGCACTGGGCCGGGCGCTCAACCGGGTCCGGTCCAAAATGGCTAGTCCTACGGCCACGGCGATGCCCTGTTCCACGCCGACGAGGGCCACGGTTAGCAAGGTCACGACAGCCAAGGCGAACTCGACCAGGTCGAAGCGCATGATGGCCGCCAGCTGTCGCCAGTGGACGATGCGGCTGGCCACGAAGATGAGCACGGCACCCAGGGTGGCCACCGGCACGTCATGGAGCACACCGGCTGCCGGCACCAGGACCAAAACGGCGGCGGCGGCCAACAGGCCCGAGAGCTGGGTGCGCCCTCCGGCGCTCTCGACCGCCGCCGTGCGGGCCGGGCTGGCGTCTACCGGGAACGAGCCGACCAGGCCCGAGGCCACGCTGCCCATGCCGACCCCGACGAAGTCGCGCCCGATGTCGGGCCGCCCCTCACCCTCCTCGGCGAACGCCCTCGAGGTGGCAGCCGACTGGCTGATCACTACCAGCGCCACCACGCCTGCCACCGGTAGGACCTGGACCACGCTGTGGGCCGACAGCCCGTGCACCCCCAGGCGCGGCCATCCGTGGGCCACCGCCCCGAGCACCACAACACCGTGGCGCTGGAGATGGCCGAGCCCGACCGCCAGCGTCGAGCCCACCAGGCCGACCAGGGCTCCGGGCAGCCTCCGGTCCACCCGTTCGGCCAGCACCACCGCGACCAGCACCCCCGCCGAGATGGCGACGCACCAACCGTTGGCCCGCCCGACATGGGCCAGCACCGCCTGCACCCGGTGCGCCGTCGTCCCGCTCACCGACGTCAGCCCCAGGACGTCGGGGAGCTGGTGGACGACGATGATCACGGCCACGCCGGCCATGAATCCCGAGATGATCGGCACGGACAGGAACTCGGCGATCCAGCCCAGGCGCAACAGCCCGACGGCGGCCACCACCACGCCCACCACCACGGCCAGGATGCCGGCCAGGGCCACGTAGTTGCTCGAGCCTGTCGGAGCCAGGTGCGACAGGGCCACGGCGAACAGCGGGGCGATGGTGGAGTCGGCCCCCACGGAGAGCTGGGGGTTCGAGCCGAGCAGGGCGAAGAGGGCGGTGCCGGCCACGAAGGCGAACAAGCCGGTGATGGGCGGCATGCCGGCCAGGCGGGAGGTGGCCAGCTGCTCGGGTACGGCGATGACGAGGAGGGTGAGGGCGGCGAGCACATCGGGGCCCAGCCACGACCGCTGGTAACCGGCCAGCGACGTCAGCACCGGACGGGGCTTGGCTCGTTGCTGGCCCTCGCTCACCTGCGCCTCCCCTCGGGACGGTGGTCGAAGGTCCGTAGCATCCCACGGCGCGCTTGTCCTTGAGCGAGTGGCTGGTCGGCAGGTGCAGCTCGACCGCCAAGGCCGCCACGTGCATGGTCACGATGCCCCGGTGCTGAAGAAGGCGGTCAGCGGAGCCACTCCGGCGTCGCCCGCCGCTCCCAGATGGGCCAAGCCGAAGGCGTCCTCCACCGTGCGCAGCAGGGAGTAGTGGTCATAGGGCCCGGGCAGCACCCGCCCGGCCGGCAGGCCGGGCCCGATGACGAGCGTGAGCACCCGTCCGCCGCCACCGCTGCTCGACACGGCCCCGCTGGCCGGGCTCATGGCGCTGTCGTCGTCGCCCTCGTCCCACGTGACCACCAGCACGCCGCCCTTCCATGCCGCGCTGGCCGTGACCTGGGCTACGAAGCCGGTCAGCCAGGTGGCCGCGCTGGGCGCGGAGCAGTCGTGGCCGTCGTGGCACAGGTCGGGGGTGACCCACACGAACCTCGGCACCGCAGTCGCCGGTCCGTCGAGCAACGGCGTGAGCGACGACAACGGCTGCAGGTGCGCGCACAGTGAGGCGTCGCTGCGGACGTCGTCGAAGTAGGCGAACGGATCGTGCTTCTCGGCGTACGTGGCGTCGGCCGACTGGGGCCCGAGGAAGCACGGGCCCGGCACGCCCTCGAGGTAGGCCCCCCAGCTGATGTCCGCACCCGACAGCTGCGAGGCGAGGTCAGGCCCGCGCTGGGTGCACTGCGTGCAGTCACTGGTGACCCCCCACGTGGACCCCGACACCAGGCCCAGGTAGTTGGGCAGGCTGGGATGCGCCAACGCGTACCAGTCGGTCGTGGACTGGTAGCGGTTAGCCAGCGCCACCAGGCCCGTCACGCCCGAGGCGGCGCCGGCGCCCAAGTTCTCCATGACCACCACGAAGACATGGGTGAAGGCCGGCACCCCTTCGAGGCCTGGCGTGGGGACCGGCGGGGGCGATGGCGCTGTAGCGCCGGCCGGGCTGCTCGAGGTGGTGGCCTGCGGGTGGTGCCCGGCCCCACCCGCAGGAGGGGGCGACCCGCAGGCGGAGGCGAAAGCCAGGCCGGCCACAGCGACGGGGGTGGCGAGGCGTGTGCACAGGCGACGCCGTCGCATGGACGCAGTGTACGGTTCTGGCCCGATGCCGGTGTGGCTCACTGACGCCGAGCTCCGCACCTTGTCGGCTGCCTGCAGCCGGCTGATTCCCGACGACGAGACGCCCGGCGCCACCGGCGCCGGCGTGCCCGAGTACATCGACGGCCTGCTCGGGGCCTTCGAGTTCGACCCGCCCCGCATCTGGGCCGGGGGCCCGTTCTCCGGGCGTCACGGGGGCACGGCGGGCTTCTCGACGTTTCACCGCCTCGCCCCCATCGACGAGCTGGCCTGGCGCATCCGCATCGAGGGTTCCGCCGGCCGCCCCGAGCGCGAGTTCAACGGCGCGGTGGTGGGCTGGCAGGAGCGCTACCGCCTAGGGCTGGCCCGGTTGGGCGAGGACTTCTGTGACGTGGACGGAGAGGTCCAAGACGACCGCCTGCGGCGCCACGAGGAGTTCGCCGCCTTGCTCTACGGGCACTGCTGCGAGGGCATGTACGGCGCGCCCGAGTACGGGGGCAACCGCCTCGAGGTCGGGTGGCGCTCGATCGGCTTCTCCGGTGACGTGCAACCGCGAGGGTGGAGCGACGGCGAGGTGGCCGGCCCATGACGGCCGATGTGGTGGTCATCGGCTCTGGCCCCGGCGGGGCGACGGCCGCCGATGTCCTCACCGCCGCCGGTCGCAGCGTGGTGATCATCGAGAAGGGTCGCAACCACCTGATCGACATCACCGATCCGGATCGGCTGCTCGGGGACTTCTCCAACGACGAGCTCAAGTTCGTGCACCGCCACTTCCTGGGTCCCGACCCCGTCACCGAGCCGCGCACCTTCCGTGTCGGGCCCGAGGACGGTGAGCACTCATTGGTGGGAGAGGTGAATTCCATCCCCTCCACCGTCGGCGGCGGAGGGGTGCACGCCGATGGGAAGGTGCCGCGTTTCCGCCAGGAGGACTTCGCCCTGCTCAGCACCTACGGACCGGTGGAGGGAGCGGACGTGGCCGACTGGCCGGTCTCCTACGACGACCTCGAGCCCTACTACAGCGCCGCCGAGCGCTCCATCGGGGTGGCCGGCGACGCCGGCGCCAACCCGCACGCCGCCTGGCGCTCTGGTCCCTATCCGATGGCGCCCGGGGCCCCGATGTACGGGGCCACGCGCTCGGCCCGAGCCGCCGAGGCCCTCGGCCTCCACCCGTACCCGGCCCCCACGGCAGCCAACTCCGTCCCCTACGACGGCCGGCCGGCGTGCAACAACTGCGGCTTCTGTTCCTTTTTCGGCTGCCCGGTCCACGCCAAGGGTGATCCGGTGGCCATGCTGCAGCGGGCCCTTCGCTCGGGGCGGGCCGAGCTGTGGCCCGAGACCTTCGCCGCCCGGATCCGCACCGACGGGCGCCGAGCCACCGGCGTCGAGGTCGTCCAGCGCGACGGGGCCCGGCTCACCATCGGGGCCCGAGCCGTGGTGGTGGCTGCCGGCGCCGTGGAGACACCGCGCCTGCTGCTGCTGTCGGGGTTCGACCACCCGCTCATAGGGCGGCACCTCATGGTCCACTTCCAGACCATCACCCTCGGGGTGATGCCCGAGCGATTGCACACCGAGCGCGGGCGAGCTGTGACCCATGTGCATGACGACGCCGTGGTGGTGGACGGCGAGGCACGCCAGGCGGCCCGGCAGGCCGGCCTGCCGTGGCTGCGCGGGGGCATGGTGGAGCACGGCGGCCCGAGCCTTCCGGTCATGGAGGCCAAGCTCTATCCCTGGGGGCGCCGCCACAAGCAGCTCATGCGGTCCTCGCCCATGCGCGACCACCTGTGGGCCTTGATCATGCAGGGAGAGGACCTGGCCCAGCCCACCAACACCGTGGACCTCGACCCGACGGTGCGCGACGCACGGGGGTTCCCGGTGGCGCGCCTCACCTACCGTCCGCATCGCCACGAGCTGGCCGCCTCGGCCCATCATCGGGCGCGTTTGGTGGCGGTGCTCGGGGCCATGGGAGCCACGTTCACCGCCGTCGTCACTTCCCCGTCGACGGCGGCCGAGGCGGCGGCGAGCAACGGAGGTTTGTCCACGGCGCCGGCCAGCCGCCACGTAATGGGCACCACCCGCATGGGCACCGACCCTGCCACCTCGGTGGTGGACGAAGTGGGCCGGCTACACGACATTCCCAACGTGGTGGTGGCCGACTCGTCGGTCTTCGTCACCTCGGCCGGCTACGGCCCGACGTTGACTCTGGTGGCTCTGGCGGCGCGCGCCGCCGCCGCCCTGGCCTGAGGGAGACGGCCTTCGGGCGGCTAGAGTCCAACGCTGATCGTGTCGGTGACCGGGGCTCGGAGGTGTTATGGACAAGGACTTGGTCGATCAGGTCGTCGATGTGGCGCAACGGGTGGCGGCCAGCGGGGCCATCTCCGCCAATGGCCATGGCAACGTGAGCCTGCGGGTGCCGGGAGCCGAGGAGATGTACTTCACGGCGGGGCCGTCGCTGCGCAACCATGCTGCGTCGGCCGTCGTACGGGTCGGGCTGGACGGGACCCTGTTGGAGGGTGACCTGCCGCCCATACAAGGAGCCGTGGTGGCCATGCACACTGCCATGTACGGCGACCACCCCGATGTCGGCTGTGTTCTGCACACACATTCGCCCTATGCCACCGCCTACGCCGTTGCCCACCGTCCGATCGGGTGCTGGGTCGAAGCCCTGGCCATGTTCGGCTTGCCGACCGGGGTTCCGGTGGCCGGCTACGGGCCGCGGGGGTCCGACCAGGCGGTGGCCAACATCCGTGCCTCCGTCACACCGGGGGTACCCGCCGTGCTGCTGGCCAACCACGGGGTACTGGTGTTCCACCGCACTCCTGAGTTGGCCATTTTGGTCGGCGGGATCGTCGAGGAAGCCGCTCAGGCCGGCATGAATGCCGCCATCCTCGGCGGCCCGGTCGAGATCCCTGAGGAGCTCCGGGCCGCCGCGCTTCAGCGCGCCATGGTCTTCGAAATCAAAGGAACGGCGCACGCCTGACCCCACGCCGGTTCCAGCTGCTGTTCGTCGGCTCGGGCGATGCTCCTTAGTCGGCTCGGCGAGTCTGTCTCCCGCTTCGTTGCACGGGTCTTGGTGCATGACGCGGCAGCGTGTCCCGACGGGACTAGGGCCGTTGGTCCTCAACCGAGGGTGCCAGGCGTGGTGGAGGCGCCCGTGGGTGAGCCCGGCGCCGCCGGCAGCGTCACCGGCGGCGTGCTCGGCACATTGGGAGTGGCCCCGACCGGGCTCGAGCTGCCCGTGGTGGTGCTCGTCGTCCCCGACGTCCCCGTCGTCGCCGAAGTCCCCGAGGTGCTGCCTCCGGAGGCGGGCGTGGTGCCCGACCCGGTAGAGCCCGGTGCACCGGTGCCGCTGGTGGATCCGGCTCCCGCCTTGCCCGAGGCATTGGCTCCGCCTTGCCCGGGCGAGGCGGTGGCCGTGCCGGTCCGAGTGGACGCTCCGCTGGTGGTGGCCGTGATCCCGCCCGCGGCTCCGGTACCGGCCGGAGATAGGTGGGTTCCGTTGCCAGCATGGCTCGTGCCGCCCGACGGCGGTGTGGCACTGTCGCCGGACATGGCTACGGCGGCTCCCACCACGGCGCACAACGCCACAGCCAGGGTGACGGCCAGGGCCACGTGCCTTCGAACCGGCTTGCCCTCCCGGGCCACGACGGACAGCGCCGGCGGGCGTTCGCGCCGGGCCTCTTCGTAGTACCCGGCGTCCTGGCGCGAGGCGTAGAGGCGGTTGTCGGCCACCTGGAGCAGCTCGATCACGTCGGCGCCGTCATCGGGGGCGCAGGCCACTCCCCAGCTGAAGCGCGGGGCATTGAAGCGCTCGGCGCGGCGCATGAGCTCGAAGACGGTGTCGGGCGGCGCCACGGGCAGTAAAGCCACGAATTCGTCACCGCCGATGCGGAACACCTGATCGGTGTCGCGAAGTGCAGCCCGCAGCGAGGCCGCCATGCCGGCCAGGGCCTTGTCGCCGGCCCCATGGCCTTGCGTGTCGTTGATCTGCTTCAGCCCGTCGAGGTCGATGGCCACGATCGACAAGGGGGACCCGCTACGCCGGGCGGCGGCCACGGCGGCGCGTCCGGCCGTCTCGAGGGCCCGCCGGTTGCCGACGCCGGTGAGGGCGTCGGTGAGAGCTGCGTCCTCGAGCTCGGCCACGGTGGCCTCAGTGGCCGAAGTGGTCACCCGGTCCAGTATCCGTTGCAGGCGTTCGGTGGCGGCTGCGTCGCGCACAACGCCCTGCTCGGCCAACAGCTCACGCAGGCAACCGAGCCGGCGTACCAGCACGGCCATGGTGCCGGTGCTCTGCGCCCAGGCCCGGGCCGAGGTTTCGAGGTCGGTGTCGTCGTCGTCGAAGAAGCAGCAGAGGACGCTGTCGATCAAGGCGGCGGACTGGGCCGGGGGCCATGGGAGGTCGGCTCCGTCCAAGTGGTGGCACAACTCCTCCCACCTGGCGAGCCCCGCCTGGCGCCTGGCGCTATGGCTCGCGGCCGAGCCGACGGTCACTGCTGCCGTGCTCTCTCCCTCGACCACCGATCCCCCCTCGACGGCGGACGGGGGAGCCGGCCGCCCCGCCGACTCCCTACATCACCTATAGAGGTCAGAATAGTACCGAAGGTGAGCATCTGCCCCGGAGCGGCCGCTCAGAGCCCGCTCCTCGGGCAGCGCTGGTCAAGGGCGCAGGTGGTGGGCCAGAAAGTCAGCCGTGGCAAGGAATTCGTCCGACGGCACGGCGCCGTGGGCGCCGGGGTTGGCATGCAGACGCTTGTCCTTCGTGCCGAGGGTCGAGAACAGGGCAAAGCAGGCGTCACGGGGGAAGAGGTCGTCGTCCCACTGCACTAGGAACAGTACCGGGCACGAGATGGTGGCGGCGTCGGCGGCCAGGCGTTCGGCGCTGGGGCCGATCACACCCATGAGGCCCAGCACGGCCACGGTGATGCGAGGCTCCGCCGCCACCAGGGGAAGCCCGATGATGGTGCCCATGGACAATCCCCAGTACCCGACGGGGCCACCGTCGATGTCGGGAAGGGCCCAGACGGCGTCGAGGGTGGCACGCCAGTCGGCCACCATGTCGTCGGTCATGGCGGCGTCGCTCTGCCAGAGGTGGGCGAACTCGACGAACATGACCGACGGGTCGGGCCCGCCATCAGCTCGCCGGTCCCCGTGCACCGGTCCGTCGATGGCGAGGGCGGCCACGTCGTAGTGGCGGACCAGGGTTCGGGCCAGTGCCGTCACGTACAGCGTGGACTTGGTCTGAGCCGATCCGTGGCCGATGAGAACCAGCGGGCGCGGCCCGGTGCCCGTCGCCGGCGTCCAGAGCATGGCCGGGACCACTCGCTCATGGCGGTGCACGTCGAAGCGTCGCTCGCGCACCCCTTTGGCGGCTACGTCGTGGTCGTGCCAGCACAGCTCGTTGGCCGGTCCCATGGTCAGCTACGGGGGACTTCGGACCAGGCCACGTCCTTGTCCTGGCGTGGCTCACCCGGCAATCCGAGCACCCGCTCACCCAGGATGTTCCGCATGATCTCCGAGGTCCCGCCTTCGATCGAGTTGGCCCGGGCCCGCAGGAAGGAATGGCGCACGTCCTCCTGGCCGAATCCGGCGCGCTCGGGCCGCCGCATCTCGTAGTGGCCGGCGTACAGCGTGCCGTGCATGCCCATGAGGTCGATGCACAACTCGTAGATGCGTTGGTTGAGCTCGGCCCCCGCCAGTTTGGCCACCGAGCCTTCGGGGCCCGGCGTGCCGGCCCGGCGCAGCTCCCGCGCCCGCATGTTGGTGATCCGCTGCACCTCGGCCGCCACCCAGGCCCGCATCACGCGTTCGCGCACGACGGGGCCGTGGTCGGCGCGGCGCCGGTAGATCTCGAGTGCCTCGTGGATAGGCCCCGAGTTGCGCGACGGGACGCCGCCGCCGATGGCCACGCGCTCGTTCATCAGGGTGGTGGTGGCCACCCGCCACCCGGCGCCCTCGGCGTCGAGCCGTGCGCTGTCGGGGATCCGGGCATCGGTGAAGAACACCTCGTTGAATTCGGCGTCGCCGGTCATCTGGCGCAGCGGGCGCACTTCCACGCCCGGGGCCTGCATGTCCACCACGAAGTAGGTCATGCCCCGATGCTTGGGCAGCTCAGGATCGGTCCTGGCCAACAGCAGCCCCCACCGAGCCGTGTGGGCCAGCGTGGTCCACACCTTCTGCCCGTTCACCACCCATTCGTCTCCGTCGCGCACGGCCCGGGTGGCCAACCCGGCCACATCGGAACCCGACCCTGGCTCGCTGAAGAGCTGGCACCAGATCTCCTCGCAGGTGAACAGCGGGCGCAGGAGGCGCCGCCGCTGTTCGTCGGTGCCGTGCTCCAAAATGGTGGGCGCCGCCATTCCGTAGCCGATGACATTGCGCTCGGACTCGTTGGGGGCCGACACCCGGCGCATCTCCCGCTCGATGAGTCCCTGCAGCTCCTGGCGCAGGCCCAGGCCACCGAAGCCTTCGGGGAACCACACCCAGGCCAACCCGGCGTCGAAGCGGGCCCCCAGGAACTTCGCCGCCGGCGTGGCGACCGGGTCGTGAGCCCGGAGGAGGTCTTCGATGCGAGCCCGAACGAGGCGCTCCTCGTCGGTGGCGACGTGATCGGTGACGGTCATGGCCCGACACCCTAATGAGCCGCCCGCTCCACGGCCCGTCGGCGAGGCCGGGCAGGCGGGTTGGGGTAGGCGGTTTCGGGTAGGCGGGTGCGGGTGCCCACGCCGTAGGCTCGGCCGCCGACATCACGGGACAGGAGACACCACGGTGGAGCAGGTCGCATACGAGACGATCCTCTACGAGACGGATGGGCCTATCGCCCGCATCGTCCTCAACACTCCGGAAAAGGCGAACGTCCAGACGGCTCAGCAGGTCTACGACTTCGACCATGCACTGGGTAGGGCCGACACCGACGACGACATCAAGGTCCTCGTCATCAAGGCCAACGGCAACGGTTTCTGCGCCGGGCACGCCATCGTGGCCCCTGAGGAGATGCCCGAGGTCTACCCGACCACCGGCCCCACTCCGGAGATGACCTGGAAGCACCATCACACCGGGCTCTTCCTGTGGCCACCGCTTCGCCTGTGGGAATTCCCCAAGGTGACCATCGCCCAGGTGCACGGCTACTGCGTGGGTGGGGGAACTGTGTACGGGCTGCTCACTGACCTCACCGTGGTCTCCGACGATGCTTACTTCCAGATGCCGTTGCCGCAGGGCTTCGGGCTCCCGGGGGCCCAGACCATGATCGAGCCTTGGACGTTCATGAACGCCAAGCGCACGGCCGAGTACCTCTTCCTGGCCCCGACTATCGATGCCGCCCAAGCGCTCGAGTGGGGGATGGTCAACCGGGTGGTGCCCCGAGCCGAGCTCGACGACACCGTCGAGGAGATGGCCCGCACCGTGGCCCAGATGCCGCTCATGACCATCATGGCCACCAAGGCCGGCATCAAGCGGGCCTGGGAGATGATGGGCATGCGCGTCCACCTGCAGCAGTCCGCCGACATGGTGGCGCTGTGCAGTGGCGCGTCAGAGGTGCGCGCTCTCATGGCCCGCATGGGTGGTGCCCGGCCCCGCCAGCACGCCGCCAAACGGGCCGAGGCCGTGCGTGAGGCCGAGGCCGGCGACGAGAGCTGAGTGCTCAGCCCCAGATCGGTGGCCGGCGCCCGGCCCAGGGCCGGGCCTGCTCCAGCTGGGCCGACACCGACAGCAGCAGGTCCTCGCGCCCATAGGCGCCCACCAGTTGGACGCCGATGGGCAGGCCGTCGGCGTCCCAGTGCAACGGCACCGAGGCCGCCGGCTGGCCGGTCACGTTGAACGGCGCCGTAAAGGGGACGATGGCGGCCGCCCTGAACAGCGGGGCCAGGGGGTCCTCCTCGGTGGAGGCGAACTGGCCCAGTACCGGCGGTGGTTCGGGGATGGTGGGGGTGACCAGGAGGTCGAAGCCGTCGGGCTCCCACCACGACCGCACGCCACGGGAATAGAGATGCAGCGCCTGCATGGCTTGGACATAGTGCGCCGGAGTCACGGCGCGTCCCATTTCGGCCAGCGCCCACGTCGACGGCTCGCACCCGCTGCGGTCCACGGCCTGCCCCGTGCGCCGGCGGGTGTCCTCCAGGCACCAGTCGGCGAACACCGTGTACACGGTGATGAAGTTGGGGGTGAAGCTCGGGTCGGCCAGAGCCGGCGGTGAGGCGTCGGAGACGTTGTGGCCCAGCTCGGCCAGGAGATCGCCGGCGGCCCGCGCCGCCGCCGCGCACTGAGGCTGAACCTCGACCGTGCCGCTCGGGTCGCCGCACAGCACGCCCACCCGCAGCCGGCCCGTCTCGAGTGTCACGGCGTCGAGGAAGGGGCGCGACGGGGGGGGAGCCACGTAGGGATCGCCGGGCATGGGGCCGGCCACCACGTCGAGCAGAGCGGCGCAGTCCCTCACCGACCGGGTCACCACGTGCTCGGCCTCGAAGCCTTCCCACACCTGCCCGTACTCGGGCCCGAGCGACACGCGGCCCCGCGAGGGCTTCAACCCGTACAGGCCACACTCGCTGGCCGGGATCCGGATGGACCCCCCTCCGTCGTTGGCGTGCCCCACGGCCACCATGCCCGAGGCCACGGCGGCGGCTGATCCCCCGCTCGACCCGCCTGTGGACCGGGTGGTGTCCCATGGGTTGCAGGTAGGCCCGTAAGCGGCCGGTTCGGTGGTGGGCACCAGGCCGAACTCCGGAACGTTGGTGCGCCCGACGAAGACGAACCCGGCGGCGCGCAGCTTGGCCACCAGATATGTGTCCTCGGCCTCGGTCCAGGCCACGTCGCGCAGCATGCGCATGCCTTCGTGGAACGGGTCCCCGGCGCTATGGGCGGTCAGGTCCTTGAGCACCATGGGCACGCCACTGAAGGGCCCGTCGACGGGGGCGGCCGCCACCCCCAACGCTTTGTCGTCCATGCGGTGGATCACGGCGTTGAGCCGTCCGTTGAGCGAGTCGATGCGCGCCAGCGCCGCGCTCACCAGTTCGGTGGCCGTGACGTCGCCGGCTCGGACGGCCTCGGCCTGGCCCATGGCGTCGAGGTCGATAGCTTGGGTCATCGGCGCACCGTAGCCAACTGGACGCGGCGAAGCGTCGTTCGGTGGCCTTCGGGCAGCGATACGGTGGCGGCCTGTCCTGACAGGCGAGGAGGAACGGTGTCCGACCACGATGAGCCCACCAACCAGGCGGCCGGCCTGTCCACCGGCGTGCCCACCGATCGCGAGCAGCGGATGCTGATCGGGAAGATCGTGGTGGGCGCCCTGGTCGGCATCGTCATGACCGGGATCGTGGGCCCCATCGCCGCCGCCATCGTGATCGGGCTGGCCACCGGCCACTGACCGGCCGGCGCCGTCACCGGCGCTCGGTGACCAGGCTCTGCAATGAGCGGCCCACCGGGCCGAGCTCGTCCCACAGCACGGACTGGGCCAGGCCTACCCCCGGGGTGCCCAGCCTGGTGGTGGCCTCCAGGCACACCCACTCCCCGACGGGAGGCCGCTCAAGATAGACGGTCAAGTCGGGGTTTATGTACACGTAGTGCTCGTAATCGAGCTCAGCGCTCACGCCGTTGCCGAAGTCGGCGGCCACCACGGCTCTCTGGGCCGGGCTCGGCTCTTCGCCCGCCACCACCGGCACGGCCAGGCGTATCCACACGGCGGACGGCCCGAGGCGGTCGAACTCGCCGCGCACGAAGCGCAGCTCGGCACCCTCGTTGTGAAAGGCCAGGTATCCGCTCACCAGTGCGGGCGAGCCGTGCCCGTCACCGGGCCCTGGTGGTGCGGCCGGGGAAGTTCCCGGCACCGGCCCCTCGGCAGCGGCGGCCGACAATCCCGCGCCCGCCGGATCGCCGGGCGCGTGTGAGCGGATGCGCAGGGCCCGTCCCCAGGCCACTTCCAGGTCGCCGGCCCGTACCCGCACGTCGATGACCTGGACCTTGCGACCGGGTCGCACCATCTCGGCGGTGACCTCGAGCGGGGCCATCGGCACCGGCCGCAGCAGCTCCACGGTGAGTCGGCTGAGATGAGCGTCGGCCTCGGGCCGGCATTGCTCGGCGGCCCGGACGATGGCGGCGGCCACCGGCCCCCCGTGGAGGGCTTCTGGGGTCCAAGGGCCACGCGCCCAGGGCAGGGGTAGGAGCACGTCCCCCTCGCCGGCGAAGAGTGCTGGCGTTTCCTCCACCGTCACGGCCGTTGCCCGGGCGATGCCAGACGGTCGAGGACCCACGCCGGAGGTCGGGCGGCGAAGCCGTCGTCGGGCCAGTGCATCCACCCCGACCCGGCCAGGGCCCCGCCGTCGGGGTGCAAGGTGGTGCCGGTGATGTAGGAGGACAGGTCCGAGGCCAGGAACAGCACGCAGTTGCCGATGTCCTCGAGGCGGCCCTTGCGCCCGAGCGGGATGGTGAGGGCGTCTCCGGGGTCGTCTTCGGGGTCGCCTCCGGGGTGGGCGGCTGCCACCGATCCCCCGGAGCCGGCGCCCGAGGCCACCGCCGACAGCCCGGCCGTCGGGACGAAGTCGGGGGCGATGCAGTTGACACGGATGCCGGCTGGCCCGAGCTCCACGGCCAAGGTGCGCGCCAGGTGGGCCAGGGCCGCCTTCATGGCGGCGTAGACGGCGAACCCGGGGGCGGCGCGATGGGCTTCGATCGAGGTGATGGTGATGATGCTCCCGCCACCGCCGTCCGACATCCGGGAAGCGGCCAGCTGGGTGGCATCGACCACCCAGGAGAAGTTCGTGCGGACCAATGTGTCGCGGCCCTTGGCCGAGACATCGGTGAAGTCTGACCTGAACGTGCCGCCGACCACGTTCACCAGGATGTCGAGCCGGCCGAACCTGGCGTCCACGTCGGTGAAGAACGAGCCCAGAGCTTCGCCGTCGCGCACGTCGAGGGCCGACGCCATGACGTCCGCCCCTAACCGGCGCGCCTCCTCAGCGGTCGCCTCCAAGGCGTCGGGGTCCTTGTCGCACAGGGCCACCGACACGCCGGCACCGGCCAGGTCGAGAATGGCCCCTCGCCCGAGGCCGCCGCCGCCACCGGCCACCACGGCCACGCGCCCGGCCAGGGCGGCTCTGTCGTCGAGGAGGCCCACCGCCGATCGCCGGTCAGCCCGGCTCGGAGCCGACGACCGACACGAAGCTCACCATCTCGCCGGGATAGCCGCCCAGGTTGTGGACCAGTCCGAGCTTGCGCTCGGACTGGATCTGCCGTTCGGGAGTGGCCTCGCCTCGCAACTGCAGCCAGCACTCGAAGAACATGCGCAGGCCCGAAGCGCCCACGGGATGCCCGAAGCTCTTGAGGCCGCCATCGGGGTTCACGGGAAGCTCGCCGTCGAGGGCGAAGCTGCCGGCCAGCACTTCCTTCCACGCCGTGCCGCGCTCGCACAGACCGAGGTCCTCCATGAGCACGAGCTCGGTGGGGGTGAAGCAGTCGTGCACCTCGGCCATGGCCAGCTGCCGGCGGGGGTCGGTGACGCCGGCCTGGCGGTAGGCGTCGACGGCAGCCAACTCGCACTCGGGGAAGTGTGTGTAGTCGTAGCCAGGATCGATCAGCCCCGACCCGCTTCCGGCGGAAAAAGCCAGCCCTTTGATGTACAGCGGACGGTCGCTATAGCGCAGCGCGTCCTCCGCCCTCACCACGACGGCGGCGGCAGCGCCGTCGGCCACTCCGGCGCAATCGAAAACACCCAGACCGCCGGCCACGCGCGGTGACGAGCAGATCGTGTCCTTGGACACCTCGCGCCGGAACTGTGCCCGCGGGTTGCGGGCCCCGTTGAAGTGGTTCTTGGCCGAGATGGTGGCGAGGACGTCGGCCATCTGGTCGCCGTCCACGCCGAACTTCTTGGCGTAGGCCGGTGCCACCATGGAAAACATGGCCGCTGCTGTGAGGGTGCGGGCGGTGCCGTCACCGGGCGGGTTGACGGCGTTTAGACCCTGGTATCCGCTGTCCTTCACCTTTTCGGCGCCGACGGCCATCGCCATGTCGTAGGCGCCGGACGCCACGGCGTAGGCGGCGGCCCGCAGCGCTTCGGACCCCGAGGTGCAGTAGTTCTCCACGCGCGTGACGGCCTTGCCCTGCAACTGCAGGGGCCGGGCCAAGGTGATCCCGCTCATGCCGGACTGCGCCGTACCGAGCCAGTAGGCGTCGACGTCGTCCTTGGTCACCGAAGCCGAGGTGAACGCCTCGGTGCAGGCTTCGATGATCAGGTCGTCGAGCCCACGGTCCCAGTGCTCGCCGAAGGCGGTGCAGCCCATGCCCACGATCGCCACCCGGTCCCGAATGCCATGAGAGGCCACGTGCCCTCCTGCTCAGCCCGCGGCCGCCGAGTGCTGGGGCCGGGCCTTCCAAAAGTAGTCGTGGATGCCATCGGCGCTGAAGAGCCGCCGGAAGGTCATCTCGAC
Organism: Acidimicrobiales bacterium; assembly: GCA_035531775.1. GTDB lineage: Bacteria > Actinomycetota > Acidimicrobiia > Acidimicrobiales > UBA8190 > DATKSG01. The sequence continues at coordinate 16,092 of DATKSG010000084.1, read as the reverse complement.
CCGGTCCCCGATGGCCAGCTGCTCGACATCGACGTCGGTTAGCTCCAACGGGAAGCGCCCACCGCCGTCGAAGTCGATGACGGCGAAGACCACCGGCGGGCTGGGGGAGTAGGCCAAATGGTCGACGGTGAAGGTGACCACCGTCCCGACGGCGTCGGCCATGGGCACCTGCTCCATGTCGTCGAGCGCGCCACCTTGCATCGACACACGGCTGGGGGGCAGATGCACGGCTCCCGATGAGCGATCGCGCGATCCGACAAAGCCGAACTTCCAGTCCTCCGAACGCCAGGCGGCCGGTCCCGACACCCGCTGGGGTTCGGGGCGCCGCGGTGGCTCGGGCGTGAGCATGCCCCTCCAGCTCAAGAAGCGGCCGTAGGTGAGAGGGGCGCCGCACTCCACCTGGGCAGCCAGTGGGCGAGCCGGGGCCCACGTTGCGATGGCCTCGGTGGCACGCAGGACGACGACGTCGGCCCCGTCGGCCAGGTGCACCAACGCCATGAGGTCGCCGGGGCGCGCCCTCTCGAGCATGCCGGCCAGCAGCAGTCCTGGGTGAGCAGCTCCGCACTGGCCCACGGTGCCCGACAAATCGTCGACCAGGACTCCTTGGCCCAGGCCGAGCTTGGCGCCCAGTGCTTTGGCCGCCCGTCCGTGCATGGCCGTCACCGCCACCTGTGTCAGCTGATGAGCCTCGACGCCGCCGTCTTTGAGAGCGCGCTCCCAAGCGTCGCGCCCGAGAGGCAGGTAGCGCGTCTCGGCGAAGCGTTCTTCCCACACCTTGGAACGGCGCTCTCCCGGGGACCGCCAGCGGTCGAGGAACTCGTCGGTGGCCGAAGCCCGGCCCAGCACCTCGGCGATCACCGGCGCTCCCGGTGCGTCGTCGCCCACCACTACGGCGGCCGCCGCGTCACCACCGAAGGACTCGTCGGCGCCCCCCGGCAGTCCGTCGCGCTGGTCCGACATGGCCACCACGATGGTGCCCGTGGCCAGGGTCGCGGCCACCATGGCACCCATCCCCGATCGCAGGGCCCCCCCGAAGTCGAAGGCGGCCGCCTCGGCCGGCAGGCGCAAGGCGGCGTGCAGCGCTGTGGCGTTGGTCTTATCGAGGTAGGCGGGCGAAGCCGTGGCCAACCAGACGGCGTCGACGGCGGCGGCCGCTGCCGAGCGCCGGGCCAGGCGCGCTGCTTCCACTGCCATGGTGGTGGTGTCCTCGTCGTACCCGGCCACGGCCCGAGTGCCCCGGCCACCGCCGCTGCCGAGCAGGGCGGCCACGTCCTGGCGCGCCAGACGTCGGTAGGGGAGGTACCCCGCCGCGCTGATGAGGCCTCGCACGGGCCGATGGTAGCTTCTTTTCTGACGGTCAGTCAGAACTGGCCGAGGGGGTCCGGAGGGCCGCGTCCATGGACTTCGAGTTCTCAGCCGAGCAGCTGGCCTTCGCCGAAGAGGTGGAGCGGTTCCTCGACGAGCACGACGATCCGGAAGTGTTCGACGTCACCCGCGAGAACATGGCTCAGATTGTCGACACCCCGGCCCGGCGAGCCTTCATGGCCGAGTTGGGCCGCCGCGGCTGGCTCGGGATCACCTGGCCCAAGGAGCACGGAGGCCACGAAGGTGAGGGCATCTACGAGTACCTCCTGAACGAGGCCTTGGCCCGCCGAGGCGGTCCGCAGATCGGCAAGGGCGTGGGGATCATCGGCAAGACCCTGATCCGCCACGGCAACGACAGGCTCAAGGCCGAGTTCCTGCCCAAGATCCTGCGCAACGAAGTCGAGTTCGCCGTCGGGTACTCCGAGCCCAATGCCGGCTCCGACGCCGCCTCCATGCAGCTGAAGGCCACCCGCGACGGCGACGGCTGGCGTCTCAACGGCCAGAAGACGTGGACGACGTCAGCTCACTTCGCCGAGTGGTACTGGGTGGGCGCACGCACCGACACCGAAGCGCCCAAGCACGCCGGCATCACCCTGTTCCTGGTGCCGCTGGACCAGCCGGGGATCACGGTGAAGGCCATCTGGACCATGGGAGACGAGCGGACCAACGAGGTCTACCTCGACGATGTCTGGGTCTCCGACGACTACGTCGTCGGGGACGTGAACCGGGGATTTCAGTACATCTCCGAGGCCCTCGACCTCGAGCGCTTCACCATGTTCACCTTCTCGCCCATCGCTCAGCGTCTCGAACTGCTGTGCGCCTATGTGGGAGGGGCACGACGCGACGGATCGGAGATGCGACACGACGCCGTGGTGCGACAACGCCTGGCTCAGCTGGCCACCGAAGCCGAAGTGGCCCGGGTGCTCGGGCTTCGCTTCGTGAACTCCTCGGCCAAGGGAGGGGCGGCGCCCACGGCCGAGGCGTCGGAGTACAAGCTCTTCGCTACCGAGCTCTCCAAGCGCCTGGCCGACGCGTCCATGGACATCGCCGGGCCCGGATCCCAACTTCGCGTCAAGACACCCGACGCACCCATGGAAGGCCGCTCGGAATCGACCTACCGCTACACCGTGATCGACACCATCGGCGGTGGCGCTTCTGAGATCCAGAAGAACATCATCGCCCGGCGCAAGCTGGGCCTGCCCAAGAACTTCTGATGTCGTCGTCGCCGCCCGGCGCTGCCGGCCCGCTGCATGGGATCACCGTGCTCGACTTGTCGACGGTCGGACCGGCGGCTCGGTGCACGCGCCTGCTGGCGGACTACGGAGCCGACGTGGTGAAGGTCGGCCCGGTCCCGGGCCGGGGCCCGGGAGCTGTGGTGGCGCCACCCCATGCCTATAGTGCCGGCCGCGGCACGCGCCAGGTGCGCCTCGACCTGCGCCACGACGCCGGCCGCCAGGCATTTCTGTCCCTGGCTGCCGGGGCCGACGTGGTGGTGGAGAGCTTCCGCCCCGGCGTGGTGGACCGGCTCGGCATCGGGTACCAGGCTGTGCGGGCGGTGAACGAGAGCATTGTCTACGTCTCCACCAGTGGATACGGACAGGACGGGCCGCGCTCGGACTGGGCCGGACACGACCTCGACTACCTGGCCGTGGGCGGGTACCTGGCTATGTCGGGCCGCGCCGAGGATGGGCTCCCGGCGTTGCCCGGTGCCACCGTGGCCGATGCGGCGGGAGGTGGGCTGCACGGCGCCCTGGCCGTGTGTGCCGCCCTGGTGCGCAGGGCGGCTAACGGTGAAGGCGCGTACCTGGACGTGGCCGCCGCCGACGGGGTGTTGTGGATGATGTCCCTGGCCGTGGAGGAGCACATGGGCACTGGCACCGCTATCCGACCGGGCCACGACGTGCTCTCGGGCCGATACGCCTGCTATCGGGCTTATCGCACCGCCGACGGCCGATTTGTGGCGGTGGCGGCCATCGAGGCCAAGTTCTTCGCCAACCTGTGCCGGGCCCTGGACCTCGATCGGTACATCGAGTCGCAGTACGACGAGACCTCACAGGACGAGCTGCGCCACGCTCTGGCCGAGGCCTTCTTGCGCCGGACACGCGACGAGTGGGTGGCCGAGCTGGCCGGAGCCGACACCTGTGTGGCGCCCGTGCTCGAGATCGAGGAGGTGGCCTCCGACGCCCACTTCGCCGGTCGTGGCGCCTTCGTGGAGGCCCGGCACCCGAGCCTCGGCCCGTTGCGCCAACTCGGGGGACTGCTGGCCGGCATGGCACCGCCGGCGGTACCGGTGCTGCTTCCCGATCCAGGTGTCAGCGACAGCGCCGCCCTGCTGAGGGCCGCCGGCATGTCGGCCCCGTTGCTGGCATCGCTGCTCGAGGCCGGGGTGGTGGCATGAGTAGCCGAGCCGTGGTCCCTCCCGAGATCATGGACCTCGTGGGCGTGGCCCAGTACGAGGAGACTGGCGAGTTCCCGGTCGAGCAGGGCTACATCTGGACATCGTGCGCCTCGGTCGAGAACGGCAACCCCTTGTTCTGGGACGAGGCGGTGGCCGAGGCCGTGACCGGTGGCCCGGTGGCTCCGCCCACCATGGTGTCGGTGTGGTTCCGGCCCCATCACTGGGCGCCCGGGCGCCACGAGGAGCACCTTCCCCTTCAGGTGCACTTCGACCTGAAGGAGCGTCTCGGGCTGCCCGAGGCGGTCATGACCGATAACACGATCGTGTTCCACGAGCCCGTTCGCATCGGGGATGTACTGCGGACCCGTCAGGTGCTGAGGTCGGTGAGCGAGCCCAAGACCACCAAGCTCGGCACCGGGCGCTTCTGGGTCATCGACGTGGAGTACCACAACCAGCACGGAGACCTGGTGGCGGTGGAGAGCTACACCGGATTCGGCTACAACAAGGCGGCCATGTGAGCGCTCTCCAGCCGCGGCTGCTGTTCGGTGACGTGACCAAGGGCTCCCCCTTGCCGCCGCTGCGCTACGAGGTGACGGCCACCACCGTGGTACTCGGGGCCCTGGCCACCAGGGACTGGCGGCCTATGCATCACGACAAGGACTTCGCCGTGAATCGCAACGGCACGCGCGACATCTTCCTGAACACGCCCAACCAGGCGGCCTGGTTCGAGCGGTACCTGACGGACTGGACCGGTCCGCATGGCCGGTTGGGGCGGGTGACGTTCCGTATGCGCGGTTCGGTCTTCCCGGGCGACACCATGGAGCTCAGCGGCACTGTCGACAGTGTGGCCACCGATGAGCTCGGGTGCGGATGGGCCGAGCTCTCGCTGATCCTGAAGGTGGGCGGGGAGGAGAAGACGACCTGCGCCGCTCGGATCGCCCTGCCCGTGCACAGCGACGACAATCCCTGGCGCCGACGCGGTGACCAGTGGAAGCCATGAGGAGCTGACGTGCTCGATCTCGACTTCACCGCCGAGCAGGAGATGCTGCGCCAGACAGTGCGCGGTGTGTGTGCCGCGTACTGCCCCTTGGAGGTGGTGCGTTCGCTCGAGGACGATCCGATCGGGTACCCGCCCGAGCTGTGGAAGCAGCTGGGTCAGCTGGACCTCATCGGCCTGCTCTTGCCCGAGGAGTACGGCGGCGCTGGCATGACCTTGCTCGAGGGGGTCGTGCTGTACGAGGAATTCGGCCGTGCGCTGGTGCCGGTGCCGCACTTCGTGAGCGCCGTGCTGGTTGGCGCCGCCTTGGCCAAAGGGGGCGCCGACGAGCAACGGGCCCGGTGGCTCCCATCGATGGCCACCGGTGAGGCCGTGTTGACCCCGGCATGGCTCGAGCCCGAGGGAGGTTTCGGGCCAGGGGGGGTGACGACGCGAGCCGAGCCGACGGGGGAAGGTTTCAAGCTGTACGGCTCCAAGCGACATGTGGCCTTCGCCGGCTCGGCCAGCCGTCTCGTCGTGCTGGCCCGCACCGGCACCGAGCCCGGTGCCGTCGACCTGTTCCTGGTGGACCCGGCCGATCCGGCCGTTCACATCGAGCAGCAGTTCTCGCTGGCCTCCGACACCCAGTACCGGGTGGAGCTCCAGGGTGTGGCCGTGGGGCCCGAAGACCGCATCGGGGCGGCCGGGACCGGGTGGGCGCTCTGGCACGAGGTCATGTTCGACGGCGCGGTGCTCCTGGCTGCCCAGGCCATTGGCGGGGCCCGACAAGCCCTCGACATCACCGTGCAGTACGCCAAGGACCGCCACCAGTTCGACAAGCCCCTCGGCGCTTTCCAGGCCTTGGCTCACTACCTGGCCGACGCCGTCACGGCGGTCGATGGCGGGACCTCCCTAGTCCACGAGGCGGCATGGGCCAGGTCGAGCGGACGCCTCGACCGTCGTCTGGCTCCCATGTCCAAGCTCTTCGCTTGCCGGACATATCGCGACGTCACGGCCATGGCCCAACAGCTCTTCGGCGGCATCGGCTTCACCGTGGAGTTCGACATCCAGCTGTACTTCCGCCGGGCCAAGCAGCTCCAGCTCTCGTGGTGGGATACCCGCTACCTCGAGGAGCTCGTGGCCGCCGCCATCCTCGACAACGCCTGAGGAAGGCGCTCCATCAGCTGATCACGAACGGCGCCGAGCGCACCGCCACGTTGTACGGCGTCTGGCCGGGCCCGGCGCTCCAGGACCAAGTGCCGACGGCCTGGTAGGAGCCAGGTGGAGCCTGCTCCCCCCCGGTCCCGTTGGGCGCCCGCACCTGCTGGTTCCATGCGGCGCGCAGCGTCTCAGTGGAGCCGGCCTGCAAGACGGTGGGGGCAGGCACCGAGCACTGTTCGGATTCACCTGACCACGGCCACACCTGGTTGCCCGAGGCGTCGGTGACCACCAACGTGGTCGGGCACCCATATTGGCCGGCGCCGACAGGTTGGTAGGAGCAGGGCCGCGACGCGCGCATGGTGGTGGTGACGGTCACCGGTGCCCCCGAGGCGTAGGCGCCGGAGTCGGTGACGGACGACATGGTGACATCCGACGGAGTACACGCTGAGACGCTGGTCGGGCTGGTCGGGCTGGTCGTGGGAGTGGGTGCCGGGCGCGGGGCGGTGGTCGTGCTCGACGGCACCGGGGTGATGGCCAACGAAGGAGGCGCCGTGGTCGACGGAGGCGGCAGGGTCTGTGCAGGGGACGTGGTCGGCGAAGAGGAAGCGCTGCTGGTGTGCCCAGTGGATCTGATGGCCACGAAGCCGAGCACCACGCCCACGGCAAGCAAGGCGGCCATCACCGAGGACGTCAGCGTGGGCCGATGGGGAGTGGAGCCGTGACCGGTGGTCGGTGTCCAGCGGCTTCCCCCCGGCAGCGGCGCCCCTGGTCCGCTGGCCGGCGGCGCAACCGAAGTGGAGGCTGCGGCACCGACGTCGTCATGACGAGGGCGCCAGGAGGAAGGAGAGGGCCAACGTCGTCGCTGCCCCGGCCACCTGCTCAAGGGTGCCCTCCGAATCGTCCGCTGCGGGATCACCCGGCCCCGCCATGAGGCTGCGACCCGGAGTTTAGGTGCTAGTTCCCGCCGGCGACATTGGCGGGCGGGTGCTCGAGCCCCAGGCTGAACCCTTCGAGGAACAGGGCCGCTTCCTTGGTACGTGGATAACGCTCAGCCAGCTGCCGGAAGCGAGCCGAATGGGAGGGCTCGTCCAGGTGGGCCAGCTCGTGCACGAGCACGGCGTCGAGGACCCACGGGGGCACCAGGCGGAGGCGGTCGGACACCCGGATGTCCCCGCTGTGGGGGGAGCACGATCCCCAACGCCGTCGCTGGTTGGTCACCCAACGGATCGACGCCGGCAAAGTCCCTGCCAGGTACTGGCGAGAAAGTAGGGCGGCCCGCCCAGCCAGGTCGTCGTCCGAGGCCCGGGCATTGGGCCGCTGCGCCAGCACCCGGCGGACGAGGCCCTCGACCATCACCGCCCGTTCGGCGTGGGGCATCCAGGCCGGCAGGACCACCACGACCTTGCCGTCCTGCCAGTAGGCACTGGCTGTCTTACGGCGCCGCGTGCTGGTGCGGACTTCCACGGCTGGTGCGCCGTGCGCCGGGCTCGGATCCTCCACCATGGCGCCATATTGGCGTCGGGGTGTGTCAGAGCAGCGACATGGTCGCCCACCAGGGGCGATAAACCCCCTTTGGAGCTCACCAGTGCTTGCGACGACCGCTTTCCTCCAGCGCGGCCAGGTACTGGTTGTAGGCCTCCAGCTCGTCGTCGGTGCTGCTCACGGGCCGGCGCTCTTCAGTTGCAGGAGGACTAGACCGGTACGACAGGCGCCACCACATGTAGATGACGTACCCGGCAAACAGTGGCCACTCGAATACATAGGCCCAGCTCAAGGTGTTGCCGGCCAGGGCGCGAGTGGCCTGCCAGGCGCACATGGCCAAAAATCCGGCCACCAGCACGGCCGCCAGGACGGTAAGGGCCGGGTCTCGGGCTGCGGACCGGTGCGCCATCGTGCCCCAAGGCTACCGATCGGCAACCGGCGGGCGGCCGAGGGACAAAAGCCTCTGGGTCCGGCGCCTGAGAGATGTGAGGCTTGCAACCATGCCAGAGACGACCAGCGCCGCCCCTCTGACGGGCGAACGCCTCGACGTGCTCATGGTCGAGGACGAGCCCGGCGTGGCCTGGTCGACGGCCGAGGTGCTCGAATCGGCCGGCTTCACTGTGGTGGTCACGAAGACGGTGGCCGAAGCCCTGCAGGTGGTGGAGAGTCGCGACGTGAGGAGCGTGATTCTCGACCATCACGTTTCAGGCGAGTACGGCGAGACCTTCTTGGCTCTGGCCCGTACCCATCCACCGGTCATCGTGGTGTCGGCGCTCGGCCAGGACCTGATGGACACTTTCCGGGCGGCGCACAGCGACGAGGTGGTGGCGTGCTTGGCCAAGCCTGTTCCCCCCGCACACTTGATCGACATAGTCCGCCTCGCCGTGGAGCGGGCCTGACTCGACATTCTGGCGTCGGCTGTCAGCTCGAGCGCCTGGCGCCGAGCAGGGCCACGAACAGCACGCAAGGCTGCTCGCTGCGGTTGTGCCAGGCGTGACGCGTCCCGTTCTGCACGACCGTGTCGCCGGCGACGAGGCGGATTTCCTAGCCGTCATCGAGTTCGAGCCACACCTCGCCTGACAACACCAAGTCCAGGTCGACCGTGTCGGTGGTGTGCATGCCAGGTTGGTCGGGTTCCATCACCTCGCTGAGCCCGGGCAGGCGCTGGTCGAGTTCCTCCAGTGCCGAGACGATGTCGATGTCCGGAGCCGGCGCCGAGGACACGGGGCCGACGGTGAAGAACCCGAACCGGTATCCACCAGCCGGGGGGAAGTAGCGTTGTTGCCCCGGCGGTGTTCCCTCAGATGGGAGAGCCGGTGGATTGTCGCTTCCCCACAGCCGGTGGAATTCGAACCCGGGCAGGAGACTCACCTCCACGGGGTCGACCATGGTGTCGGAGACCACCACGGAGCGACCGCCCTCTACCTGACCCGTCACGACGCAACGCCTTGCCGGCATCAGGCTCCTCCCTTGTCGTTGCCACGGCACGATATAACGCCGTATATGTCCTGAAGCGGGATTTCACGCCTCGCTATCCGGAAGCCAATTCGGCCTCGAGTGTGGCGCCGACGGGCATGGTGTGCTGATGGAAGTCGCGGCCCCGAACGAAGCCGGCGAAGAGGGCACCGGCGAGCACGGTGACGGCGCCGATCACGAGGATGCCCTCCGTGCCGGCTACGAAGGCGTGGCGGGCGGCAACCACGCCGGAGCCGGCACTCACAGGTAAGCGCGCTGCTGTTCCAACCCCCCCGGCGGCCACGGCTTGCGCCACGGCGCCAGAGCGGTGTCCAAATGCCGGGACCAAGGACGTGGCGAGGCGCTGCTGGAAGACAGCGCCCAGGGCGGAGACCCCGGTAGCCACTCCGGCCAGGCGGAAGGTGTTGTTGATCCCCGAGGCCATGCCGCTGCGCTCGGGAGGGACCACTCCCAACGCGATGCGAGCGATGGCTGGATTGGCCAGGCCGATTCCGAGCCCGGCCACCAGGAATCCGGGCAGCAGGACGACCCACGTCGAGCTGGCATCGACTAGGTCCATCAACGCCAGGCCGCAGGCCGAGATCCCGAGCCCGACGCCGAGAACGAGGCCCGGAGCAGTGCGCGCCACCGCCGAGCGGGTGGCCAAGGGCACGACGAAGGTCAGCAATGTAAGCGGGAGCAGACGTACGCCGCCTTGGAGGGGCGACAACCCGAGGTCGTTCTGGAGGTAGAGCGTCAGGTAGGGGAACATGGCAAACATCCCGGCACCGATGGCGAAGGTGCCCACCGACACGCCCACGAAGGCCGGCTTTCGGAACAGCGAAAGGTCGAACATCGGCCGGCGCTGTACGTGCTCAACTGCCACGAAGGCGATCATGAGGAGGAGCGCCGCGGCGAAAAAGGCGACGATGGGTCGGCTCGACCAACCGTCGTCGTTCCCCCGCGTCAGTGCGAAGACAAGGAAGAAGAGCGATCCGGAGAACGTGACCAGGCCCAGCCAGTCCAGCCGTCGGGCCTCGGGGTCGCGCACGTTGGCCATACGCCAGCCCGCGATGGCCAAAGTCAAGATGCCGACGGGCACGTTGACGTAGAAGATCCACTGCCATCCGAAGGCACTCGTGAGCGCACCGCCGATCAGAGGACCAATGGCGACTGCTCCCCCCACGGTGGCTCCCCACAGGGCCAGGGCCGTCCCTCGTTCGGGACCCCGGAACTCCTGACCGATAAGGGCGAGCCCGGTGGCGAACATGGCGGCCCCGCCCACTCCTTGCACGGCTCTGGCCCCGATCAAGATGGCCGAAGTGGTGGATAGGCCGCAGGCCAGCGACGACGCGCTGAACACGGTGACGCCCCACATGAAGACGCGCTTACGACCGAAGCGGTCGGCCAACGAACCATGGGTTAGGAGCAAGGCGGCCAGGCTCACTGCATAGGCGGAGATCACCCACTGGAGATCGGCGAAACTGGCGTGCAGTTTCCGCTGAATGGTGGGGAGCGCAACCTGGACAATGGTGATATCCACGAGCAGCATGAAGGTGGCACCGCACACGGCGCCGAGTGTCCACCATTGCTGCGCGTTTCCTTGGGCCCTCGCCGCGGAGGAATCGGGGTCAGCCTTCGACATGGATGGTGCCTCGTGGTGGTCGGAGAGGGAAGTCTCCCCCCACGCGGCGAAACCTGTCCACTGCCAGGCACCGCCCGGGCCTGGTGCCTTGTTGGTGATCAGCCAGTTCTGAAGACGACGGGTTGATTCCCGAGCGTCCACGACAGCCGACCGGGCGAGACGAGAGCGTAAGACCCGTCCGTGATCACTCCGACATTCGAAACGAAGTGCAGGTGGCCGGGGCTCGTCTGCCAGTGCCCGGATTCGGAATGACTGGCCGTGAACGTGTAACGGGTGCCACGGGAGGTCACATCGAAGTCAAGTGCCCAGATGGCGCCGCCCGCGTTGAGCGAAGAACGCCATTCGTGGGGGTTCACGGCCGTACCGGACATCTGCGTTTCGGTGACCCCGGCGTTGGCCGAGTTGGTGCCCTATAGGAAGGCCGAGAATTCGTTCGGGAGGAGCCCATAGGCTGAGATGACCGACGCATTGGACGGGTCGGGGGTGAATTCGGCGATCGCCACAGGACCATCGGACGGCTGAAAGGCAACTTGGATGGTGCCGCCCTGCATGTTGGCAAAGGGGGCGGTGGGGTCCACGCCGTCGTAGAACATGGAGATGGTGCCGGCGTCGGCGAAGGCGATGGACTCGGAGTAATTGCCGTCCGACTTGGCGTTGATATCCCACGTCTTCATGCCGGTCAGGGGAGTCTGCACCTTCCATGGTCCGACAACCGTCGAATCCTGGCTGGGGCCGTTGCCCGAGCCCGAATTGCCTGAGGCCCCGCCGCCATGTGGGAGGAAGATGATGAGGAGGATCACCAGCGCCGTGACCCCCGCTGCCGCATAGCGGACGCCCAGCGGTACGGTCGGGGCTTTGACCGGCTTGGGCGGCGGCAGTTCCGCGCCGGTCAAGAGCCGGTCACCACTGAGGCCAGACGGTCGAGATGGACCTCGAGTGGAGGCGTGAAAGCGTCGAGCCAGTGAGGGGTGCCGAGGAAGTATTCGAGGCTCGCCCAATTGACTCGCCCCACTCCGAACCGGGTGTGACATCGCGAGGAGCTATCCAGCAACGGATGCCCTTGAGCTCGAGGGTGGCGCAGACCGCATCGCCCACTGGTTTGTTGTGGCTGGAATAGCTGATGAACACGTCGTGTGCCACCGCGAGCTCCTTGGCTGAAATGGGCGAACACGCCCTGGCGCACGCCGCCGGGGGCGCCCGCCAGACAGTACACAACGAAGGCCCAACAAGGGAGCCTGATTGATGAGGGGTCCCGAGGCGGGCTAGAACGCTTTCCGAACAAGTGTTGGTGACGGGCGGACGTCACTGACCAGGAGGCGGACGAGATGGCGGATCTCCGACGTGGCATGAGAACGAGACGACAGTCCACCCCGGTGATCATGGGCGTGGCAGTAGCCGTGCTCGGTGCATTGCTCTCCATACCCACCACGGCGAGCATGCGGGTGGCCGATGCGAGCGGGTTGCCGCTGCTGTCGCACCACGGGCGATGGCTGACCGATCCCCAAGGCCGGGTGGTGATCCTTCATGGCCTCCAGATCGACCACTGGGAGACCGGCGCTCCGGTCAATGTCATCGACCTCTCACCTCAGAACGTGAGCTTCATGGCCACCATGGGCTTCAACCTGGCCCGAGTGAGCATGACCTACTCAGGGGTGGCCCCGGTGCCTGGCAGCTTCGACCAGTTGTACGTCGACGACTTCGTCGCCTTCGATCATGAACTGGCCAGCAATGGGATCTACGACCTGCTCGACATGATGCAAGGCGAATACAGCCAAGCTGTCGGGGGATGGGGTTTTCCCAACTGGATGACGATGACAAACGGCGTTCCGAACACCGAGACGCCGTTCCCCAATGGATACGAGGAGAACCCGGCCGAGTACACCGCATGGGACAACTTCTGGGCCAACACCGCCGACAGCGACAAGGTCGGACTGCAACAGGACTACGCAGCCGGTCTGCATGCAATCGCCGGGCAATTTGCCGATGCCCCGGCGCTCCTTGGTATCGAGATTCTCAACGAGCCCTGGCCGGGGGCCAGTTGGCCCACGTGTGCGAACCCGGCTGGATGTCCCGCCTTCGACCAAGCCCTCACATCATTCTACCGGCGAGCAGTCCCAGCCATCCGATCGGCTGACCCCAATCATCTGGTCGTCTACGAGCCCAACATCTTCTTCGACTTCGGCTCAGCCACCCGACTGGGCAACATCGGCGATCCCAATGCACTGTTTGCATTTCACAACTACTGCCTTTCGACGGCGTCACCCGTGACCATCTCGGATCCCTTGCAACTCTGTGGCGTCGACGAGCATGTGGTCCTCACGCAGGCCAACCTCAGGGCCACCACGAGCGGCGACGGCCTCTTGATGGATGAATGGGGAAATACGACCGACACCACGGTGCTCAACAGGATGGCAGCCGAATCCGACGCCGACATGATGGGCTGGAGCTACTGGGCATACGAGGACTGCTGTGGGAGCGCCGCCGCCGTCCTGCAACACGGCACCGAGCCGCCCGCCGCTCCCGGCAACCTGAACGCGTCCGTCCTCGACGCATTGGTCCGTCCTTATCCACAGGCGATCGCCGGGACTCCAACGGACTGGAGCTTCAACCCAACGTCGAAGGTCTTCCACCTAGATTTCACGACGAAGCGCATAGCCGGCGGCTCATTTCCGATCGGGGTGGTGACCAAGGTGGAAGTCCCGGCATTGCAGTATCCAGGCGGTTACTCGGTCTCGGTGACCGGTGCTCGGGTCATGTCTGCGCCCGACGCACCAGCTCTGCTGCTGGCCACCGATCGAGGGGCGACTGCCGTCAGGGTAACGATCACGGCCAAGAGTTAGCAACAGAGCGGACCGATTAGCCTGCGCCGGGAACGAAGGCGGAAGGTGAGAACCGATGAGGAGACCGCACTGGGCACGTCGGTGGGCGGTGCTGGCTGCCGGGGTGTGCGCGGGCTCGATGCTCGTTGCCACAGCAGGCATGAGTGGCATGACACTGGCGGCGCAAACATCGCCCACCGTGGCTTTCCACAATGGCGACGGGATCACCGTCACCTCGGAGATGCAGGCCGATCAGCGACTGATCGACATGACCGTGACCACGCCTGCGGTGGCGGGGACGCTGCACGTGGCGGTGCTGCTGCCCACGAACTACAACGCGTCCACTCGCTACCCGGTGCTCTACCTCTTCCACGGCACGGCCGGCACGGCGTCGGACTGGGTCGACTTTGGCCAGGCCGAGCAGATCACCACCGGGCGGCCGCTCATCGTGGTGATGCCTGACGCCTCGCTCAACGACAACGGCGGCAGCTGGTGTTCCAACTGGGTGGGTCAATCGGCCGGCGCCGCGAACTGGGAGACGTTCCACATCGACGAGATCATCCCCTGGATCGACGCCAATCTCCCCACCATCGCTGACCGCCAAGGCCGCGCCATCGCCGGCCTGTCGATGGGAGGTTTCTGTTCCACCAGCTACGCGGCGCGGTTCCCCGACCTTTTCGAAACGGTGCTCGGTTTCTCTCCGGCACCCGACATCGCCTATGACAAGGAAGCCCAAGCCGGTGCGGCATTCATCATCGGCGCCACCGAAGTCGGCGAGGACCACGTTGCCCCCACCTCCATCTTCGGCAACCCGTTGGCCGACGAGATCAACTGGGCGGCACACGATCCGACCACGTTGGCGGGGAACCTCGCCGACACCAACATCCTGCTCTTCACGGGCAACGGCTTCCCGGGCCCACTCGACCCCTCGCCGACCGCCGACCCCCAGTCGGTCGGGGCCTACCCGGGGGCCGCGTTGATCGAGGGGGCGGTGGACTTCGACACGACGCTGTTCCACAACCGCCTGGACGCGCTGGGCATCTCGAGCTACTGGGACGACTACGGCGCCGGGACCCACTCGTGGCCGTACTGGGCCCGTGACCTCCAGCAGAGCATCGGCACGGTCATGGCCGACTTCGCCAACCCGCTACCCAACCCGTCCAAGGTGACCTATATGTCGGCGGCTGCCGCCTACACGATCTACGGCTGGGAGGTTGCTGTGCAGCGCACTGCTGAGGAGTTCAGCACACTCGAGAACGCCGACCCTTCCGGCTTCGAGCTGGCCGGCAGCGGGTCCGGCATGGTGGTGACGCCTGCGGTCTACGCGCCGGGGGGAACATACGACGTGACCATTGCCCAGGAACATGCTTCGCCGGTGGTGCGAAAACTACAGGTCGACGGCGCCGGCTCGCTGCACATAACGGTGCCCCTCGGTCCGGCCAACCCCTACCAGCAGTACACGGCACAGGGCGATGCAACGGGCACAAAGGTGTACGCCACCACCGTCTCCATCGCCCCGTGAGCGGGCCGCGAATGGCCGGGCGCCGGCTGCTCGTCGTGGGCGGGGGCACCCGGCGCAGCGACGACCCAGAGGCACCGATGGGCAACGGGCGGGCCATAGCGGTGCTTGCCGCCCGCCAAGGCGCTGCGGTGGCGGTGACCGACGTGGACCTCGGCGCGGCAGAAGCCACCGCCGCGCTCGTGCGCGCCGAGGGTGAGGTCGCATATGCGCGCGCTGCCGACGCCGGCGACGCCGGTGCCTGCGCGCCGGCGGTGCAGTGGGCTGCCGAGAGCCTCGGTGGGCTCGATGCGCTGGTGTGCAATGTTGGCATCGGGCTGGGCTTCGGCATCGAGGGGACCACGGCGGCCGATTGGGACAGTGTCATGGCGGTGAACGTGCGCGCCCACTTCCTCACGTTGCAGGCGGCCATGACGGTCATGGGCGAAGGCTCCTCCACGGTTCTCATCTCCTCGGTGGCCGGACTCCACGCCGGCAGTGGCATTCCCGCCTACGACACGTCCAAGGCGGCACAGATCGGCCTCATGCGCCAGGCTGCTCGGGAGGCGGCGCGCCGAGGTGGACGCGTCAACGTGGTGGCACCTGGCCTGATCGACACGCCGCTCGGCCGCCTGGCCACCCAGGGGCGCCCCGGCCGGGGGCGCACGCCTGTCCCCCTCGGGCGCCAGGGGACGGCGCTCGAGGTGGCGGCCGCCGTGGTGTTCCTGCTCTCGGACGAGGCCAGCTACATCACCGGCCAGGTGTTGGCGGTGGACGGCGGCCTCACGATGTAGCGATCACCATGGCCGCCTTGGCTTCGGGGCGGCTGAGGTCCCACGCCGAGGGCGTTCGACCTCGCGAGCTGTGAGGAGTTGCTCAACAGGATCAAGTGAGGCGGCGACGTAGTTGCGCACGTCGACGACGACTCCTGCCGCCGCCGCTTCCTTCGCCAAGTCAAGTAGGCGCTGAGTCACGGCCTCGTCGAAGTACGCCTCGCCGCACACGTCACAGATGTCGGCGGGGACGTCCTTCACCACGAGGGTCATGCCCTCATGGTTCAGCGCTTCGTCGGACGACCGGGGTAAAGGTGACCCTGGCGGCACAGCGGGCACGTCCGTGTGGAATATGCATCCGGCAATCTCACCGCGACGGGCTGCGGCGTTGTTGATCGCCGCGACGGCCAGGCGTGCCTTCATCCGCTCATCGATCGAGTAGCCCACGATCCGGTTGGAGAAGACGTCCTTGATGGCGCAGACGTAGAGCTTGCCTTCACGCGTCCAGTGCTCGGTGATG
>DATKSG010000083.1:0-6486 GCA_035531775.1 Acidimicrobiales bacterium | reverse complement strand
CCGTCGTCGAGGCGGTAGCCGTCGATCTCCTCCAGGCCCTCCTCGGCCATCTTCTTCTGCAGCGCCGTGACCTGCGGGATGTACGTCTTCAGGTCGGCACCGGTGCAGAAGGCGTCGCCCACCCCGGTGATGATCGCCACCCAGGCGTCGTCGTCGTCGCCCAGCCGCTCCCAGGCCCGGCGCAGCTGCGCGAAGTGCTCCATGTCGAGGCTGTTCTTGGCCTCGGGCCGGTCGATGGTGATGCGGACCACGTGGTCGCCGCCCCGTTCGTAGTGAACTGCCAACGCTTGCTCCTCTCCGGTCGTCGTGTCGTCGTGTCGTCGTGTCGTCGTGTCGTCGGCGTGCTACCGGGGCAGCCCGCAGATGCGCTCGGCGATCACGTCGCGCTGCACCTCGGAGGTCCCGCCGGCGATGCTGGCCGCCCGACTCCACAGCCACTGCCGCTGCCAGGGCCCTTCGAGGGAGGCGGACTCGGCGATGACGAGGAGGGCGGTCTCCGACAGGCGCTGCGTCATGTCGGACCAGGTGAGCTTCACCCAGCTCGACTCGGGACCGGGGGCGAGGCCCTTGGACAGCTTCGACAGCGTCCGCCAGTTGTGGGTGCGCAGCACGATCAGGGCCACGTAGGCGTCGACCAGCCCGTCGGCGATGTCGGGATCGTCGAGCGAGCCGTTGGCGGCGGCTTCGGCGAACAGGCGGGTGAGATATCCCTCGTGGACCACCTCCTCCTTGAACGGGAAGTTGGTGCCCCGCTCATGGGCCAGGGTGGTGGAAGCCACGGCCCAGCCGTTCCCCGCCGCCCCGACGAGATGGTCGTCGGCCACGTGCACGGAATCGAGGAAGACCTCGTTGAACTCGGCTTCGCCGGTGATCTGCACGAGGGGGCGGATCTCCACACCGGGCGAGTCCATGGGGACCACGAGCAACGACAGGCCGCGAGCGCCGACCGAGCCCGGCTCGCTACGAGCCAGGCACAACCCGAAGCGGGCGAACTGGGCGTACGACGTCCACACCTTCTGTCCGCTCACCAGCCACCCGCCCTCGACACGCTCGGCCCGGGTGCTGAGCCCCGACAGGTCCGAGCCGGCACCGGGCTCGCTGAAGAGCTGGCACCAGATCTCCTCGGCCGTGGTGATGGCGGGCAGCCACCGGCGGCACTGTTCGGGGGTGCCATGGGCCAGCAACGTCGGGCCGGCCAGGTTGATGCCCACCCTGTTCACCAATTGCGCTGCCCCGCTGCGGGCGTACTCGCTGTTGAAGATGGCCACCTCGACCGGCGAGGCTCCTCGCCCGCCGTACTCGGCCGGCCAGTTGATCCCCACCCAACCGGCCTCGGCTAGTCGTCGCTGCCAGCGCCGGCCCCAGGCCACCTGCTCGGCCAGCGCCACGTCACCGGGCCCGGCCTCGGCGTTGGCCTCCAACCAGGCCCGGACTTCGCCGGCGAAGCGGCGCTCGTCCTCGGTGAGCGACAGGTCCATGCGACGCCGGCGGGGTTGCTACAGGTCCCAGGCCGCGCCACGGCCGGCGGCGGTGAAGGCCCCGGCCAGGGCGGCCTCGGTGTCGGCGTCGAAGAGCGAGAACGCCGCCTCGCCCCGGCCCCGCCAGTAGACGGTGTCCCCGCCGGTGCGGTCGGAGCGGAACTTCTGGTGCACCAGGGTGCGGGTGAGGACCTTGTTGGTGGGCGTAGTGGGAAGCGCTCGGCTGAGGCGCACATACCGTGGCCGCCACTTCGGGCTCAGGTCGGGCTGGGCGTCGACCCAGGTGGCGAAGGCGGCCGGGTCGAAGGCCCTTCCTTGGCGCAACACCAGCGCCGCCATGACCTGGTCGCCGGAATCGGTGTCGGGCACGCCATAGACCGCGCCCAGCATCACGTCGGGGTGGCGGGCCACGATGGCTTCGATGGGAGCAGCCGGGAAATTCTCGCCGTCCACCCTGAGCCAGTCCGAGGTCCGGCCGGCGAAGTAGACCCATCCTTCCTCGTCGATGTATCCGAGGTCGCCGCTCCAGTACCAGCCGTTGCGCGTGGCCCTGGTCATGGCCTCGTCGTTGCGGTAGTAGCCCTCGAAGGGGCCCACACCCTTGGTGTTCACCATCTCGCCGACACACTCCTCGGCGTTCTCCAGGCGACCTTCGGCATCGAAGCGGGCCCGCGCCACCTCGTGGCCGTCGGCATCGACGATGGCGATGCCGTCGCGCAGGCGCCCGAGCGAGCCCCGCGGCGGATCGCCAGAGCGGTCGAGGGCGATGGCGCCCTCGGTGGATCCGAAGACGTCCACCACGGCCACCCCGAAACGACGGGCCACCGCTTCCACCACCTGTGGCGATCCCTCGTTGCCATAAGCCAGGCGCAAGGTGTTCTCGGCGTCGTCAGGGCGCTCGGGGGTGGCCAACAGATAGGCGAGGGGCTTGCCGGTGTAGTTGAACCAGGTGGCCCCATAGCGGCGGACGTCGTCGAGAAAACGCGAGGCGCTGAAGCGGCGGGCCAGGCCCACCGAGGCACCGGCCACCAACGCCGGCGCCAGCCCGACCATCAAGGCGTTGGAGTGGAACAGGGGCATGGCCACGTAGCCGACGTCGTCCTGGGTCACGTCGAGGACCATGGACATCCGGTTGCCGGTGGTGAGGATCCGGCGCTGGGTGCAGCGCACGGCTTTGGGAGCGGCCGAGGTCCCCGAGGTGAACACCAGAGCGAGCAGGGCGTCGACTTCGGGCACGATGCCGGGGTCGGCGCCGTCACCGGGCAGGTCGGCCAGCACCTGCTCGAGGGGCACGCCGAGGGAAGGCACCGGATCGTCGGCGTCGGCGAACCGGCTGCTCACGAGCAGGCCTCCGGGTAGGTCCAACGTGTCGATCACCGGCTCGAGAAGTGCCAGGTGGCGGGGCTCGGTGAGCACCAGCTGCACGTCGGTGTAGGAGATGTCGCGCGCCAGGTGCTCGTCACGGCGCGTGTGGTTGAGCCCGACCAGGCACGCCCCGATGAGCCCGGCGGCGCACAGGGCCATGACGTAGTCGGGGGTGTTGTCCATGAGGACGGCCACATGGGGGGGCCGGTCGGGGTCGAGCCGGCTCAGGAAGAGAGCGGCCAGAGCGCTCGCTTCGCCGTAGAGCTCGCCATGGGTCCATATCCGGTCGCCGAAGCGCAGTGCCGGGCGGGGCGCGTAGTGGGGGTCGAGGCCGTTTCGTCGGAGCAGGGCGGCGGCGTCGGTGGCCGGCAGCGGCGCCTCGCCCGGCTGGGGAGCGAGGGCCACCCGCTCCATGACCTCGGGCGGGGCCACCACGTGCATGCGCCCGCCGGCGCGTTCTGTGACCACGGCGTCAGGTTACTCACCGCCTGCGGCGGTAGCGTCTGGCGCCATGCCGGCGCTGCGACCCACCTTGGCGCACACCCGGGCCTCCCATTACCGCAGGCCCGGCGGCCCGTGGGACCGGCCCCCACTGGACCTGGCCGTGCCCGGCCACGGCGGTGGGGCCGTGGTGGACGACGCCGGCCGCATGGATGCTTCGGAGGTGGACGGGGCCGTGGCGTCGGTGGCCGGGAGCCTGCGTGCTCGAGGTGTCCGACGCCACGACGTGGTGGCCTGGCAGCTCCCCAACAGCACCGCCGGGGTGCTGCTGTACCGGGCGTGCTGGCGCCTCGGGGCGGTGGCCGCCCCGCTGCACCACCGGCTCGGCCCGGCCGAGGTGGCAGCGGCGCTTAGCCAGGTACAGCCGTCGGTGGTGCTGGCCGGCGCCGACCTGCCGGCCTCGGGATACCCCGGGGCGATGGCCGTGGTCGGGGCCGGCGACCTGCCGGGCCTGCTGCGCCTGCTGCCTGACGGGACACCGGTGTCACGCGGCTCGGTGCCGGTGCGCCCCAGTGACCTGGCCGTGGCCCTGTTCACCTCGGGCTCGACCGGGGTGCCCAAGGCGGCGCTGCACACGCACCGGGGACTGGGCTACAAGGCGGCCACCATGGTGGCTGTGCACGGGCTCGGTCCCGACGACGCCGTGCTCATGCCGGCGCCACTGGCCCATGTGTCGGGGCTCCTGAACGGCGTGCTGCTGCCGGCGGTGGCCGGGATCCCCTCGGTGCTCATGGCGTCGTGGGACCCGAGCCTGGCCTTGCGCCACATCGAGCGGGAGCGGGTGTCGTTCATGGGGGCACCGCCGGTGTTCTTCTCCCAGATGTCGTCGTCGCCCGAGTTCAGCGCCGGTGCGGTGTCCTCGCTACGGCTCATCTCCACCGGCGGCGCATCGGTCAGCCCGGCGTTCGTCGACGCCACGGCCGACGCCTTCGGCTGCCGGGTGAAGCGGACCTACGGCTCGACCGAGGCGCCCACCGTGACCACCTCCACGGCCGATGACGCCGTGGACAGAGCCAGGGCCACCGACGGCCGTGCCGTCGGTGAGGTGGAGATCGAGGTGCACGACCCCGACACCGGGGCCCGCCTGGAGCCGGGGCACGCCGGCGAGCTGTGGATCCGGGGCCCCGAGCTCTTCGTCGGCTACGCCGACCCCCTGTCCACCGAGCGAGTGGTGGCCCGGCCCGGCGGTTGGTACCGCAGTGGGGACCTGGGCGTCGTGGACGAAGCCGGGTGGCTGGCTGTGGTCGGACGCCTGTCCGACATCATCATCAGAGCCGGCGAGAACATCTCGGCGTCCGAGGTGGAGGCTGTGCTCGAGGCCCACCCGTCGGTACGCCACGCCGTGGCGGTGCCGGTGCCCGATGCCGACGTGGGGGAGCGGGTGGCCGCCTTCGTGGAGTCGACCGAGCCTTTCGACCTCGAGGAGTGCCGTCGGTGGTTCGCCCAGCGCGGTGTCACCCGGTTCAAGACGCCGGAGATGGTGGTGCGGGTGGACGCCCTTCCGGTGCTGGCCGCCGGCAAGCCCGACCGCGCCGCCCTGCGAGCCCGGGCCGCGGCCTCGGTTCCTCACCACACCTGACGGAGAGCAGCGGGCGCGCTGGCCCCCGCCCTGGGCTCACGACAGCGGGAAGGGCTGCACCGCCGGCAGGTCGGTGGCCCACGGCCGGGGCTCGGCCGCGGCCGGGTTCCAGGCGTAGACGTCCACGTCGGCCACCGGCACGTTGCGCCCGGGCTGGAAGCCGTACTGGCCCGCCGACAGTTCGCTCAGGTTGACCTCGGTGTTCGCCAGGGCCTGGTCGACTCCTCGGGCCGTGCACGGTGCCTGGCAGGCGGCCAGGGCTTTGGCCGCCAGGGCGGCGCCCAGGTACTCGACGGGGATGTCCAAGGCGTTGACCGAGGCCACGCCGGACACGCCCTGGGTGCCGAGGGCCGAGACCAGGGCGCGCACCGCCGGCGCAGTGGAGTCGGGGTCGGCGACCTGAGCCGTCCAGACCTGGAAGACGCCCGGATCCTGGAGCGTGGCCAAGGTGGGGTAGTCGGCATTGCCGAAGACGACGGGCCCGGTGAAGCCCCCGGCCCGAAGGTCGCGCACCAGGGGGACGGCCCCGGTCTCGGCGATGTCGGACACCACGGCATCGGGATGCGCCCTCAGCACGGCGGCCGCCTGGGCGGCCACGTCGGACAGGGAGCTGAGGGCCACGACTTGGCTCGCCACCGTGTTCCAGCCGCGTGCGGCGGCGTCGGCGGCCAGGGCGTCGCCCATGTCGGTCAGCCCGGCCACGTCGGGCAGCACCGTGGCCACCCGCACCGAAGATGCGTGCACCTTGGTCTCGATGACGTGGTCCACGGCCTTCACCAACATGGTCTCGGGATCGGACATGGAGAAGACATAGGGCGGCGGAGCCACGGCCAGGGTGGCCGGGATGGTGGTGCACAGCTCCGGGACGTGGGCGGCCGACAGGCTGGGAGCGAGCAGGGCGCAGGTGTCGCTGACGGTGATCCCGCTAACGAGCAGCACCTTTCGAGCGAGGAGAGTCCGCATGTTGGCCACCTGGCGGGCCGGCACGCTGGCGTCGTCGAGGATGTCGAGTTGCACCCGGTGCCCGTCGATGCCGCCGAGGGCATCGACGGCGTCGAAGTAGCCGTTCCAGGCCGCTTCGAAGCCCCTGCCATAGGCAGCCAGGGGGCCCGAAAGATCGACGGTGGCGCCGAGCACGTACGGCGTGGCGCTACCGGGGGGCGCCGGTGGCCTGGGGGACGAACAGGCGGCCAGCGCCACTGCCGACACCGAGGCCACAACCACCCACCAGCCGGCCGACCTCACCGGTCGCCGTGCGTGCTCCCGTACATGGGTGTCGCGGCGTTCCATGGTCCCCCCGCCCGTCCGACGGCGACTCGATCGGGCTGCTTCCTCAACGCTTCCACACCGACCGGCATCGTGGCCAGGCGCGAGGAGGTGCTTTCCGGTGGGCTTAGAAGACGGGGAGCCCCGCTTCGGCTCTGGGCCTCAACATGTCAGCCAGTCGCTCGCGGTGGAAGGTGGCGTCGCCGTAGCTCACCTGGTCGAGCTGGGCCCGCTTCAAGAACAGGTGGAGGTCGTGCTCCCAGGTGAAGCCGATACCCCCGTGGACCTGGATGTTGA
>DATKSG010000082.1:0-23252 GCA_035531775.1 Acidimicrobiales bacterium | reverse complement strand
TCGGCCGCCTGGAGGCGGCCGAGCACGACGTCCGGGTCCTGCGTCACGACCAGATCGAAACCGGGCGCCACATGGGTGCGGTGGAGGATGCTTTGGCTGACGCCCGTCTGCAGCTGGCTCAGATGCGGTCGTCGACCAGCTGGCGGATCACCGCCCCGGTGCGCGCCATCACCAGATTGCTCCGTCGCCGCCCTCCGACACAGGTCACCGTCGTCACCGACGACGGTGACACCCCTAGCGCCACGCAAAGGACCGACGACAGATGAGCGGCGACGCTCCATCCAGCCCGGTCGGCCAACGCAAGTCGGGCAGATGGGCGCGCTCCTGGCGAGGCGGACGTCGCGCGGCCCAGACCACCGAGGTGGCGGCCCCAGCGGCGCTTGCCCTCGAAGCCGGATGGTCAGACGGCCTCCTCGAGCCCGGGCCAGAGCGCTATGTCGGGCTTCTGCTGCGATGCCTGACGCGCACCGGCTTCGGCGAGCCGCAACCCGAGGCTCCCCTGGGCGACGACCTCGACGCGGAGGTGCGGGCCAGGGTCAACGGGTACCTCGCTGAGCACGACCTGGCCGTAGTCCGCCGAACGCTGCCTGACCCCATGGAACGCGAGCTCGGCCGGGACTGGCCGACCCAGGCGGAGACGATGATCGGGATGCGTCGCCTTGTCCACCTGGCCTGCTGCGTGGCGCGCGTCGTGACCGAAGGCGTCCCCGGCGACGTCCTCGAAGCGGGAGTCTGGCGAGGCGGCGCCTGCATCCTCATGGCCGGCGTGCTCGCCGTCGTGGCCGACACCGAGCGAAAGGTCTGGGCGGCGGACTCCTTCGCCGGGCTGCCCAAGCCCGATGCCGAGCGCTACCCGGCCGACGCCGACGACCGGCACTGGACGTTCACGGAGTTGGCGGTGGACCTCGACTCCGTGCGTCGGAACTTCGCCCGCTACGACCTGCTCGACGACCGGGTGCAGTTCCTGCAGGGTTGGTTCGCCGATACCTTGCCCAAGGCCCCCGTGTCCAGCTTGGCCGTGCTGCGCGTCGACGGCGACATGTACGGCTCGACTATGGAAGTGCTCGAAGCGCTGTACCCCAAGCTCTCCGTCGGTGGCTACTGCATCATCGACGACTACGGGGCGGTGGCCGGCTGCCGGGCCGCTGTCACCGACTTCCGCGCCGCCTATGGCATCGATGATCCCATGGAGACCATCGACTGGACCGGGGCGGCCTGGCGCCGCTCCCGCTAAACGCTCACCACAAGCCGAGGAGGGGACCCAGCGAGCTCAGGCGCCTATCATCGCGACGATGTCGCCCACGTAGGCGTCGGACCCAACCTCCTCGTAGCCGGCCTCGTCAGCCGTTGGGGGCGGCGCTAGTGCTTCTCAGCGCGCTGGGCGGTGCTCAGCGACCCGCCCATGGCCGGACCCACAGCCGTCGCCACGCGCGTCATGAACGACTCGGTGGTTCCATAGTGCAGCTCGGCGTACGCCTTTCCCTGTTGGCCCAGTGCGCCCGCTGTGGCACTGTCGAACAGCGCTTCCACGCAGCCGGTAAGGTCGCTCGGGCCTTCGAACCACAACCCCCCGGCGCCGAGCTCGGCGTGCTCCCGGCCGCAGCTACTCCCGGGGACGACAATGGGTGTCGCGTAGTGGAGTGACTCTACGCACCGGCGGGCGAACAGAGTGCCGGGTCGCAGGTCGACCATCATGCGCGCCCATGCAACCAGCCGGAGCAAATCGGTGCCGCGCTCGACGGCGTCGGTCTCGACGATCTCACCGTCGTGGAAGACGGCTAGTCGGTCGAGAGCTGATACGGCCACGTAGCGTTGGGGAAAGCGGGCCCCCAGCACACGGGCGAGCGTCGACGGCCACGACGAGTCGTCAAAGAGGCCGCCGGTGACAACCAGCGCGTACTGGCGTTCCCCCAAGTATGTGTTGGGCTCCCGCTGCACGCTCGGGTTGGCGCCCATGGGCAACCCCACGCGGTGCACGGGCACGGTCGGGTAGCGCCCGGCCACCGCTCCTTGCTCTGCGTCGGTGAAGACAAGCACGGCCTGGGCGCGTTCGAAGATCGGCGCGAAGTGCGCGAGCGCTAGGGTGCGGGCGTCGGTGACCAACGGCACGACGATGAGGGGCACTCCCGGACACACCCTTTCGCACACCCGCAGCGAGCCCACGTCGGTATGTCCGGCCAGCACGACCAGGTCGGGCCGGAGGGCCTCAACGATCGACACGCTCGGCTCCCAGGGCGCGTCGTCCTCAAGCAGCGCGCCGGCGTCCGCGGCATCGATCCCGGGCCCGCTCGGGGCGCTGCCGCGCTCCCCCAACGCGGCAATCAGCAGGTCACGCCGGGTCTCGATATTGGCGGGACGCGCCGAAGCCATGGCGTGCACGGTAAAGACACCATCGAGCTCGTCGCGGCGCCTCGCCCCCTGGGGGGTCACAACGTGCACGTCGGCGGTGCATGCCAGAGCGCCCGCGACCTGGCGAAGGGCCCAACCCCTTTCGTCTCCTGAGCCCCAACGCGGTGCCATCAGGATCACCCGTGGTGACTGTGGGGGGCTGGTGTGAAAGCGCACCGGGCTGCGCGCTCAGCGGTCGGTCCGGCGCGGCCCATCCGACAACCACACCGCCAGGCGAGCGTCGTTCTCGGCCTCGGCCACCTGCCGGTCGGCGACCACCTGGGCCAGCTCGTCGCACCTGCGGGCCAGGGCGTCATTCATGCGAACGACTCGCGCCAGCAACTCACGCTCTTCGCGCAGGTAGGGGCCGAGGACGCGAAAGGTCAAACGCGCGAAGACCGACACCGCTCTGCCGCGAAGGCCGCTACCCACGACATCGGGGTCGATGTGGTCTTGCAGCGTCCAGTTCCTGTGCAGGTACTCGAGCGGCTCCTTCATCCCTCATCGGGCGCTGACGCCACAGGCCGATCGCGTTCGACGGCGGAAGCGGTTCCCAAGCCAGGCGCCGACTGTCCGCCCTGATCTGGTCGAGCAACTCCAGCGGGTCGACACCAGATTCCTCCATCGAGACCTCCTCGGGCCGCCGGCTCCGCCGTGCCGAGCGTGACCCGTCAGTGTACCCGTCGACCAGACCGCTGCCGGGTGCGGCGACAGTGACCCTGCTAATTTGGGCCGTTCGATGAACGAGCTTGTCGGCGCGTTGCAGTGGTCGATCGACCAGCTCGCCAGGGTGGTCGAACGAAGGACGCTCGAGCGAAACGGGGGCGCGGCGCGCCAACGCCTACCGTGGGGTTACAACGCCACCAATGATCCAGCGGCCTACCGCTACTGGGTGCGCGACGAGCTCGAGCGCCGGCGGGCCGGCGCGGTGAACAACCGCCTTCCGAGCGACGGGCCGCTGATCAGCGTGCTCGTGCCGGTGTACCGGCCCGAGCTGTGGTACTTCCGATCGTGCATGGCTTCGGTGCGGGCCCAGACGTACCGAAACTGGGAACTGTGTCTTTGCGACGACGCTTCGGGCGATACCGAGCTAGCCGACCTACTGGCCGAGCTCGACGCCGACCCTCGAATCAAGGTGGCGGCAAACGAACGCAACCGCGGAATCTCGCACACCACCAACGAGGCGCTCGCCATGGCCACCGGCGAGTTTGTGGCCCTACTCGACCACGACGACAGCCTCGATCCCGAGGCCCTGGCCGAGGTTGCCGCGGCGGCGGCGCGACACCCTGACGTCGACGTTCTCTACACCGACGAAGACAAGATTGATGCCGACGATCGGCCGTTTGAGCCACACCTGAAACCTGACTGGGCACCCGATCTACTGCTGTCGTACCCGTACATGGGCCACATGGTGGTCGTCCGAAGGTCGATCCTCGAGGACATCGGGGGGTTCCGCCCGGAATTCGACGGCAGCCAGGACTTTGACGTCATGCTCCGGGCCACCGAAAAAGCGCGCCGAGTGGTCCACGTGCCGCGCGTCCTGTACCACTGGCGTGCCGTGGCCGGCTCGAGCGCCGGTAACGTCGGCGCCAAGCCGTGGGCGCACGACGCCAGCCGGCGCGTCGTCGAAGATGTCGTGGCCCGTCGCGGGATCGACGGGACCGTCGATACAGGGCCGTTCCCCGGGGCGTACCACGTGCGCCGCCGCATCCGGGGCAGACCACGCGTTACGCTCATAATCCCGTTTCGCGATCAGGCGGCACTAACGGCCAGATGCCTTGCGTCGCTCGACGCCGACCCGGGCTACGACAACTACGAGCTGGTGCTCGTGGACAACGACAGCATCGAGCCTGAGACTATGGCGCTGCGGGACCGGTTAAGCACGCCTGCCATCCGGTTACTCGAGTACCCGGGGACATTCAACTGGTCGGTTGTCAACAACCTGGCAGCGGCAGCGGGTGGTGGCGAGCTGCTGCTGTTCATGAACAACGACGTGGAGGCCCTTCGGCCAGGATGGCTGCACGCGCTGGTCGAGCTGGCCCAGCGACCGGACATCGGGGCAGTGGGGGCGCGGCTACTGTTCCCCAACGGCGTGGTCCAGCACGCCGGAGTAGCGCTCGGTGTCAACGGCATTGCTGGCCACCTTTTCGAGGGGATGCCCGGCGAAGAGGCGAGCTACTTCGGTTGGGACAGGGTTGTCCGGCCCTACAGCGCCGTCACCGGAGCGTGCATGATGACCAGGCGCGACGTGTTCGAGTCGGTGGGTGGGTTCGACGAGGAGCTCACGGTGGCGTTCAACGACGTCGACTACTGCATGCGGGCCGTCGATGCCGGGTACGCTGTCCTCTACACACCTCACGCCGAGATGACGCATCACGAGTCAGTCAGCAGGGGAATGTCGGGATTGCTCCACGACTCCCGCTACTTCTTGCGGAAATGGGGCCGTAGCAGGATCGCAGAGGACCCCTACTACAACCGCAACCTCGGATTGTTCGCGACGTGGTGCCCGCTTCGTTGGTTCGATGAACCCGAGCGGTGGGAAAAAGAGATCGATGAGCTCATGGGCGCAGCGCGCTGACCCTGAGCCGGGCGTAGCGCTCACGCCGCCGCGACGATCAGCTTCTGGCGGCGGCGCCCTGCTTCTCGGTTAGGCGGCTCTCGAAGGGGACGACACGGCTCTGGGCGCTGTATTGCTCGGCCGCCCCGGCCAGGGCCCACAGCTGCTTGGCCGTGCCTGGGTAGCCGAAGTGATACCCCTGGGCCAGCTCGCATCCCATGGCTCGCAGCGCCTCGGCCTGGGCCTCGGTCTCCACGCCCTCGCCCACCACCTCGAGCCCGAGAGCATGGCCGAGGTTCACGAGCCCACCCACGATGGCCGCCCCGCGGGTGTCGCCCAGCATGTCCAACGTGGCCACGAAGCGGCGGTCGATCTTGAGCCCGGTGATGGGCAGCTCCTGGAGCCACGACAGGTTCGAATGCCCGGCGCCGAAGTCGTCCAGATTGAGCGACACGCCGAGCTGGCGCAGCTCGTGCAGAACCTTCTCGGTGGCGCCCACGTCGCGCAGGGCCTCCTCCACTATCTCGAGGCCCAGCCTCGAAGCGGGCACGTCGTGGGTCTCGAGCAACGCCGCCACCTCGTCGGCGAAGCGGGGATTGGCCAACTGGTGCGGCGCCACGTTGACCCACAGGTGGAATCCCTCGCCGGCCAACCCGGCACGCTCCCAGCTCGAGAGGTCCGACAGGGCCCGGTCGAGCACCCAGTGGCCGATGGGGACGATGAGACCGGACTCCTCGGCCACCGGCAGGAACGACACCGGCAGGATGGTGCCGTGGTCGGCGCGATGCCAACGCAGCAGGGCCTCAGCTCCCACCACCTCTCCGCTGCCCAGGTCCACAAAGGGCTGGTAAGCCAGGGCCAGGTCGCCGTTGTTCATCCCGGCGCGAAGTCCCCGCTCCACCTCGAAGCGCTCGAGCACCCGGTCGCGCATGGCGTCGTCGAAAAGCTCCCAGCCGTCGCGGCCTTCCTCCTTGGCCCGGTACATGGCGGTGTCGGCGTTGCGAAGCAGGGTCTCGGTGCTCTGGCTGAGCGCACCAGGCCCGGTCACGGCGATCCCCACGCTGGCCGTCAGTCGATGCTCCACTCCTTCCACCTTGACCGGCTGGGCCAGCTCGAGCAGCAGGTGCTCGGCGATGCGACAGGCGGCGGCCGAGGTCTTGATGTCGGGGCACACCACCACGAACTCGTCGCCACCGAAGCGGGCCACGGTGTCGGACTGGCGCCGGGCCCCGGCCAGGCGGTCGGCCATCTCACGCAGCAGCTGGTCGCCCACGTGGTGGCCGAAGAGGTCGTTCACCACCTTGAAGCCGTCTAGGTCGACGAAGAGCACGGCCAGGCAGCTGCCGGTGCGGCGCGCCGCGGCCAGGGTCTGGCTCAAGCGGTCGTCGAGCAACGCCCGGTTGGGGAGGCCCGTGAGCGGGTCGTACAGGGCCTGGTAGGCGTTCAAGCGCTGGAGCCGCTCGACCAGGCTGCGGTTCTCGGTCACGAGCCCGCGCCGGGCCAGGGCGTTGCGGATGGTCTGGAGGAACACCTGAGGCGCCACCGGCTTGATGAGATAGGCGTCGAGCTGGCCCACCGAAGCCACCGCGCTGTCGATCGAGGCGTAGCCGGTGAGCAGCAGCACCGGCACCTCAGGATCATGTTCCTTGAGCGCGCTGGCCAGTTCGATCCCGGTGCTGTCGGGGAGGCGGTAGTCGACCACGATGACCGACGGGTCGTGGGCGGCCTGCAGGCGCAAGGCTTCGGCCGCGCCCGAGGCGCCCATGGCCGCGATGCCCACGCTGGCCAGGATCTCGACCAAGCTCTGGCGCACGCCGTCGTCGTCGTCGACCACGAGAACGGTGCCGGCCATGGGGAGCGGCGCGTCGACCATCATGACGACACCTTCTGCGCCTGGCGCTTCACCGGGGCGGCCGAGCGATCGAGGCGGGCCGGCTGGGCCGACTGGGGCTCAGCCGGCAAGCGGACCACCACCCTGGCTCCTCGGCCAGCGGCCGGCGCCTCGAAGGACACCTCGCCGCCGTGGCCCTCGACCAGGCGCTGCACGATGGCCAGGCCCAGGCCGGTCCCATCGTGCTTGGTGGTGAAGAAGGGCTCGAACACCCGCTCGGCCAGCTCGCTCGGCAGCCCGGCGCCGCTGTCCTCGACCGCCACCATGGCCCACGAGCCGCTGGACTGCACCTTCACCTGCACCGTGCCGCCGTCGCCCACCGCCTGGTAGGCGTTGATCATCAGGTTGGTGAGGACCTCGGCGATCTGTCGGCGGTCCACCGACACCGGCACCGATGTGCCGTCCACCGACAGCTGCACCGCTGCCGGCGGCGGCGCTGCCTCGACCACCTCGTGCACGATGTCCTCCAAGTCGGCTCGGTCCTTCTGGGGCGCGCGGGGGCGGACGAAGGCGGTCAGGTCCTCGGCCAGGGCGGCTGCCTTGCCCGTCTCGCGCTCGGCCATGGCCAGATGCTTCTCGTAGGAGGGATCAGCCGGCTCACCGAGCACACGGCGCAGCAGGTACAGCGCGTTGGTCACCGCGGCCAGGGGATTGCGCAACTCGTGGCCGACGATCGACGCCATTTCGCCGAGGGCGGTCAGGCGCTCCCCGCGCACGAGCGCACTCTGGGCCTCGCGCAGCTCGGCCAGCGAATCCTTGAGATGGGCGGTGCGCGCCGCCACCAACTGCGCCGCATAGCGGCGGCGGCGGTCGAGCACCTCGACGGTGGCCGCCACCAAAAAGGCCACGAACAACCCCAAAGCCAAGATGATGTACGGCGCGTGGCTGGCGAAGCCTCCGGTGAGCGGGGACCGGGCCGAGGCCACCACCGTCCAGGTGGCGGTGCCCACGGTGGCATGGGCGGTGGCCGTGAGCCCGGGCAGCGGCAGGTCGTGGGCGGTGGCTACGAGCAGGGACCCGCCGTCGGCGGTGGGCGCTCCGTATACGGCCACCTTCAAGGCGGCGAAGGGCTTGGCCGTGGTGGCCGACGAGGCCAAGAAGGGGTTGATGAGGAATTGCATGTACAGCGCCGTGCCGGCCGGGGCCAGCGGCGGCCCCACGGCGAACCCGGCCGTGCTCGAGCGCCCGTCGAAGGCCACCGGAGCTGGGGTCAGCGTGGATGTGGCCTTGGCCAAGGTGGCCGACAGCGTCGGGCTCAGGGTCTGTCCGGCGCTGAAGCCGGGGCCGACAGCGGCGTCGACCACGTAGGAGCCCTGGACGTCGTGAGCCAGGATCAGGGCCAGGATCCCGTGGGCCAGCGGCGCGGCCCGGGCCACGAAGGTGGCCGGCGAGGAGCCCGACAGCGAGGCGGCGGTGGCCAGGACGTCGAGTTGGGAGCCGATGTTGGAGAACACCGAGCCCACGTACACCGCCGCCTGGGTGGTGTCGCTCTGGAGCAGGGCGCGTTCCTGCTGGTCAGCGCTGTGTTTGGACACGGAGAACCCCACCACGCTCACCGCCGCGATGATCACCACGACCGCGATGGAGAGAGGAGATGCACGCAGCATCCGTGTCGACATTCGTTCCCCCTCAGCGCCACGCCCCCGTGGCGACGGCCCCACGCCGCTTCCCAAATCTCACACCACATTGAGTGTGAAGTCAAACGCTCTAAGAGCGCACCCACAACGGTCGCCCAAGGCGCTCAGGCACGCTCAGCTGCGAGCGGCCCTGGAGCTCATCCCCCCAGATCCACCCCGGCCGGGGCCCCGGCCTCGGCCGCCAGGGCCAGGGCGCCCTCGGCTGTGCCCGAGGGAAGCACCTCCTCCACGCCGGGGAACAGACCCGAGGTGTCACGCAGGCGGATCTCGCGCAGGAGCAGGGCCAAGACGAAGGTGAGCACCGAGAAGGGCACCGCCACCCAGAAGACGGTGTCCATGGCGTGCACGAGCGCCCCGGTGATGGCGTCGCGCACCGGGAGGGGGAGCTTCTGGATGACCTGGGGCGACACGTTGAAGCCGCTGGCGCTCACCTGGAGGTGCCCGGCGCCGCGCAGGCCGGGGGGCAGCAACCGGGGCAGCCACACATTGAGGCGGTTGATGAAGATGGCGCCGAAGAAGGCGGTGCCGAACACCCCACCGAGCGAGCGGAAGAACGTGAGCGCCGAGGTGGCCGTGCCCATGTCGCGCATCTCCACGGCGTTCTGGGTGGCGAGCACCGTGTTCTGCATCACCAGGCCCATTCCCGCTCCGAGCAGCACCAGGTCGATGCTCATCTGGAGCTCGGAGGTATGGGCGTGGAGGAAGGTGAGCAGCACCATGCCGATGACCATGAGCACGGTGCCGATGATCGGGAAGACGCGGTAGTGGCCGGTGCGGCTCACCAGCCGCCCGCTCACGATCGACATGACGAGCATGCCCCCCATGAGCGGGGTGAGCAGCAGCCCCGACACGGTGGGGCTCACGCCATGGGCCAGCTGCAGGTAGAAGGGGATGTAGATCACGGCGCCGAACATGGCCATGGCCTGAAGGAAGGAGATGCCGCTCGACACGTCGAAGATGTCGAGGCGGAACAACCGCGGAGGCAGCAGCGGTTCCTCGGCCCGCCGCTCCCACCACACGAAGCAGGCCATCAGGGCCACGCCGGCCAGGATGAGCCCGACGATGACGGGCGAGCTCCACGCGTACTGCGAGCCCCCCCACACCGTGACGAGCAACAGGGCGCTCACCCCGCCCACGAGCAGCAGCGACCCGGGGTAGTCGATGCGGTGCTGCTGTCGCCGGAACGGCAGGCGCAGGACGATGCTGGTCACCACCAGGGCCACCAAGCCGACGGGCATGTTGATGTAGAACACCCAGCGCCAGCTCAGGTGTTCGGTGAACAGCCCTCCGGCCAGGGGGCCCATGATGCTGGCCACGGCGAAGACGGCGCCGAAGTACCCCTGGTACTTGCCGCGCTCGCGAGGGGAGACGATGTCGCCCACGATGGCCATGGCCAGGGCGATGAGCCCACCGGCCCCGAGGCCCTGCACGGCGCGGAAGGCGATGAGCTCGTCCATGTTCTGGGCCAGGCCCGAGAGCATCGACCCGATCAGGAACACCACGATGGCGAACTGGAACACGCCTTTGCGGCCGAGGAGGTCCGAGACCTTGCCGTAGAGGGGTGTGGTGACGGTCGAGGCCAGTAGGTAGGCCGAGACCACCCACGACAGGTGCTCCTCGCCGTGCAGCGACGCCACGATGGTGGGCAGGGCCGTGGCCACGATGGTCTGGTCCAGGGCGGCCAGCAGGGTGCCGAGCATGAGCCCGCTGAACACCAGCATCACCTGGCGGTGGCTGAGCGGCGACTGGTCGGTGATGTCCCTCATCGCGCCATCGCCTCCTGCAGGTCGACGGCCAGGCGAGTGAGACCCGACGCCACCGCGGCCCGCTCCGAGGGGCCCCAGCGGGCCAGGGTCTGGCGCAGCACCTGGCGCCGGGCGGCGCGCACGGCTTCCAGGACGCAACGCCCCCGGTCGCTCAAACCCACCAGACACGCCCGTCCGTCGGCGGGGTCCGGCTCGCGCGTCACGAGCCCGGTGTCCACCAGCTGGCGGACCTGGCGGCTCACGGTGGACACGTCGAGCTCCAAACTGGAGGCGAGGTCCGAGAGCCGTAGCAGGCCCGGCGCTTCGTCGAGGCGCACCAGAGCCCAGTACCCGCTGCGATCCACGTGCTCACCCTCGCCCAGGGCTTCGGGGGGCACGCCCATGCGCAACATGGCCCGGCCCACTTCGGTGAGCGCCCGTTCGAACACCTCCACGGCGTCGTCGGGCGTGGAGAGCTCCTCGGGGACGAAGGCGGACGGGCTGGTGGGCACGGCGGGCCTCCGGGGCGGGCGGCGTCGAGCGCGGCATCTGCTTGGTACAACCAAGTATCAGGGAGCCGGGAAGCCCTCGGCAAACCGGCTGCCCAGCGCCCTCAGTACGACTGGCCGGCGTTGGCGGCCAGGCCCTGCTCGACCGCCACGCCCGACACGGTGGGCTGGTAGGTAGACGAGGTGGCCAGGCTCCAGGGCGTGATGAAGCTGGTCCAGGAGAAGGCGGCCCACGGCAGGCCGTTGGCCTCGTCGAAGGCGACGGTCTGCCGGTCGAAGCACGAGTCCACCGGGTTGCTGTGGCCGGGCCAGCCGAATTCGGTCTCCATGACCGGCACGTCGTTGGCGTCGCGCCAGGCCACCCAGGGCTCGAGCAGCGCACCGGGGTCGTCCCATGCCGGCAGATTCGGCCCCGTGGGGCACGAGTCGCCGGGGTTGGGCGGGGTGATCCCGCCGGCGCAGCCGTAGGGGTTCGAGGCGCCGGCGCCGGTGTTCGGATTCGGGCACGTGTAGGCGTGGACGGCGTAGACGATGTTGAAAGCGGCGGCGTCGGTGCCGTAGGTGGTGCTGGCCGGTGAACTGAGCAGCGCCGGCGGAGTGGTGGAGGCCCAGTTGACCCCGTCCACGAACACCAGGTTGGTGGCTCCGGCCAAACGCACGGCGTTGTACATGGTCTGCATGCCGGCGGCACTCCAGGTGTCGCCGTCGACCTTGCCGCCGTTCAGCCACACCGACTGGGTGGTCTCCCCCGAGCCGGTCGGGATGTCGGAGGCGGCGATGTGCGGCTCGTTGTAGAGCTCGAAGCCCACGAGTGGGTTGGATCTGAACACTCCGGCCACACTCTTCCAGAAGGACGGAGCGTCATCCTTGGTGTTGGTGGTATCGCGCTCAGCCATGATCTGGGAGCCGCTGCCGTTGGTGTCACATGAGAAGCGAGGGGTGTTGAACAGCCCGAGGATGACGTACATGCCGCGCTCGGTGGCGGCGCGTACGTACTCCTCGATGGCCAAGCGGTAGTTGCGGTCGTAGGTCCCACCAGGGTGGCCGTCGGGGTAGCCGGTCGGACACGAATGCATCCACTGGTCGAGATCGAGCGGGGCGCGCACCACGTTGGCCCCCCAGCTGTAGGCGGCCGCGTCGTAGAACGAGCCCGGGAGGAACTCATTGGCCAGATAGGGGTTGGGGATCGAGGCCCACAAGTTGACGCCGCGTAGCACCACCGGGACGCCGTTGGCGTCGAGGATCTGACTGCCCGCCGTGTGCAGAGCGCCGAAGGTCTCGGTCACCGCCGTCGGGCTGGAAACCAGGCGGGCGGGGATGTCCAAGGCCGTGACGTGCTCCACCCCGGGGGTGGACGTCGGGGCCAAGGTGGCGCTGTAGGTGCCGTCTGCGTGATCGGTGGTACCCGAGAAGCGAGCGCCGCCGTCGGCGACAAAGTTGACGGTCTCACCGGGCACGGCGTCGCCCTGGGCGTCGGTGACAGTGGCGGTCACCTGTGGGATGGGTGGCTCGGGATCGTAGGGATCGGGCAGCTGGCCGTTGGGATCCTCGAGGTCCACCATGGTGGGAGCCGGTTGCGCGGCGCCGGTGGCCGGCACGCTGGCGCGGTTGGCCGCCACCGTGATCCGCGCCGGCGGGCCGTACACGGTGAGCACGGCCGACCCGGTGGACGCCGGGCAGGTGGTAGCCACCGACACCGTGAGCGACTGGGCGCCGGGCTCGTACCCGGTGACGGCGGCGTCGTAGGTGCCGTTACCGTTGTCGGTGACCGGCCCCACGGTGTCGTCACCCGAGCTCGTCACCGACAGCACCTGCCCGGGCACGGGGTCCGGTGGGCTGTAGCCGTCCACCACGGTGGCCGTTAGCTCGGTGGTCATGGGGCCCGAGGAGCTCAGATACGGATGGGCTAGCGCCACCGACACGGCCTGAGGACAGCCGTACTCGACCACGGCTCCGGTGGCCGAGCTGGAGGCGGCCGAGGCCGTAATGGTCTGGCGACCCCACCCCTGCGACGCCACCACCGCGGTGACGGTGGCCACCCCGTTGGCGTCGGTCACGGTGGTGGAGGAGCTGAGGCCGAGGTTGCCCGTGGCCGACCACGACACGGGGACATCAGGGACCGGTGTGGCGCCGTTTCGGACCGTGGCCGACACGGTGGCGCTATGACCTGGCCATCCCATCACGTAGGTGACCGGCGGCGAGATCGACACGACCACTTTGGTCCCGAGGCCCGACGAAGGCGAGGCATCTAGGGCGGGCACGGCCAAGACCACGAGCGCCACGACCGCGGCAGCTCCGCCGCCGCGCAGATGCGTCGTTATCCATGTGTGCCGGCGAAAGCGCACGTTCTGGTCCCCTCCGCCCAGGGCTGAGCAATCCGCTCCAGAATCCGCCCAGCGTCACCTAACCACACTCACCACCGGAAAGTCGAGGCGACCGGACCGATCTCACGGTTCGGTGAGCGCCGGGGTACGAAAGGGCGACGCCGGCGCCTCAGGGGAGGAGACGGCGGGTGAACTCCTCGAGCGCAGCCGGCACGTCACGGGTCCGGGCCCACGGGCTCACGATGAGCCGGTCCACCCCGGCAGCGGCGAACGCTTCGATGTCGCTGTCGTCCCCCACCGAGGCCCCGACCGTCACGGTGAAGTGATTGCTCTGGCCAACGATCGCGGCCTGCTCGGTCCGCTCGGCCCGCAGCGCCCGGAGTCGCTCCACCGGCCGGCGCACCGATTCCGGTGTGTGGTTGAGGCCGATCCACCCGTCGTAACGGGCGGCCCGCCGGAGCGCTACGGCGCTCTCACCGCCGATGCTGATGGGAGGGTGCGGTCGTTGATGCGGCTTGGGCTCGAACATGACGTCCCCGAAGGAGAAGAACGCACCGTCATAAGCCACCTGCTCGTCGCGCCACAGGGCCACACACACCTCGAGCGCTTCGTCGAGCCGGGCCCCGCGGCTGTCGAAATCGAGGCCCACCGCATCCCACTCGGCTCTGAGCCAGCCGGCGCCGACACCGAGCTCGACGCGGCCTTCGGACAGGACGTCCAGCGTCGCCACGGCGCGGGCGGCCACAAAGGGATGTCGCAGGGCCATGTTGTAGACGTGGGTACCGAGCCGGACGCGCCTAGTGCGCGCCGCGAGGAAGGACAGGTAGACGAACACGTCGAACACCGGCGTGGACGGAGGGATGGGTGGGTGCTCGGCGCCGGCGAAGGGCGACCCGTCCATGGAGACCGGCAGTACCAGGTGCTCGGGGAACCACACCGACTCGAAGCCCAGGGCGTCGGCCGCCTCCACGGCGTCGGTGAACATCGACGGATGCATGCGGCCGAGGGCCACGCCGAATCGCACGGGCCGACGCTACCTTTCGACGGGCGCGCCGGGCGCGTGGGGCTCGAGGCAACACCGTCGTTCGTCGCCCATGTCGTGAGCCGACCACCAATGCGCGTGGCGCGCCGAGGCCGAAGGGTCCACGCAGCGGCCCAGCACCAGCACGGCCATCACCTCGGCCCCGGCAGTACGAAGGGCGGTCACGGCGCTCATGGCGCGGGCCCCGGTGACCCAGGTGTCCTCCACCACGAGCACCCGGCGGCCGGCAACATCGCCGCTGGCCACGAAGGCATCGGGCGCCGGAGCCAGGTGACAGGCCGACCCCGGGCCGCGCTCCATCGACAGCAGCGCCTGGCCTCGCAACGACCCGGCCCGTGCCACCAAGGCCTCGACGGGCCAGGCGCCGTAGCGCCCATGCCGGCCGACGCGGCTCGAGGACGGCACCACGGCCAGGGTGTCCCACGGCCCGTGCGCCGCCACACAGCGCCCATGGGCCCGGACGAAGGCGTCGAGGCGGCGTCCGAGCAGCCCGGCGTAGTGGGCTCGGGCGGCGACGGCCGGGGCGTCCTTGTAGCGACGCAGGGCCGAGTGCAGGGTGTCGCCGGGCCGGCACAGCGCCACCGGGACCACGGCCGGGGCCCACGCCGGGTGCGAACCGAGGGCTTCGGTCACCCGCCGGCAGCACCAGCACCACCGGTGTCCAGGCAAGGCCGGGCCATGGCACAGGCGGCAGACCCCGGGGCCGGCGGCGGGCGTGGCTCGACCGAGGCGGGCGTCGGAGAGGACAGCGGGCATGGCGACCTGCCCCAGGGCTTGAGCCGGCGCGGCGGACGCCGGGCGGGGTGGAGGGGAGCCGCTTCAGGCGTCCGAGGAGTGGCGGTGCAACATGAAGGTGCCGGTGGCCCGGCTCACCAGCCGGTCGTCACCGTCGCGCACGGTGGCTTCGGCGAAGGCCACCTGCCGGGCCATGCGCACCACCTCGCCGCGGAGGCGGTACGGGGTCCCCTTGGCGGCGGCCCGCATGGTCTCGGTCTTCATCTCCAAGGTGCCCCGGGTGCGGTCGCGCCCGGCCAGGGCGGCGTTGATGGCGAAGTTCATGCAGGCGTCGAGGACGAGGGAGTGGATGCCGGCCTGGGCCGTGCCGTGGGGGTTGCAGGCCAGCTCGGTGGGAGTCCAGGCCCCGGCCACCCAGCCGAGGTCTTCCCCGTCCACGCCGTAGTCGTCGAGCGACGCCCCGACCAGGCCGATCACCGCCATACCCCCGTCGCCCAGCCAGCGGTCCATGTCCTTGATGCGTCCGGTCACGGTGGCCACGGTAGCGCCGGGGTGCGACGTCCCGGTACGCTTCGGGCCGACCACTTGACCGATCGGTCAGTTTCGGAAGGAGCCCACCATGAACAGCGCCGTCATCGTCGACGCCGTACGCACGCCCGGAGCCCGGCGCAACGGCAAGCTCAGGGGCTGGCACGCCGTGGACGTGGCCGCCGAGCCGCTGCGGGCGCTCATCGAGCGCAACGACCTCGATCCGGCGCTGGTAGACGACGTGATCATGGGCTGTGTGATGCAGGTGGGCGAGCAGGCGCTCAACATCGGCCGCAACGCCGTGCTGGCCGCCGGCTTCCCCGAGTCGGTGCCGGCCACCACTTTGGACCGTCAGTGCGGTTCCTCCCAGCAGGCCCTGCACTTCGCCGCCCAGGGGGTCATGGCCGGGGCCTACGACGTGGTCATCGCCGCCGGTATCGAGCACATGACCCACACGCCCATGGGCTCCTCGGTGGTGCGCGACCTCGGCTTCCCCTTCGGCCCCACCGTCATGGGCCGCTACGCCGAGCGGGGCGGGCTGGTGTCCCAGGGCATTTCGGCCGAGATGATCGCCGACCAGTGGGGGCTGTCACGCCAGGACCTCGATGAGTTCGGCGCCCGCAGCCAGCGCCTGGCCGCCACCGCCGCCGCCGAGGGCCGCTTCGAGCGCGAGATCGTGGCCCTGGCCGTGCGCGACGACGAAGGCAAGCCCACCGACGAGATGCTTACCGTGGACGAGGGCATCCGCCCCGACACCACGGCCGAGGTGCTCGGCAACCTGAAGCCGGCCTTCAAGCCCGACGGCAAGGTCACGGCCGGGAACTCGTCGCAGATCTGCGACGGGGCCGCCGCCGTGCTCATCATGAGCGAGGAGAGGGCGGCCGCCCTGGGTCTCACCCCCCGGGCCCGCTTCCACGCCTTCGCCCTGGCCGGTGTGGACCCGGTGACGATGCTCACCGGCCCCATCCCGGCCACCAAGTCTGTGCTCGAGCGGGCCAAGATGACCCTCGACGACATCGACCTGGTCGAGATCAACGAAGCGTTCGCCTCGGTGGTGTTGTCGTGGGAGAAGGAGCTGCACCCCGACATGGACAAGGTGAACGTGAACGGCGGCGCCATTGCCCTCGGACATCCGTTGGGCGCATCGGGGGCCAAGCTCATGACCACCTTGCTGAACGAGCTCGAGCGCACCGGGGGCCGTTGGGGCCTCGAGACCATGTGCGAGGGTGGCGGCATGGCCAACGCCACCATCATCGAGCGCCTGGGCTGATTACGCCGGGCGGCAACGCCCGGGCCCCGGGGGCCTCAGCCGGCGGCGGCGCCGACCTGGTGCAGCTCGACGGCGTTGCCGGCGGGGTCCTGCAAAAAGGCCTGCAGGCTCGATCCCACCGGCACCGGGTCGCTTACCTCCACGCCACGCCGGCGCAACTCGTCCACGGCGGAGGTGATGTCCTCGACCAGCACGGCGAAGTGCTGGCCGACGGCGGGCGGCGCGGCGCCCTCGATCAGGTGGACCTGCTGGTGGCCCACATCGAGCCAGGCACCGCCGAAGCCGAAGTCGGGCCGGTCGCTGCGCAGCCGGCACCCGAGCACGCCGGTGTAGAAGGCGACGGCCTCGTCGACGTCGATCACGTTGATCGAGACATGGTGAACGGCCAGCGGGTGCACCGGTGTCAGCGCTCGTCTCGGTGTCAGTGTCAGTGTCAGTGATACTGGGTGGCCACGACGAAGCCGCCGGCGATCATGGCGATGCCGCCCAGGAGATACCAGTTGGTGGGGCTCGACGGGAGCACGTCGAAGTAGTTGAGAACGATCATGAGGGCGCCGAGCATGAGCAGGGCCAGGATGAGCGGGCCCATCCAGCGCGGACTGACCTTGACGCTGCGGGGGATGGGGGGGGTGTAGCGCCCGCTGGCCGTGGCAGGGCGAACCATGGCCCTACCGGTGGCCCGCCCCGAAGAGCGGCCCTTGCGGGTGGCCCCGCCCGGGCCGTGCTTTCCTGCTGGCGACATGGACCGCGACCTTAGGCCACCTAGCGACCGGTAATGTCGCCGGGACCATGGCGGTCCGGGTTCTGCTCGTCGACAACTACGACTCCTTCACCTACAACCTGGTCCAGGAGCTCGGCGAGCTCGGAGCCGAGCCGGTCGTCTTCCGCAACGACGCCATCGACGTGGACGGCATCCGGGAACTCGAGGTGGACGGCCTCATCATCTCCCCCGGCCCGGGCCGGCCTGAGGACGGGGGGGTAAGCCTGGCCGCCGTGGCCGAGCTGGCCGGGGAGCTGCCCATCCTCGGGGTGTGCCTCGGCCACCAGTGCATCGGCCAGGCCTTCGGGGCCAAGGTGGTCCCGGCTCCCGAGCTCATGCACGGCAAGACCTCGGCCATCTTCCACGACGGGGCCGGCGTGCTGCACGGCCTGCCGGTGCCCTTCGAAGCCACCCGCTACCACTCGCTGGTGGTCGAGGGCCACAGCCTTCCCGACGTGCTCGAGGTCACGGCCCATACCGCCGACGGCGTGATCATGGGGCTGCGTCACCGCCACCTGGCGGTGGAGGGTGTGCAGTTCCACCCGGAGTCGATCCTCACCCCGAGTGGTCCCCGGTTGCTGGCCAACTTCCTGGCCTCCGCCGGCACGGCGGCCGGCACGGCGGCCGGCACCGGCTCCCGGTAGCGGTCAGACAGGGCGGCGGCGCCGGCCGGAGGCCATGGCCTCGTGGCGACTGCTGCTGGGGCTGTGGCCCGCCCCGCTGGTGGTGGTCCGGGTCAGCCCGAAGGTGGTGGTGGTGCTCGACGGGCTCGTCGTCGTGGTGCTCGACGAGCAGTTCGACGAGGCGTAGGTGATGCGCACCGTGCTTCCCGAGGGCACCGACTGGCCGCCGGTCGGGTTCTGGGCGATGACGGTGCCGTACTGAGTCGGGTCGGCGGTGACCTGGCAGGCTTCGACCGCCACCAGGTTATCGGACTGCAACGTGCTCACGGCGGTATTGGTGTCGTCACCCACTACGTCGGGCACTGTGACGTTGGACGGCCCGCTCGAGACCACGAGGTTCACCGTCGTCCCCTGCGGCTCGGTGGTGCCGGCCGACGGGTTGGTGCTGATCACCGCACCCGAGGCGAACGTGCTCGACGATTGCTCGGAGGTGCTTCCGCACTGGAAACCGGCTTGGCCCAGCTTGCTGCAGGCCTGGCCCACCGTGTCACCGGTGACGTCGGGGACCGCCGAGCCGGCCTGGGTGGTATTGGTGGTGGATGGGGCAGTGGAGATGTTCACGGTCCCGCCCGGCGCGATGCTCTGGCCCGCCTTGGGCGATTGGTCGCACACCACGTTCACCTGGGTGCAGTTGCTCGACGGCTGGACGTTCACCTGGAGCCCGAGCCCTTGCAGGGCGCTCGTGGCCGCCCCCACCGATTGGTTGACCTCGTTGGGGACCTGCACCTGGTTGCCCTGGTTGCCGGTTACGAGCGTCACCGTCTGGCCCTTGGGCACCGAAGAGCCGGCGCCGGGGACGGTGCGCAGCACTTTGGTGTTGGACTGGTTGCTCGTCGGGTCGGCCTGGACCCGAGCCTTGAGCCCGTCGCCGGCCAAGGTGGCTTCGGCCTGGGTGACGCTCTGGCCGGTCAGGTTGGGCAGCGTGACCGCATTGGTGGAGGACCCGAGGTGCCACCATCCGAGCGAGTTGCCGAGGAACAGCAGGACTACGGCCAAGGCGATAAGGAGCACGGCCAGGGCGGCGACGTAGGCGCCGGTCCGGCTGCGCTCGTGCTCCTCGTAGGCCATGGGCCCCACCTGAGGCAGGGACTGGGTGCGGTTTCCCAGCGCCGCCATGGTGCCGGTGGCACCCACCGCCGCCTGCATCCCGGTCGGGGCCATGCCGGCGCCCACCGCCCGTCCCTCGCGGAAGCGCAGCAGGTCCACCCGCAGGTCGTCGCCGGTGGCATATCGGTGATCGGGCGACTTGGCCATGCACTTCATGATCACGGCCTCGAGGTCCACCGGTATGGCCGGGTTGATCTCGCGCGGGGCGGGCGGGTGCTCTCGCACGTGCTTGGAGGCCACCGCCACCGGGGTGTCACCCAGGAAGGGCGGACGGCCGGCCACCATCTCGTAGAGGACGACGCCGAGGGAGTAGATGTCGCTACGGGCATCGACTCCGAGGCCCTCGGCCTGCTCGGGCGAGAAGTAGGTGGCCGTGCCCATGACGGCGCCGGTCTGGGTGAGGCTCTCCTCGGTGTTCACGGCCCGGGCGATGCCGAAGTCGGTGACCTTGACGGTGCCCTCCTCGGTGATGAGGACGTTGCCCGGCTTGACGTCGCGGTGCACCACGCCGTGGCGATGGGCATAGGCCAAAGCCGCCGCAACGTCGGCGGCGATCTCAGCCGCCCGGTCCGGATGCAGCGGGCCAGCCGACCGCAAGATGGAGGACAGGGGGCGGCCGTCGATGAACTCCATGACGATGAAGTAGGTACCGGCATCCTCGCCCCAGTCGAAGACGGGGACGATGTTGGGGTGCGACAGGTTGGCCGCCGCCTGCGCCTCGCGGCGGAAGCGCTCGACGAAGGACCGGTCCACCGACAGCTCGGGGAAGAGGACCTTGAGAGCTACGGGGCGGTCGAGGAGCCGGTCATGCGCCCGGTACACCTCGGCCATGCCACCCCGGGCGACGAGGTGAGCCAGCTCGTAGCGGCCCGACAGCACTCTCGAGGTCTGGGATGGGTCCATGCCGGGTCAGAGCCTAGGGGAGGACGCGCTCATCGCTGGGCCAACACGGCGGCGATCATGGCTCGCACCACCGGCCCGGCCACGGCGGCGGCGCCTGCAGGTTGTTGAGTTGGAGAAAGAGCACAACGAAGCACAGAATCACGGCGATGCCGAGGATGCCGATTCCACCGGCCACGTCAGCCGCCTGCCGCTGGGGCGGTCGTGGTCGTGGTGGGCGCCGGTTGCAGGGCGGCCTCCTCGGCGCGGAGGTTGCGGACGTACTGGCGGGCAGCGGCCAGCGAGGGCTCCTGCACGCCGACGTCGAGTCGCTGGAGCTCCACCGGGGGCACGGCGGCGGTGGCAATCCCGGTGCGGTCGACCACGGCCGGCTCCATACCCAGGAATCCGCCGAGCCGGCCGTGGTAGATGGTCACCTGGCCGTGGCGGAGCTGGACGAAGTAGGAGGAGCCCACGTACCAGCGCACCACCCCCCACCCGCCGGCTAAGAGAGCCCCGAGCATCATCACGAAGGCCAGCACACCCATGGTGAGGCGCCGGTTCACCCCGAGGCGGGCGGAGGCTGACGCCGCCCGGCTCGTCATCGAGCGCACGCCCCCGGCGGCGTCGGAGCCGAAGCGGCTGAGAAGCGAGGGGGGGGGCGGCTCGTCCACGGTGCCCACGCCCTCGCTGGGCAGAGCGGTGACCGCCCCCCGGGCGGCGCCGGCCTCGCCGGGGGTGGTGTCTTCGCCGACCACTACGTCGAGGACCACCACCGTGACGTTGTCGTTGCCCCCGTGCTCGTTAGCCATGCGCACCAGGGTCTGAGCGGCTTCCTGCGGGTCGGCGGCCGAAGACAGCACACCGGTGATGCGGTCGGTCGAGACCTCGTTGGTCAAGCCGTCGCTGCACAGCAGGTAGCGGTCCCCGGCCTCGGGCTCCACCTGCCACACGTCCACGTCCACGTCGGGGGCGACACCGAGGGCCCGGGTGAGTATGTGGCGATGGGGGTGGACGGCCGCCTCCTCGGCCGAGAGCTCACCCCGGTCGAACAGCTCCTCGGCCACGGAGTGGTCCTTACTCAGCTGGGTCAGCGCCCCGCCGTGGAAGCGGTAGGTGCGCGAGTCCCCCACATTGGCCAGCACCAGGCGATCGCCCTCGTCGGTGGCCACCAGGGCGGCAGCGGTGAGCGTGGTGCCCATCCCCCGCAGGTCGATGTCGCGGTGGCTGCGCTCCCACACCGACCGGTTGGCTCGGCGCACGGCGCCGATCAGGCCCTCCACCGTGGGCCGGCGGGTGAACTCCTGCTGCAGGGCGTCGATGGCCGTGCGCGACGCCACCTCGCCGCCGGCGTGGCCGCCCATGCCGTCGGCCACGGCGAAGAGCGTGAGACTCTCGAGAGCGAGGTCCTCGTTGACGGCTCGCACCCGGCCCACGTCGGAGGCCGAACCCGACCGGAGGATCGTCAACGGCGCTCCGCCCGGAGCATCGAGGCGCTCACCTGGTCACCTCGAAGACGGTGCCGCCGACCTGAAGGAGGTCGCCCCGCCCGAGCCGGACAGGCTCGGTTACGGCTTCGGCATTGACCCACGTGCCGTTGGTCGAGCCGAGGTCCTCTACCCAAAGGCCACCGTCGCGGCGAAAGAGACGGGCGTGGATGTTGGAGGTGTAGGAGTCCTCGACCCGCACGCCGCACCCGGCGGCGCGCCCGACGGTCAGCTCGTCGGCCAGGTCGAAGGCCTGTCCGCGCTGGGCCTCGGGCTCCACGATCTTGAGACGGAGCTTGCTCCCCCGGTCGCGGGTCTTGTCGCGCCGGCCATCGCGTCGCACCGGTGCCGTGGGTGGCGCTCCGGTTCCACCCATGTGCACCTCGGCTGCACCTGAGCGTGCCCGCGGGGGGCGCACCTCTACCCATACGGCCCGGATGACGCGGAAGAAGAAGAGCCAAATGAGGGCGACGACGAAGATCTCCAGCATGCGCAGGAGGTTCTGATTGTCGAGCGAGGTGGCCAAGACCTTCATGGTGGGTGGCGCTCGTGCTCAGGACATCT
Organism: Acidimicrobiales bacterium; assembly: GCA_035531775.1. Classification (GTDB taxonomy): domain Bacteria; phylum Actinomycetota; class Acidimicrobiia; order Acidimicrobiales; family UBA8190; genus DATKSG01. The sequence continues at coordinate 1,146 of DATKSG010000082.1, read as the reverse complement.
CGAAACGGATGGCCGTGGTGCCGACCGTGATTTCGTCTCCGTCGGCTAGCGGGCGCTCGCCGACCGGCACCCCGTTCACCCTGGTGCCGTTGGTGGACCCCAGGTCGACGACCACCACCTCGCTGCCCCGGCGCTGGACCTCGGCGTGGCGACGGCTCACATTGGGGTCGTTCAAGACCACGGCACACTCGGGGAGACGCCCGATCACCAACGTCTCGGACTCGAGGACCACCCGGGCGCCGTCGGGCAGGACCAGCGAGGCGGCCGGGAGCCCGTCGGGCCCCTCCACCACGTCGGCCTCCACCGTGAAGCGGCCCGAGCGCAGGCCCTCGTCCAGGTGGATCTCCACCTCGACGGGGCCGACGAAGCCGTAGTTCTCGGTGCGGGCGTGCTCCCGGGCGGCATCACCGAGCTCGCGGGCCAGGACGTCCACGAAGCTGCGGAACCGCTCGGCGTCCTGGGGCGACAGGGTCACCACGAAGAAATTGGGCGCGATCAGGCCCCGTACGCCGACGCGCCGCAGGAGGTCCATCTCCCGGGTGAGGCGACGGCCGATCTCGATCGGCTGCAGGCCGCCGCGCAGACCCTTGGAAAAGGCCCCTTCGACCATGCGCTCGAGGCGCTGCTCGAACTGCTGGAGTCCCATGGTGGAGGCAGAGCCTACCGGTGCGCCGCAACCGGGATGCGGGTCGGGGGGCGGGCCGAGGGGCGACCGGGGCGGCATCGGCCGAGGCCGGGGCACTGGCGGCAGGAAAACGGAGGCAGGCAGTGACGGCAGGCGCCCGGTGGGTGGCCCGGGCACGAGGTGCGATCCATGGCGCATCCCCTACCCCCAACCAGGAGTTCTCAAGGGCGCGGCTAGTCTCAACCGGTCACTCGGGCGAGTGGCGGAATAGGCAGACGCGCAGGATTCAGGTTCCTGTGTCCGAAAGGATGTGGGGGTTCAAGTCCCCCCTCGCCCACAAAAAGGTCTTAACCGAAGGCCATCCTCATCTTCACATAAGGGGCTCTTCCGGTTTCAGCGGGGTGAGCCAGCTCACGTGACCACGATCGAGTCCAGCACCCGCCAGTTGGGCTTGCCGGCGTAGAGCAGAGCCCGGATGCGGAAGTTCTCGAAGTTGGTGAAGCCGAAGGCGACGCGTTTGA
>DATKSG010000081.1:0-13655 GCA_035531775.1 Acidimicrobiales bacterium | reverse complement strand
GATGGCGCTGTCGGCAAAGGGGACGTCGGTGATGACGAGGTTCATACGCACCTGGTGGGCCACAGCTGACCCCTGGCCCTCGTACTGCTCGCGGATCTTGCGTGCCTCGCTGACCCATTCGTCGCTGAGGAACGGGTAAGTCGCCATGCGGGTGTGCTCCTTGTGTCGATCGGGGGGACCTGTCGGTGCGGGGGACACGATATCGGGTGCGCCCGGTGCCCGGCACCCGGGCGCACCCGGGCCTGCCGGTAGCATTCGCCCGTGACCACGCTCATCCCCGGTGCCGATCCCTACTCCCACCATGGCGGCGACGTCGGCGTGCTCGTGCTCCACGGCTTTACCGGGAACCCCCAATCCGTGCGGCCCCTGGCCGAAGCGCTGGCCGCCGATGGGCTCACTGTCGAACTGCCCCTGTTGCCCGGTCACGGCACGGTGGTGGAGGACATGATCCCGACGAGGTGGGCCGACTGGTCCGCCGCCGCCGAAGCGGCCTACGGCGAGCTGGCGGCGAGGTGCCGGCAGGTGGCGGTGGCTGCGTTGTCGATGGGGGGAGCCCTGGCCTGTCAACTGGCCGAGCGGCACCCGGAGATCGTCGGCCTGGCGTTGGTGAACCCGCTGGTCGAGCCCCCGGCCGAGAGCTTTCGCGACGTGCTGCGCGGCGTGCTCGAGTCAGGTACCGAGCTGGCCCCGGGCGTGGGGTCCGACATCGCCAAGGAGGGCATGACCGAGAACGCCTACCTGGGCACACCGGTGGCGGCCGCCCTGTCGCTGTTCGAGGGCCTCGACGGCGTTCACGCCGAGCTCGCGTCGGTGCGCTGTCCCGTGCTGCTGCTGTCGAGCCGTCAGGACCACGTGGTGCCGAGCTCGTCGGGCGATGTCCTCATGGAGGGGGTGTCCGGACCGATCGAGCGCGTGTGGCTCGAGCGCAGCTACCACGTGGCCACCCTCGACCACGACGCGCCCGAGATCGAGACCCGGGTGGTGGCCTTCTGCCGGCGCGTGCTCGGTGTCGACGCCGGCACCACGGGGGCTCGTGGCTGATGGATACGTCGCCTACGCGGCATGAGCCGGCTCGCCTGACCCGCCAGGACGCCGCCTACGTGGCCCGACTGGCCCGCATCGACCTGTCCGACGACGAGCTCGACCAGTACGCCGAGCAGTTGGCCACCGTGCTCGAGCACGTGGCGGCCATGTCCGCCCTCGACACGTCCGGGGTGGAGCCCACCGCTCATCCTCTGCCGCTGCGCAACGTGTTGCGGGCCGACGACGTGCGGCCCTCGCTAGGGCGCGACGAGGTCCTGGCTCAGGCGCCGGCGGCCGAATCGGGGCGGTTCAGGGTGCCGAGGATCCTCGGCGAGGCGCTCTGACGTGGCCGACGACGCACGATCGGCGGCCAGGCCGGCACCGGCGTGCGAGGTGGCGGCGCAGGTCAGGTCGGGCGCCCTCACGGCCCGCCATGTCGTGGAGCGACACCTGTCGGCCATCGCCGAGCTCGACGTCGAACTGCACGCCTTTGTGACCGTGGTTGGCGAGGAGGCACTGGCCGACGCCGACGCCGTGGACCGCCGCGTCCAGGCCGGGGTGGACCCGGGCCCGCTGGCCGGCGTGCCGGTGGCCCTGAAGGACAACATGTGCACGCGTGGCATCGCCACCACGTGCTCGTCCCGCATCCTCGACGGGTGGAAGCCACCCTACGACGCCACCGTCGTCGAGCGCCTACGCGCCGCGGGCGCCGTGGTGGTGGGCAAGACCAACCTCGACGAATTCGCCATGGGCTCGTCGACGGAGAACTCGGCCTTCGGGCCGTCTCGCAATCCGTACGACCTTGAGCGGGTGCCGGGCGGCTCGAGCGGCGGTTCGGCGGCGGCGGTGGCTGCCGGCCTCGCCCCCCTGGCCCTGGGCTCGGACACGGGAGGGTCCATCCGCCAGCCAGCCGCCCTGTGCGGCGTGGTGGGGATGAAGCCCACCTACGGCACGGTCTCGCGCTACGGCCTGGTGGCGTTCGCCAGCTCCCTCGACCAGATCGGGCCCTTCGCCCGGACGGTGGCCGATGCCGCCGCCCTGTTCGACGCCATCGGTGGCCATGACCCCATGGACTCCACGTCGCTGGAGCGCCCGGCCCCGCGATGTGTGGCCGCCGTGGGCGACGGTGTGACCGGGCTGCGGGTGGGTTTGGTGCAGGAGCTGCTCGAGGGGGCCGAGCCGGCCGTGGTGGCCGCCGTGCGGGCGGCCGCTGAGACCCTGGAGGCGGCCGGAGCCTCAATCGAGGAGTGCTCGATCCCCGAGGTGCGCCACGCCTTGCCCGCGTACTACCTCCTCGCCCCGGCCGAGGCCTCGTCCAACCTGGCCCGCTACGACGGCGTGCGCTACGGCCTGCGCGTCGACGCCCCCGACGTGGCCGCCATGCAGGGTGCCACCCGGTCGGCCGGCTTCGGGCCGGAGGTGAAGCGGCGCATCATGCTGGGCACCTACGCCCTGTCGGCGGGGTACTACGACGCCTACTACGCGCAGGCCCAGAAGGTCCGCACCCTGATCATCGACGCCTTCGACCGCGCCTACCAGCACGTGGACGTGCTGCTCGGGGCCACCACCCCCACCACCGCCTTCGCCATCGGCTCCAAGGTCCAAGACCCGTGGTCGATGTACCTGTCGGACGTGTTCTCGGTCCCGTCGAACCTGGCTGGACATCCGGCGGTGAGCGTGCCCTTCGGCGCCGACTGGTCGGGCCTGCCTATCGGGGTGCAGGTGTTGGCTCCCGCACTCGGTGAGGCGGCCATGCTCCAGGCGGCGGCCGTCATCGAGGATGGCGCGCCGCCGCTTGCCCCTCCCGGGGTATGGGCCGAGCCGCTCGGCACGGCCGGGTGGTCGTCCGGGGGTCGAGCGTGAGCGCGCCCTCGCCCGGCGCCTGGGAGCCGGTCATCGGCCTCGAGGTGCACTGCGAGCTGCGGACGGCCACGAAGCTCTTCTGCGGTTGCCGGAACGCGTTCGGGGACGAGCCCAACACCAATGTGTGCCCCGTCTGTCTCGGGCTCCCGGGTTCGCTGCCGGTGTTGAACGTCGGTGCGGTGGAGATGGCCATGCGCATAGGCCTCGCCCTGCACTGCGACATCAGGCCCTCGACCTTCCATCGCAAGAACTACTTCTATCCCGACATGCCTAAGGATTATCAAGTAAGCCAGTACGACGAGCCGATCAACGTGGACGGCCACCTCGAGCTGTCCGACGGGAGCACGGTCGGCGTCGTGAGGGCTCACATGGAGGAGGACACCGGCAAGACCACCCATATGGGTGGAGGAGGCCGAATCCACGACGCCGAGTACGCCTTGGTGGACTACAACCGCGCCGGTGTCCCCCTGGTCGAGATCGTCTCGGCGCCCGACATCCGTTCGGCGGCCCAGGCGCGGATGTATGCCGGCGAGCTGCGATCGATCCTCATGGCTACCGAAGCATCCGACGGCCGAATGGAGGAGGGATCGATGCGGGTCGATGCCAACGTGTCGATTCGCCGGGCCGGGGAGCACACGCTAGGGACCCGGTGCGAGATCAAGAACTTGAACTCGCTCCGGTCGCTGTCTCGGGCCATCGAGCATGAGATCGAGCGTCAGATCGCCGTGATCGAGTCGGGGGGAGCCGTCGAACAGCAGACGCGGCACTGGGATGAAGAGGGCGGTCGCACGGTGCCGCTTCGCTCCAAGGAGGAGGCATTCGACTACCGGTACTTCCCCGAGCCCGACCTGGTGCCTATCGCCCCGGACCCGAGGTGGCAGAAGGACGTGGCCTCCGCCCTGCCTTCGATGCCGGCCGAGCGGCGCCAACGCCTGCGTGACCTTCTCGGGTCGGCCGGTGAGCCGGTCACCGACGCCCGCGTGGACCAGATCGCCACGGTGGTGGAGCTCGATCTCGACTCGCTCGTGCTCGGATCCGTGAACGCCGGGATCGGTGCTCCGCTCGCCATCGCCCGCACCGCCAACGAAGCTGCCGCCTCACCCGAGGCCGCTCGTGCGGTGGATCACGGGGCCTACGGAGCACTCCTCCGCATGGAGCAGGACGGCAAGTTGTCGGCCACCCAGGCCAAGACCGTCCTGGGCGACTTGTTGGTGGCCGGTGGTGACCCGGCCGACATCGCCCGGCGCCATGGCTTCGAGGTCCTCGAGGCATCCTCGCTTGCCCTGGTGGTCGGCGAGGTCGTACAAGCCAGCCCCGAGGAGTGGGCTCGCTTCCGCGACGGCGAGGACAAGCTGGCCCAGTTCTTCATCGGCCAGGTAATGAAGGCCACGTCGGGCAAGGCCAACGGCAAGGCCGTCATCGCCGAGCTCCACCGCCTCAAGGGGTAGGTCGGCTCCGGGGTTGTCACACCCCCATGCGAGGCTGGCGGGCATGCCAGACGCTATGGCCACCATGGACACCGCCGAGCTTTCAGGCGATCGCCCCACGGAGTACCCGGGCGAGCGCCCCACGGAGTACCCGGGCGAGCGCCCAGGAGCACTTGACGTCCTCGACGACGTCCTTGCACTGGTTCGCCGAGTCGTCGGCGAGGTCGACCCCGACCGCGTGACGGGCCACCAGGCCGCCCTGTTGCTCGAGCGCCTGGTGAAGATCGACCGTGCCGTCGCCGCCGGTCGCCTGGGATTCGCCCGCCGGGCGGCCCAGTGCATGACGTGGCGGGAGGAGGGCCACAGGTCAGCGGCCAGCTGGCTGGCCCAGAAGACCAAGACGTCGATCGGGGAGGCCATCACGACGTTGGAGACCGCCGCCTGCCTGCCGACGCTGCCCGCCACTCGAGCCGCTTTGTGCGACGGCTCGCTGTCGCTGCCCCAGGTCCGGGAGATCACAGCGGCGGCGTCGGCCGATCCCGCCGCTGAGGCGGAGTTGATCGATGTGGCCGGCCACCTGAGTCTGAAGGCATTGCAGCATCGGGCCAGGAGCGTGCGGGCCGTAGCCGGCAGGGACGACGCCGCCAGATACGCCGCCATCCGCAGAGAGCGGTTTCTCCGGCACTGGCTCGATCCCGAAGGTGCCTTCCACATCCACACCCGCCTGACCCCCGATGCCGGGGCTGAACTCCTGGCTGCGGTGAAGTCCCTCGCCACGTTCGTAGCCGACGAGGTCAGGCAGGCCAACCTCGAGCCCGAGCCGCGCCAGGCCTATGAGGCCGACGCCCTGGTGGCTCTGGCTACCGGTGACTGCCGACGGGCCACGTTCGAAGGCACCGTGGGGGGACGCGTGCGGTCGGCCACCATGTACTTCCATGTGAGCCTCGAGGCTCTGCGGCGTGGCCACCTCCAACATGGAGAGGTATGCGAGATCGCCGGCGTGGGGCCGGTTCCGCTTGCCACCGTCGAGAATCTGGTGGGGGAGTCGGCCGTCAAGCTCATCGTGCGAGACGGTGTCGATGTGACGACGGTGTGCCATCTCGGTCGCTCGGTCCCGGCCCACGTCGAGAGCGCCCTCGAGGCGCGGGACCGGTCCTGTGTGGTTCCCGGTTGCGACGTCGACCTGGGCCTCGAGATCGATCACTGGAAGGTGCCGTACGCCCAAGGCGGCCCGACGGCGCTGTGGAACCTTGCCCGCCTGTGCCGGTTCCATCACCAACAGAAGACTTACGACGGCTACCGGCTGACCGGCGGCCCCGGTGACTGGCGGTGGTCGGGGCCCAAGGGGCCGGCGGTGGAGGAGGACGACGTGGGCGCCGGGGGCGGTTGGCCGTAGTCTTGGCTGATGAAGTCCCTGAAGATCCGGAGCCAGGAGGTCACCGACGGCCCGACCCGGGCACCGGCGCGGGCGATGCTGCGCGCCATCGGCATGACCGATGACGATTGGGACAAGCCGCAAGTCGGCGTGGCCTCCTCGTGGAATGAAGTGACGCCCTGTAACTTGCCTCTCGACCATTTGGCCAAGCAGGCCAAGATCGGAGTCCGGGAGGCCGGGGGGTTCCCGATCGAGTTCGTCACCATCGCAGTGTCGGACGGTATCTCGATGGGCCACGAGGGAATGAGGGCGTCGCTGGTATCGCGCGAGGTCATCGCCGACTCGGTGGAGACGGTCATGCATGCCGAGCGGTTCGACGCCTTGGTCACCTTCGCCGGATGTGACAAGTCCCTCCCCGGCATGTTGATGGCCGCGGCGCGCGTCAACCTTCCATCGGTGTTCCTCTACGGCGGAAGCATCCTGCCCGGGCACGCCGGAGGCCAGGTGCTCGACATCGTGAGTGTCTTCGAGGCGGTCGGCGCCCATGCCACCGGAGCCCTCACCGATGCCGAGCTCTCACTGATTGAGCGCAACGCCTGTCCGACAGCCGGCTCCTGTGCCGGCATGTTCACGGCCAACACCATGGCCTCGGTTGGTGAAGCCATCGGCATGTCGTTGCCCGGCTCGGCCAGCCCGCCGGCCGTGGACTCCCGGCGATCGGCTTTCGCCGTGGAATCAGGCCGGGCCGTCGTCAATCTGCTGGCCCTGGGCCTGCGGCCCCGCCAGATCATGACCAAGCAGGCCTTCGAGAATGCCATTGCCGTGGTCATGGCCCTCGGCGGCTCCACCAACGCCGTGCTGCACTTGTTGGCCATAGCCAACGAAGCCCGGGTCGAGCTCGAATTGGACGACTTCAACCGCATCGGGGCCCGTGTCCCCCACATCGCCGACACCAAGCCGCATGGCAAATACCACATGACCGACATCGATGCCGTCGGGGGCATCCCGGTGGTCATGCGGGAGTTGCTCGAGGCCGGGCTCCTCCATGGGGACTGCCTCACCGTCACCGGGCGGACCGTGGCCGAGAACCTCGAGGCGGTGGCCCCGCCGGTACCCGACGGCAAGGTCGTGCACCGGCTCTCGGAACCGATCCACACCACCGGCGGCATCGCCGTGCTCCGAGGTTCGCTTGCTCCCGATGGTGCCGTCGTCAAGGTGGCCGGCATCGATGTCCCTCATTTCGAGGGCACCGCTCGGGTGTTCGACGGCGAGCAGAGTGCGCTCGAGGCCATTCTGGCCGGGTCCATCGAACCGGGGACGGTGCTGGTGATCCGCTACGAAGGGCCCAAGGGGGGCCCTGGAATGCGCGAGATGCTGGCCGTGACCGGGGCGCTCAAGGGAGCGGGCCGGGGAGCCGACTGCGCCCTGGTGACCGACGGGCGGTTCTCGGGGGGCACCCACGGCTTCTGCGTCGGCCACGTGGCGCCCGAGGCCGTCCAAGGCGGCCCGGTGGCCTTCGTGGCTGACGGGGACCGCATCGTCATCGACGTGCCGACCTTCAGCATCGACCTGGACGTGGCGCCGGCTGAGATCGAGCGCCGCCGCCGGCACTGGAAAGCGCCCGAGCCCCGCTACACCACCGGGGTCCTGGCCAAGTTCGCCCGGCTGGTCACAGGCGCCGAGCGGGGGGCCGTCACCGAGCCCTGACACCGGGGCTTGCCCAGCCGTGGCGGCCGTGCCACACTGATGCGACCATGTGCGAGTACCGCGCCGACACCCTCGTAGTCCTGACCTAGCGCACGTTGCCGCATCGCGGCTCCGTGCGCCTCACGACCTCCCGGACGGGAGGTCGTTTTATTTCCGGCCCCAAGCCCCACCTCCAGCCCTGCCCCAGTCCCACCCGATCGTTCGACCATCGAGGAGCACCATGCGATTGACAGGAGCCCAGGCGCTCATAAAGAGCCTCGAGATGCAAGGGGTCGAGGTCATCTTCGGCCTCCCCGGAGGGGCCATCCTGCCGGTCTACGACCCGATCCTCGACTCGTCGATCCGCCACATCCTGGTGCGGCACGAACAGGGTGCGGGCCATGCTGCCGAGGGCTACGCCCACGTCACAGGGCGCCCCGGTGTGGCCATGGTCACGAGTGGGCCCGGCGCCACCAACATCGTGACGCCTCTGGCCGACGCGGCCATGGACTCGATCCCGATGGTCGTGATCACGGGGCAGGTCCCCACGACCGCTATCGGGACCGACGCCTTTCAGGAATGTCCGATCACCGGCGTCACCATGGACATCACCAAGCACAACTGGTTGGTGACCGATGCCCAGGACCTCCCGAGAGTGGTGGCCGAGGCGTTCCATGTTGCTACGACGGGTCGCCCTGGGCCCGTGCTCGTCGACGTGCCGAAGGACGTGTCGAACAACCAGATGGATTGGTACTGGCCCTCGTCGCTCGACGAGCTCGACCTCCCCGGCTACCGGCCCCAGACCGAAGGCGACCCGATCGAGGTGGCCAAAGCAGCCCGGTTGATCCTCCAGGCCGAGCGCCCGGTGATCTACGCCGGAGGTGGCATCTTGAAGGCCCGAGCCGCCGACGTGCTTCGCCAGCTGGCCGAGCGCACCGGGATCCCGGTGGTGACCACCCTCATGGCCCGCGGGGCGTTTCCTGATTCCCACGCGCTGTGCCTGGGGATGCCGGGCATGCACGGGAACTACACGGCGGTCACCGCCATGCAGCGGTCTGACCTGCTCATCGCCCTGGGAAGTCGATTCGATGACAGAGTCACGGGCAAGGTCAGCGCCTTCGCCCCCGATGCCAAGGTCATCCACGTGGACATCGACCCGGCCGAGCTCGGCAAGGTCCGGCGCGCTGACGTGGCCATTGGGGGCGACTGCCGCGTCGTCATCGAGGAGCTGCTTTCGGCGCTCACCGATCTGGGCCTCGACACCGGCGGCACGACATCAGCCGGCACCAGAGCGGCGTCCAAACCCGATCTCGGTCCGTGGAGGGCGCAGATCCACGAGTGGCAGGAGCGCTTCCCCCTCGCCTATCACCAGGAGGACGGCGGCGCCTTGAAGCCTCAGTTCGTGGTGGAGACACTTCGTGACTCGACACCCGATGACACCATCGTCGTGTCCGGAGTGGGCCAGCACCAGATGTGGGCATCGCAGTACTGGAAGTTCGAATACCCCTATACCTGGGTCAACTCGGGTGGTGCGGGCACCATGGGGTTCGCTGTCCCCGCCGCCATCGGGGCGAAGGTCGGCCGACCGGACAAGATGGTCTGGGCGATCGACGGAGACGGCTGCTTCCAGATGACGGCGCAGGAGCTGGTGACCGCATCGGCCGAGCGCATTCCGGTGAAGGTGGCGATCCTCAACAATGCCTACCTCGGCATGGTCCGCCAATGGCAGGAGCTGTTCTACGAGGAGCGGTATTCCGAGGTCTACCTCTCTCCCGACCTTCCCGACTACGTGAAATGGGCCGAGGCCATGGGCTGTGTCGGGCTCAAGGTCGAGTCGGCCGAAGAGGTGCTCCCAGCCATCGAGAAGGCCAACAGCATCGACGACCGGCCCGTTGTCATCGACTTCCGGACCGACGCCTTCGAGAAGGTGTACCCGATGGTTCCTGCCGGCTCGTCCAACGACGACATCATCGTCGGCCCCGGCCAGGGTGAAGGGGGCCGGTGATGACCTCCATGTCGACGTACGGTGGTCCGCTTCGTCATCACATCGTCACCGTTACCGTGGAGAACAAGTCCGGGGTGCTGGCCAGGGTGGCGAGCCTCTTCTCCCGGCGAGGCTTCAATATCTTCTCCTTGGCCGTGGCTCCCACAGATGACGAGCGGTTCAGCCGCATCACTATCGTGGTGGACGTCGAGTCGGCACCGCTCGAGCAGATCATCCGCCAGCTCGACAAGCTGGTCAACGTGGTCTCCATCACTGAACTAGCTCCCGAGGCGGCCACCGAAAGGGAGTTGTTGCTGGCTACGGTGCAAGCAGGGCCCGCCGAGCGGGGGCAGGTCATCCAGCTCGTCGGCGTATTCGAGGGCAAGATCATCGACGTGGGTACCGATGCCATGACCATCATGCTGGCCGGGGCCCCGAACAAGATCGACGACTTTGAGAGCCTCCTTCGCCCATTCGGGATCGTGGAGCTCCAGAGGACGGGCCGGGTGGCGTTGCCTAAGCTGGCCCGGCGCACGACCCGGCTCCGTAGCATCGCCGGGGGAACCGAAGACGACGCGGTCCAGGGCCGCACGAGCGACGAGGCAGGATGACCATGGCCAAGCTGTACTACGAATCCGACGCCGACGCGAGCCTGATCCAGGGTCGCAAGGTTGCCGTCATCGGCTATGGGTCACAAGGCCACGCCCACGCCCTGAACCTGGCTGAGTCCGGGGTCGATGTGCGCGTCGGCCTTCGGCAAGGTTCCGCCTCGCGACAGAAGGCAGAGGAAGCCGGGTTGCGGGTCATGAGCGTGGCCGAGGCGTCGGCCGAGGCCGACCTGGTCATGATCCTGTTGCCCGACACGGAGCAGGCGTCGGTCTACGAGGCCGAGATCGCCCCCCACCTTCGCCAAGGCGATGCCATCTTCTTCGCCCATGGGTTCAACATCCGCTTCGGGCAGATCGTGCCGCCCGAGGGCGTCGACGTGGCCATGGTGGCACCGAAGGGCCCGGGCCATCTGGTGCGCCGTACCTACACCGAAGGGGGCGGCGTCCCGTCCCTGGTGGCGGTGGCACAGGACGCGTCGGGAAAGGCCCACGAGCTGGCCCTGTCCTACGCCTACGCCATCGGAGCCACACGGGCCGGGGTGCTCGACACCACCTTCGAGGAGGAGACCGAGACCGACCTCTTCGGGGAGCAGGTGGTGTTGTGCGGCGGGCTCACGTCGCTCGTCCAGGCCGGTTTCGAGACCCTGGTCAATGCCGGGTACCAGCCTGAATCGGCCTACTTCGAATGCCTGCACGAGCTCAAGCTCATCGTCGACCTCATGTACGAGCAGGGAATCGCCGGCATGCGCTATTCGATTTCCGACACGGCTGAATACGGGGACCTCACGCGGGGGCCCAAGGTCATCGACGACCACGTCCGTGCCACCATGCAACAGATCCTCGACGACATCCGATCGGGAGCCTTCGCCGAGGAGTGGATAGCCGAGAACCGGGCCGGGAGGCAGCGCTTCGAAGAGCTCAGGTCGAAGGGGGCCACCCATCCGATCGAGAAGGTCGGCGCCGAGCTCCGCTCCATGATGCCCTTCATCAGCGCCGGGAAACAGAGGGTCCAAGACGTCTCGGGGGGTTGACACCAATGCTGTCGACCCTCCCCCTCGACTCGCTGACATCCGCCGCTCTCGGCCGGGCGTCCGAGCTCGGGGTCTCGCACGCCGAGTTTAGGATCGAGCACATCCGATCGCAAACGGTCGTTCTACGCGACGGCCAGCTCGAGACGGCGGTCGATGACACCGAAGTCGGCATGGGCCTGCGTGTCGTGCACCGGGGGTCGGTCGGTTTCGCGGCGACGGCCGAGATGGAAAGCTCCGCCGCCGCCGAGCTCGCCGATCGGGCGGTGGCTCTGGCCGTGGCGGCCTTGGCCACCCTGGCCGTGCCGGCGCGCCTGGCCGATGAGCCACCGGCCGGTACGGCGCAATGGTCCTCTTCCTATGACATCGACCCCACCGACGTCACCTTGGCCGACAAGGTGGCCCATCTCGCCACCTGGAGCGAGCAGCTGCTGGGTGGCACCGGCATCGACCATGTGTCGGCTCACGTCGTGTGCGTGGTGGAGGACAAATTCTTCGCCGACCTGGGCGGGTCACGCCTCACCCAGCGCCGGGTTCGTGTCCATCCGGTGGTGGAGGCGTTTTCCGTAGACCCGGTGAGCGGGGCATTCGAATCGATGAGAACTCTGGCGCCGCCGGCCGGACGAGGATGGGAGTACCTCACGGCATCGCCGGGCGCTGCCGAGCCGGCCCGGTGGGACTGGGCGTCAGAGCTCGAAGCGCTGCCCGCCCTGTTGGCGGCCAAAGTGCGGGCCCCGTCAGTCGATCCCGGCACCTACGACCTCGTGATCGAGCCGAGCAATCTGTGGCTGACCATCCATGAGTCCATCGGCCACGCCACCGAGCTCGATCGGGCTCTGGGATACGAGGCCGCCTATGCCGGAACGTCGTTCGCCACCTTCGACCAGCTGGGCTCGCTTCGCTACGGATCCGACGTGATGCAGGTCACCGGCGACCGGACCACGCCACATGGCCTGGCCACCGTGGCGTGGGACGACGAAGGGGTGGAGGCGCAGTCCTTCGATCTTGTCCGTGACGGTACCCTCGTCGGTTACCAGCTCGACCGGCGGATGGCGGCCGAGAACGGTTTCGGGCGATCCAATGGGTGCGCATTCGCCGATTCGCCTATGCACATCCCGATCCAGCGGATGGCGAACGTGTCCCTCGGGCCGGCTCCGCACGGTGGGCCGACGACGGACGAACTGGTGGCCGGCGTGGACAGCGGCATCCTGGTGGCGGGGGACAAGAGTTGGTCCATCGACATGCAACGGCACAACTTCCAGTTCACTGGCCAGAGGTTCTTCCGTATCCGTCACGGGCGCCTGGAAGGGCAGGTGAAGGACGTCGCCTACCAATCGAGCACCACCGACTTCTGGGAATCGCTCGAGGCCGTGGGGAACAGGTCGACCTATGTCCTCGGCGGGGCGTTCAACTGTGGCAAAGGCCAGCCCGGGCAGGTGGCGCCGGTGAGCCACGGGTGCCCGTCGGCCCTGTTCCGGCGCGTGCGGGTCTTGAATGCCCGTTCCGAATCGACAGGCACATCCTGACGATGGCGCAGCGGCGGTTCCCATCTCCATCCGACGTGGTCGACCAGGCACTGTCGACGTCCACCAGCGACGAGTGCGTCGTCATCGTCGAGGAGTCGAGCGAAGTGGACGCTCGGTTCGCCAACAACACCACCACGACCAACGGATCCCGACGTAATCGGCGGGTGGTGGTTGTCTCCATGCGCGCCGGCGCCGGTGGCACCTCCGTCGGGGTCGCCAGCCGGAGTGGGGACCCCGACATCGCGGAGCTGGTGCGGGCGAGCGAGGCCGATGCCGCCGGCGGTGAGCCGGTCGACGGCGCCTTTGCCCTGGTGGGCCCGGGCGAAGCAGGTGGCACCGACGACCCCGCCTTCGCCACCGCGGCCCGGTCCACCGACTTGTCGGTGATCAGCAAGGTCTTCGACGCGCTCGGCGACGCCTTTGGCCGGGCCAAGGCAGCGGGCCAAGTGCTGGCCGGATTCGCCAGCCACCGCGTCGAGACCGTGTATCTCGGCTCGAGCTCAGGACTTCGCCGCCGTCACGAGCAACCCACCGGCTCGCTCGAGCTCGTTGCCCGGAGCGCCGACGGGTCGAAGTCGGCCTGGGTGGCGGCCGGCACGCCGTGGTTCGACGACGTCGATCTCGGGGCCATGCACCAACGACTCGAGGAGCGCCTCGACTGGGCCGAGCGTCGCGTCGACCTGCCTCCTGGTCGTTACGAGACGATCCTGCCCCCGGATGCCACCGCCGATCTCATGGTCTCGCTGTACGAAGCAATGTCGGGCCGCGATGCGGAGGACGGCCGCAACGCCTTCTCGGCTCCCGGTGGCACGACCAAGGTGGGCGAGCTCATCGCCTCGCTCCCCTTCGAGCTGCGCAGTGACCCCGCCGCCGCCGGGCTCGAATGCTCACCGTTCCTGGTCACGGGGGCCTCGGGCACCGACGTCTCGGTATTCGACAACGGCCTTCCTCTCGGGCCCACCGCCTGGGTCGACAGCGGCCGGCTCGAACGCCTGCGCTACCACCGAGCCGGCGCCGCCCGTTCCGGCGTGCCGCCGTCCGCTCCCGTCGACAACCTCGTGCTCGAGCTGCCCGGCTCTTCGGGGACCCTGGGCGACCTCGTCGCTGGGACCGAACGGGGGCTGCTGCTCACTTG
>DATKSG010000080.1:0-4110 GCA_035531775.1 Acidimicrobiales bacterium | reverse complement strand
CGTCTGCCTGCACATCGGGTCGTCCTCGCAGCTGGCCATCACCGCCCCCGACGCCCCCATCGACGTGCTCATGGGGCTGCAGCCGGTGAACATCATCCAGTGCGCGGCGGACCTGCTGTTCTCCCCGGTGCTGCGCAAATTCCCGGAGTTGAAGGTGTCGCTGTCAGAAGGCGGCATTGGCTGGATCCCATACTTCCTGGAGCGCATGGACTGGACCTACGAGCGTCACCACCGGTGGACGGGCCAGGACTTCGGCGGCCGGCTCCCGAGCGAGGTCTTCACCGAGCGCATCGTGACGTGCTTCATCGACGACCCCACCGGCGTGGCATTGCGGCACCGGGTGGGCATCGACGGCATCTGCTGGGAGGCCGACTACCCGCACTCGGACTCGACGTGGCCCGTGTCGCCCGAGACCCTGCTGCCCTCGCTCCAGAGTGTCGCTCCCGACGAGATCGAGAAGATCACCCACCGCAACGCCATGCGGCACTTCCGCTTCGACCCCTTTGCCCACCGGCCGCGCCAGCGCTGCACAGTGGGGGCGCTGCGCGCCGGAGCCACCGACGTTGATGTGACGCCGCGGGCAGCCAGCGGCGAGCGGCCGGCCGGCGGTCGCCATACCCGGGCCTCCGACTTGCTCCAGCCCGGGATCGCCGGGCGACGCTAGCTATAGCTAGCTGATCCCGTCGCGCACCCAGTCCTCGCTGCCCGGCGCCACCGCCTCGGCCGGCCGGCTCTCCCAGGTGTCGAGGCAGCTCTCCGAGCAGAACAGCCAGGTGCCGGCGCCTCCGCCCGAGCGCTCGGCCACCGCCGTGGACGGCACCAGCGGGATCCCGCACACCGGGTCGAGCCGGGCCTCGGCTCCCGGGTCACGCAGGCCCAAGTGGGCCACGGCCACCGGCCGGTCCACGCCCCGCACCGCCACTTCGACCCGGTCACGTTCGAGCGCCCACGGCGGCAGGGCGTCCACCAGGGCCGGGTCGGCCAGCATCTCGCCGGCCTGGGCCAGGTCGCACAGGCGGGCGGCCACGTTCACGGCGTGGCCGATGTAGTCGTCACCCTCGAGCAGGATGACCGGGCCGGTGGTCACGGCGCTCTTCACGGCAATGGCGTCCGGGCCCAAGCCGAACTTGCACTGCATCTCGAGCACGGCCGACAGCACCGGCGTGGGGTCGACGCCGACCAGCATGGCCCCGTCGCCCAGCCACTTTGCGATGCGCACGCCGCGCCGGGAGCAGATCTGGCGAAGTGCGCCGCGGAACACCCCCAGCACGGCCACCGAGCGCTCGTCGCCCTCGATATGGGTCATGGCGGTGAACCCCGACAGGTCGAGGAAGGCGAAGGTACGCCGGACCCGCACCTCCTGATCGTCCCATGAGGGTGTGACCGTCAGCCAGTTGGCGTCAGTGTCGCCTGACCTCAGTCCTTTCTGCCGTGCGCCGGGGCTAGGCACCGGCGCACGGCCATGGCCTGCTCCTCGAGTGCCCGGCGGCCCACGGACGTGTCGGGGCACATCAGGTCGAAGCCGTGGAAGGTCCCGGGATATAGGTGGACCTCGGCGCTCACGCCGGCCTCCACCAGGCGCCGGGCGTAGGCCAGGCCCTCGTCGCGCAAGGGGTCGAGCTCGGCCACCATGACGTAGGCGGGGGGGAGGCCGGACAGGTCAACGGCCCGGCCCGGTGCCGCCAGGTCGTCGGCCGGCGCTCCACCGAGGTAGTAGCCCCACGCGGCGGCCAGCACTTGGCGGCTGAGAAGCGGCGTGGGCTCCTCCATGTGCATGGAGGCGCTGTCGAGGCGGTCGTCGAGCATCGGGTACAGCAGTAGCTGAAAGACGAGCGGCGGCCCGCCGCGCCGGCGCGCCATGAGGGCCACGGCGGCGGCCAGCCCGCCACCGGCGCTTGACCCCGCCACTGCCAGCGGCACCCCGCTGCCGCCCCCGCTGCCGCCCCCGCTGCCGCCCCCGCCGGAGTCCCCGCCGGCTACGAGCTCGGCGGCATGGGCCGCCACCCACTGCAGGGCGTGGTAGCCGTCGAGGACGGCGGCCGGATAGGGCTCCTCAGGGGCCAGCGCGTAGCCGACCGACACCACCACGCAGCCGCCGTCGGCGGCGAGGCGCAGGCATCGCTGCTCCTCGGTGTATACGTCGCCCATGGTGTAGGCACCGCCGTGGAAGAACACGAGCACGGCGCCGCGGTGCTTCGCCGGGGTGTACACGCGGGCCGGGAGCTCGGTGCCCGCACGTCGCCCGGGTAGGCGCCTGTCGGTCACCGTCACCCGCTCGTCGGTGGGCAACTCGGTCCCCAGGGCATGGAGCACGGCCATCGTGTCGCGCATGGCTCGCATGACCTTGAGGTCCTCGAGCCGCGCCCGGCCGCCGCCGGGCAGTCCGGCCAAGACCGGGGCCAGCTCGGGGTCGAGGTTGCGCACGCCCAGAGGCTAGGGCCGCACCGCCGTGGTCCTCACCGGTGAAGCGCCGGCCAAGGTGCCCCCTGCCGTGCCGCGCCCACCATCCGCCGGCGTGAGCTCGTAGGAGCCCAGGTCGAAGCGACGTGTGCGGTGCCGGAACTCGAAGGTGAACCCCGGCCACAAGGTGGTGTTGCGGCCATTGACGTCGAGGTACCAGCTCCGGCAGCCGCCGGTGTTCCACACCGAGTGGCCCAGGCGGTCCTCGAGCTCGTCGTTGAAGCCGGCCTGGACCTCGGGCCGCACCTCCACGGTGGCCAGGTGGTGGCGCTCCATCTGGCGCAGGGCGTCGATCAGGTAGGCGATCTGGGACTCGATCATGAAGACCATGGAGCTGTGCCCGAGCCCGGTGTTGGGCCCGGTCATGATGAACAGATTGGGGAACCCGGCCACCGACGTGCCGAGATACGCCGTCATGCCGTTGCTCCATGCGTCTGAGAGCAGCCGGCCGTTTCGCCCGCGGATGTGGGCAGCGGCCGGGAAGTCGGTCACGTGGAAGCCGGTGCCGAAGATGATGGTGTCCACCGGGTGTTCCACGCCGTCGGCCGTGAGGATCCCCTTGGGGCGGACCTCGGCGATGGGCTCGGTGACCACCTCGACGTTGGGGCGGGTCAGCGCCGGGTAGTAGTCGTCCGACAGCAGGACCCGCTTGCAGCCGAGGGTGTAGTCTGGCGTCAGCGCGGCCCGCAGCCCGGCGTCGGGCACCTGGCGCCGCAGGTGGGCCAACGATGCGCGCTGGCCGAGGCGCATCATTCGGCGACTGCGGGTGAAGCCGAGCACGAAGACCTCGTGCCCCCAGTAGATGGCGGCTCGGGCCAGTTGCCGGGCGATGGGGAGATGGCGGTAGAGGAAGCGCTCAGCCCGCCCGAATACCCGGTTGCGCCGGGGCATGATCCACGGTGGGGTGCGTTGGAAGAGCAGCAGCTTGCCCACCTGGGGCTGGATCTGCGGCACGAACTGGATGGCCGATGCGCCCGTCCCGACCACCGCCACCGTGCGCCCGGCGAAGTCGTGGCCGTGATCCCAGCGCGCCGAGTGGAAGATCGTTCCTTCGAAGTCCTCGAGCCCGGCCATCGCCGGCATGGAAGGGTCGCTCAGGGCTCCCACCCCCAGCACCACGGCATCGGCCGTGAGCTCGCCAGACGCCGTGGTGATGTGCCAGCGCGATGCCTCGTCGTCCCAACGCAGGTCGGTCACCTCGTGGTTGAAACGGATGTTGTCCACCACGTCGTAGCTCTCGGCGCACCGGCGTAGGTAGGCCCAGATCTCGGCCTGAGAGGAAAAGGACTCGCTCCACTCGGGGTTCTGGGCGAAGGAGAAGGAGTAGAGCCTCGACGGCACGTCACAGGCACAGCCCGGATAGGAGTTGTCCCGCCAGGTGCCCCCGAGGTCGCCGGCGCGCTCGAGCACGACGAAGTCTTCGATCCCTGCCTTCTTGAGGGCTATGGCGGTGCCCAGGCCGGAGAAGCCGGTCCCCACCACAGCCACCCGATGATGCATGGTCACGCACTCCCCTCAGCAGCACTCCCCTCAGCAGCACCCGCCTCGGCAGCACTCCCCTCAGCAGCACTCCCCTCAGCAGCACCCGCCTCGGCAGCGGTGGCCTTGTCGTCGTCCCAGACTCCCATGACCTTCCACAGGCGGCGAGCG
>DATKSG010000079.1:0-91866 GCA_035531775.1 Acidimicrobiales bacterium | reverse complement strand
GGGCATCTTGAGCGGCCGGCCGACCACCGGGCTGCTCGTGGTGTGGATCAGCCCCAAGAGCCCGGCGCTGGCCCAAGGCCTTCGCGACTGGGGGGACTTCGTGCACCTGCGCCAAATCGCGGCCGCCTCGGTGCCGGGCTTCACCCAGATCACGCCGTACGACCACGCCGGCGACGGCGATCCCCGCTTCCTGCACCTCTACGAGCTCGACACCGACGACCCCGAAGCCGCCTTCGGCACCATGCGGGCCCACGTGGCCCCGCGACTGGGCGGCGAGGGCACCGACGCCTATGGGCAGTGGGCCGACCTGAGTGGCGCCGGGGGGTACCTCCTCTACGCCAACACCTTCCGGTTGCTCGGTTCCCGACAGGACCGCTCATGAGCGACACCACGCCGGCCGGAGCCGGAGACGGAGCCGGAGACGGAGCCCAGGACGGCTCGTTCGTGCTGGTGCAGCAGCCGCGCCCGAAGGTGGCGCTGATCACGCTCAACCGGCCCGAACGCATGAACGCCATGGCCTTCGACGTCATGATCCCGTTGCGCCAGGCACTCGAGGAGGTGAGCCGCGACAACACGGCGCGCGTCGTCGTGCTCACGGGGGCCGGATCCGGCTTCTGCTCGGGAGCCGACCTCGAGCACGCCGGGCACATCCCCCACATCGAGGGGCTCACGCGCCCGACCATCGCGCTTCGGTCCATGGAGCTGCTCGACGACGTCATCCGACAGCTTCGGGCCATGCACCAGCCCGTCATCGCGGCGGTGAACGGCCCGGCTATCGGCGGCGGCATGTGCCTGGCCCTGGCCGCCGACATCCGCCTGGCCGCCGAGGGTGCGTTCTTCCGCGCCGCAGGGGTCAACAACGGCCTCACCTCGAGCGAGCTCGGCCTGAGCTACCTGCTGCCCCGGGCGGTGGGCTCGTCGCGGGCCTTCGAGATCATGCTCACCGGGCGCGACGTGCCGGTGGCCGAGGCGGCCGCCATGGGGCTGGTGTCGCGGGTGGTGCCGGCGTCGGCGCTGCTCGAGGAGTGCTACGCCATGGCCG
Source organism: Acidimicrobiales bacterium (assembly GCA_035531775.1). Taxonomy (GTDB): domain Bacteria; phylum Actinomycetota; class Acidimicrobiia; order Acidimicrobiales; family UBA8190; genus DATKSG01. Next base: position 90,824 of record DATKSG010000079.1, on the reverse strand, counting down.
AGCGCATCGCGGCGCTGAGCCGGGTGGGGATCGAGCTCACCAAGCGGCTGCTGTGGTCGAGCCTCGACGCCTCGAGCCTGTCGGCCCACATGGACCACGAAGCGGTGGCCCAGCTATATGTCCGGCTGACCACGGCCAACTTCGAAGAAGCGGTGCGGGCCCGCCACGAGCATCGCGACCCCGTGTTCGGCGACTGACGACCACCTGAGGCCAAAGGAGCCACACCATGCGCGTCCCCCTCACCGTCGGCGACTTCTTAGAACGCGCCGCCCTGGTACACGGCGACCGGGTGGCCGTGGTGGACGAGCCGGGGGTGGCCGGGTCCCTCGGGTCGCTCACCTACGGCGAGGTGCACGACCGGGCCCTGGGCATGGCCCTGGCCCTCGACGACATGGGAGTGGGCGCCGGCGACCGGGTGGCCATCGTGAGCCCCAACTCGGCGCGCTTTCTCATCTCGTTCTTCGGCACGAGCGGCTTCGGCCGGGTCCTGGTTCCCATCAACTTCCGCCTTCACGCCGATGAGGTGTCCTACATCGTGGAGCACTCGGGTGCCTCCGTACTGCTGGTGGACCCCGAGCTCGACCAGGCACTCGGCGCCGCAGCAGCCGCCCACCGGCTGGTGCTCGACGGCCGTGACGACGAGCGCCTCTTCGCCCCGGCCCCCAGCGGAGCTCTGCCGCAGCGATGGGAGCCCGACGAGGACGCCACCTGTTCGATCAACTACACCTCGGGCACCACAGCCCGACCCAAGGGCGTGCAGCTCACGCATCGCAACTGCTGGCTGAACGCCACCATCTTCGGATGGCACACCACGGTGACCGACCGCGACGTGCTGTTGCACACCCTGCCCATGTTCCACTGCAACGGCTGGGGCATGCCCTACGGGGTCACGGCCATGGGCGGGCGCCACATCGTGCTGCGCAAGGTGGACGGGGAGGACATCCTGGCCCGCATCGAGGAACACGGCGTGACCCTGCTGTGCGGGGCGCCGGCCGTGGTGGCGGCCATACTCGGTGCCGCCGCCGCGCGCGCCGAGGCGGGGCGACCCGTGCCCGGGCGCGGCACCGTGCGCATAGTGGCGGCCGGCGCCCCTCCGCCGCGACGCACCATCGAGCTGGTCGAGTCCGAGCTCGGCTGGGAGTTCATCCAGATCTACGGCCTTACCGAGACAGCCCCGCTCTTGACTGTGAACCGGGCCCCGGCCGAATGGGACGCCTTGTCCGGGCCCGAGCGCGCCGACCGCCTCGGGCGCGCCGGGGTGCCGGCGGTGGGCGTGCGCATGGCGGTGGACGAGGAGGGTGAGGTCCTGGCCCGCTCCAACCACGTCTTCGCCGGCTACTGGGAGCAGCCCGAGGAGTCGGCCCGGGCCCTGGAGGGGGGGTGGTTCCACACCGGTGACGGCGGATATCTCGACGGGGCCTTCACCGTCATCTCCGACCGCAAGAAGGACGTCATCATCACCGGCGGGGAGAACGTGTCGTCAATCGAGGTGGAGGACTGCCTCTACCAGCACCCGGCCGTGGCCGAGGCGGCGGTGATCGGCGTGCCCGACGAGAAGTGGGGCGAGACCATCAAGGCCCTGGTGGTGCTCCACCCCGGGGCGCAGGCCACCGAAGCCGAGCTCATCGAGCACTGCCGTGGGCGCATGGCGCATTTCAAGTGCCCCACCAGCATCGAGCGGCGCGACAGCCTGGTGCGCACGGCCACCGGCAAGCTCCAGAAGTACAAGCTGCGCCAGCCCTACTGGGAGGGGCGTCCACGCAGCGTGAACTGACCGCCCTTGACACTGCCTGACACCCGTGTCATGTTCGTGTCCTGCGCCAACGGCGGTGCACGGCCAACTCGGGGGGCGGGGAGGCGGACCATGCGGGCGCGCCAGCGGGCGACGACGGTCACCATCGGTATCGGCATCTCGGCACTGACCCTGGCTCTGTGGGCCGGGGTATCGGCGGCCATCAGCGCCGGGCCCAATCCCCCGGGGGCCAACGGATGTCCGAACTACGACAATGCCTCCACCTTCTCCGGCGTCTACCCGGGATGTCACAGCCTGCAGCTGACCATCACCGACGGCAACGGCCACACTTACGCCGAAGCAGGGACATCGCAGCTGCCCAACAACGGCGACAACTACCACTCGGGCACCGTGATGGTCACCCCCAACGGTGACGGGAACCCCTATGGCACCGAGAACGGCCAGCCCTACGGCAACAACCCCTCGTCGTGCCCCACGGCCAACCAGTACACCGCGCCCGACCCGGGCCAGGTCCAGACCGACAACCCCGGCGGCGGCTGCCCGCAGCCGGCCTACCCGGCGGTGAGCGGGCCGGGGGTGGGCGCCGGCTTCGACACCAACTACCAGCCCCTGCCCCCGGGCTCCTGCGGCGTGGAGGACATCGCCCTGTACGGCGCCGAGTGGCTGTTGTACGTGGCCGGCCAAAGCAGCCACCAGTGCCCCTTCACCCCGCTGGCGTGGACCGGTCCCTACACCCCGCTCACCGACAACCCGTCGGAGGCGTCGCAGCCCTTCAGCCCGACGTGGTTCACCAAGCCCTCGGCCGGCTGGCTCACCTCGCTGCATCCGGGCTGGAACCTCCCCAACCCGGCCACGCCACCCGCCGTCACCCCGTGGGTGTCGACCGGCACTCCGAACACCACCGCCCTCGACCTGGTCCTGACCGGCGGACAGGTGTTCCTGGGCGGCGACGACAACGGCGACAGCGGTGAGCACGACGGCACCGACGGACAGTACGGGTCGGGCAACACCTTCTACGGCTCGTCCGACGGCGGCGCCTTCACCTTGGACTGGAGCCCAATGGGCGGGGCCGAGACCCTGGCCGGCTGGACCACGTTGTTCACGTCGGCGGCCGGGTCGAAGTCGGCCACGTCGCTCGCCCCCATCGCCGAGAACCCCTTCCCCTTCGCCAGCTTTGGCGGCGGGGCGTGCGCCGATGGCATCTGCCTGGGGGCCTACACCAACCAGCGCACGCTCTACAGCGGCGGAGGCGGGAGCAACTCCTCCACCAGCAACCGGCGCGACGTCTACAACTACCAGGAGCCCAACGGCACGACCAAGGACTGGGGCCCCTACAACTGCAGCAGCGGCTCGCCGTCGAGCGAGCAGGCCTGTGCCACCCAGCCCGGCAGCGACGGCGTGACGCGCCGCTGCCCTTCGAGCGAGACCAACAATTCGGCCGACAACACCTGCGGGGCCAACTACTACCGCCAGGCCGAAGCCACCAACACCACCTCGGAGCCCGGGGTGATGCTGTACGCCGACCCTGACCCGCAGGCGAGCCCGGTGGCGCCGCTCGACCCCATACCGGCGGCCTACGTCGGCACGTGCGGCGTGGTGGTCGGTGGCGGCGTTCCCGCTTCGCCGGCCGACAGCGGGATCCCCTTCACCGTGCCCTCGGTGCCCGGGCTCACCGCCCCGGCCCACCCGCTGCCCTCGCAGCTGGCCCCGGTGGCCTCGACCAACAGCGCCGGGCAGGTGGTGGCGGCCGACCCCACCGGCTGCTGAGCCCGTCGGTGCCGGTAGTTGTCCTATACCGGCACCGGTAGGTGCTGTCCGCCGCCACCGGTAGGGTGCCGGGCATATGGACGCACGGCATTTCCTCGGGCTCGAGCGCGGCGACGACGGCCGGCACTGGCGTATGGCGGTCACGCCGTCGGTGTCCACGCCGGGGCACTTCCTCTACGGGGGCTGCGCCCTGGCCGCCGGGCTGGTGGCCCTGGAGGAGGCGTCGGGACGGCCCACGGTGTGGGCCACGGCCCAGTACCTGTCGTATGCCCCCACCGGCACCGAGGTCGAGTGGGAGGTGGTGCTGGCCGCCAGCGGCCGCAACACCACCCAGGGCCGAGCCATCGCCCGTTTGGGCGAGCGCGAGATCCTGACCGTCAACGCCGCGCTAGGTAGCAATGACCTCGAGGTGAGCGGCACCTGGGTCGAGCCTCCCGACGTGCCGGCCCCCGACGACTGCCCGCTGCAGGAGATCCCGTCGTTCTTCGCCGGCAGCGTGCTCACCCGGGTAGAGCACCGGGTGGCTCGGGGACGGCTGTTCAGCCAACTCGACGGCCAGCCCGGCGACGCCCACTCCGCCTTTTGGGCTCGGCTGCCGGGCCAGCTCGAGCCCTCGGCCGCCACGCTGGCTGTGATCGGCGACTACGTGTCGGGGGCGGTGTCGCAGCCGCTCGGGCGACGCACCTTGGGGCGCAGCCTGGACAACACCTTGCGGGTGGCTCGACTGGTGCCCACTGGTTGGGTGCTGTGTGACATCCGCATGCACGCCCTGGCCCACGGGTTCGCCCAGGGCGAGGCGCACCTGTGGGCCGAGGACGGCACCTTGCTCGGCACGGCCAGCCAGTCCATCAGCGTGCGCCTGTGGACCGACGACACCGTCTTCGTCCGCCCCACCGCCCCCCAGGAGACCAGCGCTCGCAAGAAGACCACCACCTCCGAGAAGACTGTGCCATGACGATGCCCACCCGCCGGATCGGCTCGCTCGAGGTGTCGGTGGTCGGGCTGGGCTGCAACAACTTCGGCGGCCGTATCGACGCCGGGGCCACCGCGGCCGTGGTCGATGCCGCACTGGAGGCCGGCATCACGTTTTTCGACACGGCCGACATCTACGGCGCCACCCGCAGCGAGCAGTTCCTCGGCACCGCCCTCGGGTGGCGACGCTCCGAAGTGGTGTTGGCCACCAAGTTCGGCATGGAGGTGGACCCACAGCGCAAGGGGGCCAGCCCCGCCTACGTGCGCCAGGCCCTGGACGACAGCCTGCGACGGCTCGGCACCGACCACATCGACCTCTACCAGTTGCACGCGCCGGACCCGGCCACACCCATCGCCGAGACCCTGGCCGCGCTGGACGAACAGGTTAGCGCCGGCAAGGTGCGACAGATCGGCTGCTCGAACTTCTCCGTCGAGCAGCTTCACGAAGCCGACCAGGCGGTGGCCGACGGGGCGGCCCGGTTCGTGAGCGTGCAGAACGAGTTCAGCATCTTGCACCGGGTGCCCGAGCACGGCGTGCTGGCCCAGTGCGAGCGCTCGCACGTGGCCTTCATCCCGTACTTCCCCCTGGCTCGGGGCCTGTTGACCGGCAAGTACCGGCGCGGCGAGCCGGCTCCCAGCGGCACGCGCCTGGCCCGGCTCGATTCCGAGCAGTACGGGCGGCTGGCCTCCGAAGCCAACCTCAGCGCCGTAGAGGAGTTGGCCGCCGTGGCCGAAGGCGCCGGGCGCACCTTGGTGGAGCTGGCCATCGCCTGGCTGGCCGGTCGCTCGCCGGTGGCATCGGTCATTGCCGGGGCCACCTCGGCGGCCCAGGTGCACGCCAATGTGGCGGCGGCGGACTGGGTGTTGAACGACGACCAGCGTGCGCAGGTCGACGCCGTGGTGGCTCCCGGGGCCCAGCTGGTCTGAGCCTCCAGCCGGGGGGAGTGTTCAGCGGGCCTGCGCGTTCAGATGCCCCGCTCGACGGCCACCTGGCCCCGGCTCACCGCCTTGTGCAGTGCCTCGTGGTCGCGCTCGGTCTGATCGGCATACGACACGGCAAAACGCTCGATGGCCTTGTCGAACACGGCACCTGATCCCAGGTAGCCGGCGATGGCCGGGGCCGGGCCGGTGCGGGCGTGGGCCCGGGCCAGGGCCCAGCCGCACATGGCGGCGTACTCGGCCATGGCCGTCGGGCCGAGGTCGGCCAAGTCGATCGACGCCTTCATGTCGCGCAATTGCCTGATGTAATAGTCGACGCCGCCGGCCGACGACCAGCCGAGAAAGATGTCGGAGGCTGCCTGCATGAGGCGCTGGCCGGTCACCACCCGGCGCCCCTGGTGGCGCCGGGACCGCACTGGGTGCCGCAGCTGGGCCAGCACCGACGCCTCGGCCTCCTTCACCTGAAGCAGCAGCGGATCCCCCAGGTCGCTCACGAGCAGGGCGATTGAACACCGGGTGCCCACGCTGCCCACTCCCACCACCTTGCGGGCCGAGTCGACAACGTCGAAGCGCCCGAGCAACTGTCGCCTGTCGTCGTCGAGCGAGCGACGGTAGACGGCCATTATCTCGGCCAAGTGCTCGGACGTGTCGTCGTCGTCGTGGGTCACGAGCGGGGGGTGGTCGACGATGCGGCGGCTGCCGTCTGGGGCGAGGGCGGTGTGCTCGGGCAGGACGCCTTTGGAACCCTGGCGCCGGGCGCTGTCCACTTCGTGACGCACGGCCGGTACGGCCAGCGATCGGGCCAGGGCCTCGGCGTCGAGGCGCGAGTACCAGACGTCGAGCACGGCGAGCCTGGCGAAAGTCGCCATCTCCTGGCGATACCGTCGCGCCGCAGAGCGTGCCGCTCCTCGCTGGTCGGCCACCCGGTGGCCGGCCACCCTGGCTGCCACCACGGCGCTGGCGGCTAAGCGCTTCACGTCCCACTCCCACGCTCCGGTGTCGGTCTCGTCGAAGTCGTTCACGTCGAAGAGCAGGTTGCGCTCGGGTGAGGCGAAGACGCCGAAGTTGGCCACGTGGGCGTCGCCGCACAGCTGCACCTCGAAGCCCGTGGTCGGCGTAGGAGCCAGGTCGGCCGCCATGATCAGGGCCGCGCCGCGCATGAACGAGAAGGGCGTCTCGAGCATGCGCCCCATGCGCACCGGCACCAGGGAAGCCACCCGGCTGCGGTTCTGGGCCTGGAGCAGCGACACGGGGTCGGGCCGGCCCTCGGCCGGGCGCCACGATCCGTGCGCGGAGCGGGCCACCTCGGCTCGCCGGCGCTTCCCCTCGTCCCACTGGTGCTGGCGGGGCGACATCCCCACGCGGTTCCTCCTGTCCGGCCCCGTCCATTGTGGACCGGGCACGGCCGTAGACGCGGCTGTGCCCCGGGTCTAACCCGAGGCACAGCGTCACAACTTCACGGGACCGCCGGGCTGATCGGCCCGGCCGGCGGCGCTTCAGGCAGCAGCAGCCGCCGCCGACGCCTCGACGCCTAGCTCGATGCGGATCCGCTTGCCGACCACCACGCCGCCGGCCTCGATGGCCTGGTTCCAGGTGAGGCCGAACTCCTCGCGGTCGATCTCGGTGGAGGCCGAGAAGCCGATGGCCGTGGTGCCCCAGGGCGTGGCCTCGGCCCCTTCGAACTCGACGTCGAGCACCACAGACTTGGTGGTGCCGTGCAACGTGAGGTCGCCGGTCACCTTCCAGTGGTTGTCCCCCGCCGGTGCCACCGTCGTGCTGGCGAAGTGCCACACGGGGTAGGTCGCCACGTCGAAGAAGTCGGCGCTGCGCAGGTGCTCGTCGCGCTGGGGCTCCTTGGTGGAGACGCTGGCCGCATCGATGGTGACGTCCACGCTCGACTCCTCGGGCACCTCGGCGATGGTGACGGCCCCGGAGAACTCGTCGAAACGGCCCCGGACCTTGCTGATCATGAGGTGGCGGGCGATGAACTCGACCGTGCTGTGGGACTTGTCGATCTGGTACGTGCCGGTGGCGGGGATCAGCTGGCCCTGATGCTGGCGGGTGAGGGGGGTGGCTTCGGTGGCGGTCATGGCTGGCTCCTTGATATCGCTGGTTCAGATTTCTTTGCGGATGCGATTTTTGATCTCACAAGCATTTATAGCTCTAGATAGTTGCGGTGTCAATCACTTTTCGGAAATCGCCTGGTCGCTCCCCTGAGCCGGGCTCTGAGCCGGGCCCGCCGGACCGGGGGCACCCGGCCGGCACCGGTAGGGTGCGCCCGAGGCGAAAGGACCTGCTCGTGGCCGGCGACGACCTCATGGACGAACTGGTGCGGGCCCTTCGGGTGGCCCCCGCCGGCCCGGAGCGCTTCGTGGCTCACTGCCCGGACTGGTGGGGCCCGCGCCTGTTCGGCGGCATGGTGATGGCCCAGGCCCTGAGCGCCGCCATCCAGAGCGTGGACGGCCCTCTGCTCCCCCACTCCTTGCATGGCTACTTCCTGCGCCCGGTGGTGCCCGGGGTCGAGGCCGAGCTGCTCGTGGAGCCGGTGCGTGACAGCCGGTCGTTTGCCACCCGCCAGGTGACCACTATCCAAGGTGGCCTCCCGGCCGCCCGGATGACCTGCTCGTTCCACGTCGAGGAGGAGGGTGCCGAGTCGTACCAGCTGCCCATGGACAGCGCCATGGACAGCCCCGACTCCTTGCCGCTGGGATCGCCTCCGGGCCCCTTCGAGTCAGTCCACCTCGACCCGGTGCCGGGAGCCGACGGCACCTACAGCTCCAGCGGTCGCTTCTGGAATCGGGTGAGCAGCGCCCTTCCCGACGACCCCGACCTGCACGTGGGGGCGCTGGCTCTCATGTCGGACATGACCCGGGCCTCGTTCCGCCCCGCCACCATGGACAAGTGGGGCAGCCACACCGATGCCAGCATCGACCATGCCGTGTGGTTCCACCGCCCGGCCCGGGCCGACCAGTGGCTCTTCTACGACCTGGCTGCCGTGGTCAACACCGGGAACCGGGCCACTGTGCGCGGCACCATGTACAGCGCTGAGGGTGTGCTCGTGCTGTCGATGGCCCAGGAGCTGCTCATCCGGCCCGTGCCCGGCGGGGGCGCCATCGCCCCGTGGCTGGCCGACAAGTTCTAGCCGGAGCGATCCCGGCCACCGTGTCGAGCGAGCCGGCGTCAGAAGGACCAGGTCGCTGCGATCCTCATGGCGGTCGTAGACGAAGCCCATGAGCACGCCGTCGTCCTCGGCCACCTCGGGGCTGCTCGGCACGAACACGAACTCGTCCGCTTCGCACGAGACGCCGAAGGACTTGACCTGGCGCGTGCCGGCCACCAGGTCGTGCTTGATGAGCGTGTGCGACACGCCGGCCACCGCCTTGGCGCCCGAGTCGCCGTCGGCCTCGTCGTCAGCCTCGAAGGCGATGCTGTTTCGGATTCCGCAACGCCCCGGCGGCTTTGATGTCTAGAAAGCGGGTGCCGGGCCGCGACGGTGGTCGAGGCGGGCGGTGATCTCCTCGGGCGGCAGCGGGCGCGAGAACAGGTATCCCTGGGCGAAGTCGCAGCCGAGGCGGTACAGCTCGTCGAACTGACGCTCGGTCTCCACGCCCTCGGCGATGACGACCAGGCCCAGCGAATGGGCCAAGGTGACCACGGCGGCCACGATGTCGGCGCCGCCCGGGTCGGTGCCAAGGTCGTCCACGAAACCCTTGTCGATCTTCAAGATGTCGAGCGGGAACCGCTGCAGGTAGGCCAGCGACGAGTAGCCGGTGCCGAAGTCGTCGATGGCCAAGGTGACGCCGAGGTCCTTGAGCGCCCGCAGGACCCGAAGTGCCGAGCGGGCGTCGTGCATGAGAGCGCTCTCGGTGATCTCGAGTGTGAGGTGCTCAGGTGCCACGCCGGTCTCGCCCAGGATGCGTTCCACCGTCGACACGATCTCGGGGTGGTCGATCTGCCGGGCCGACAGGTTCACCTCCACCGCCGCCGTCGGCCCCTGCCAGGAACCAAGCTGCCAGGCCCGCAGCTGCTGGCACGCCTGGCGAAGGACCCACGCCCCAATGGGGATAATGAGCCCGCTCTCCTCGGCCACCGGGATGAAGTGGTCGGGGCCGGTGAGTCCGTGCTCAGGGTGGTCCCACCGCAGCAGGGCCTCCACGCCCACTGGTCGCCGGTCGCGTACGTCGACCACCGGCTGGTAGTAGAGCCGCAGCTCGCTGCGCTCAAGGGCGCGGTGCAGCGAGTGCTCGGTGTTCATCCGGTCGATGACCCGCACCCGCAGGGCCTCGCCGAAGACCTCGACCTTCCGGCCGCCTCGCTTCTTGGCCTGGTACATGGCGGCGTCGGCATTCGACAGCAGCAGCGTGGGCTCGGTGACCCCCGCCGCGGTCGAGGCCACCCCGATGCTGGCCGTGATGAAGACCTCGCTACCGGCCACGGCGATGGGCTCGGCCAGGGCATCGAGCACCCGCTCGGAGAAGGCCACGGCTTCACGCTCGGCATGGTCCCCGTCGAAGAGCACCAGGAACTCGTCACCCCCGAGCCGGGCGATGACCTCAGGCGACCCGCCCGCCGTGGCCAGGCGTCCGGCCACCACCACCAGCACCTCGTCGCCCACCTCGTGGCCGAGCGAGTCGTTGATGGCCTTGAACCGGTCGAGGTCGAGGACTACGGCGGCCACCGCCCCCGGAACGGACGTGCCCTTGGCCAGGGCGTAGGACAATCGGTAGGTGAACAGCGTCCGGTTGGGAAGGCCGGTGAGCGCGTCGTGCAGATAGGCGTGCGCCAGGGCCTCTTCGGCTGAGCCTTCGCCACCGACGTCCTGCATGAACCCACCGATACGCAGGTCCGTACCCCGGCCCTCCACATAGGCGGTAATGGCCACATGGACCTCGTGGTCCTCGCGGTGCATGAGGCGCAGGTCGCGCGGACGGGTTCGTTCGGCCCCGCCCACCAGGGCCCCCAGAACCCCGAGGTCTAGTGAGAACCGGGCAGCGAAGCGCGGTGGGATGAGGAAGTCGTAGACCGAGCGGCCGATCACCTCGTCGCGTGACCAGCCGAAGAGCAGTTCCGACTGGCGGTTCCACTCGGTGACCACGCCCTGGCCGTCGAGCTCCACGAAGGGGTCACGGGCCAGGTCCAGCAACGTGCGAAAGCGGGTCCGCCACCGAACCCCGGCGTCGTCGCGGCCCGCTACCCGTTGGTTTACTCCGCTCGAGATGTGAACGACTCTCTCGCCCACGTGCACTCCGTTCACCGCCATCCGCCCGGGCCCTGCCGCTCCAGGTGAGCGGGAGGATCGTACGGTCTGTGACTATTGTGGTCAATGGCTCAGGAGTGAAAAGAGTTGCCAATCTCACGATGAGCGCGCACAGGCCCGGGGGCGGGCGCTCCCCGTGGTCGTGGGGCCGGGGCCATTGGTGACCCCGAGGCCGGCCCGCCTACGGTGCCCGGATGGTCGAGGTGACAGGGGTCCTCCAGAAAGCGGCATGGGATCGGGCCGTCCTGCCGCCGGTTGAGAAGGTCCGGCCGGGGCTGTGGTCGATCCCGGTCCCCATCCCCGACAACCCGCTGCGCTACGTGCTCGTGTACGCCTTCGAGCTCGACTCCGGCGTGGCCATCGTCGACGCCGGCTGGAACACCGAGGACGCCTGGTCGGCGCTCAACCTGGGCCTGCAGGCGGCGGGCGGCTCGATCGCCGATGTGCGAGCGGTGCTCGTGACCCACATCCACCCCGACCATTACGGCCTCGCCGGCCGGGTGCGCGAGGAGTCCGGTGCATGGATAGGGCTGCACCCCGACGATGCCGAGATGCTCCAGGCCCGTTATATCGAGACCGACGACCTGCTGGCCCGCATGCGCGAGTTCCTCGAGGACGCCGGGGTGCCTCCCACCAAGCTGCCCGACTTGAACATGGCATCGATGATGATTCGCTCGCAGGTGACCATGGCCGAGCCCGACGTACTCTTCGAGGACGGCCTACGGGTGGACGTACCGGGCTGGGACCTCACCACGGTGTGGACACCGGGCCACTCCCCCGGTCACGTCTGCTTCTACAGCGAGCAGCGCCGGCTCCTGCTGTCGGGCGACCACGTGCTGCCCAGGATCACTCCCAACATCGGCGTACACACGCAACAGTTCCCTAACCCCTTGGGCAACTACCTCGAGTCGCTTCTCAAGGTGCACAACCTCGACGTGGAGGAGGTGCTGCCGGCACACGAGTACCGATTCGCCGGGCTGAAGGGCCGGCTGGACGAGATCATCATCCACCACGCCGACCGCCTGGCCGAGATCGAATCTTTCCTGCGGGCCCACCCGGGGGCCACGGCCTGGGAGCTTTCGGTGCAGCTCAAGTGGTCGCGCCCATGGGACCAGATCCCCGACTTCATGCAGCGTGCCGCAGTCGGAGAGACGGTGGCCCACATCGTCTTGCTCGAGAACCACCGTAGGGTACGACGCGAAGGGACCACTCCGAGCCGCTTCTATGTCATGGACGAGAGCTGACGGGCGCCAGGTCGCGCCCAGGAGGTAGACAGCGCCCGTGCCCGCCAACGAACCCCTGGCCCGTCGCCTGCCCGGCCACAGTGCCCGCCATGCCTCGCGCCGCGCCCGGCGCACGCAGGCCCTGACCCGCTTGAGTGTGCTCGTGGTGGCTCTGGTGGTGCTGATCGCACTGATCGTGTGGGCCAGCGGATCCTCGGGCAAGGGGCCGGCCCCGGGCGCCTCGCCGACCACCACCGCGGCCACCTCATCCGCGGGCGCCACCTCGTCCTCGGGCACGCCACCGGCGGCTGAATCCGGCCTGCTCCCGTGGTCGTTGGCGGCGCCGCTCAGCCGCGCCGTGGCCGTGGCGGGCACCGGCTCGCAGATCGTAATCCTCGGCGGCCTCACCTCGTCCAACACCTCGGCCAGCGGAATCTACGGCCTCGACACCGCGACCGGCACCTTGAACGAGATCGGGACACTGCCGGTGGGGCTGCACGATGCGGCGGGCACCGTGCTCGGTGGCCAATACCTGCTCTTTGGCGGCGGATCGCCCACCACGGTGGGCACCGTGCTGTCCTTCTCCCCCCCCGGTGCCGGGTCTTCGGCCCGCCCCGTAGCCAGCGCTGTGGGGACCCTCCCCCAGCCCCGTTCCGATGCCGGGGCCCTCACCATCGGCACCACGGCGTACGTGGTGGGCGGGTACGACGGCACGTCGGCTGACCCCGAAGTCCTGGCTACCACGGATGGGGTCCATTTCCGCGACGTGGCCGCCCTGCCGGTGCCGGTGCGCTACCCGGCGCTGGCCGTGGCCGGCGGCAAGATCTACGTCTTCGGCGGCCAGGCCGTGAACGGGGCGGCTGCTCCGGTCGATGACATCCAGCTCGTGGACCCGGCCGCTCGCAGCGCCAAGGTGATCGGGCATCTTCCCGAACCGCTGAGCGGGGCGGCGGCAGTCACTGTGGGCGGCCACATCTACCTGGCCGGCGGCGAAAGCACCAAGGCGCAGCCCAGTATCCCGGGCGAGGGCACCACCCAGATAGGAGCACCGACTGGCCCCAACACCGGAGCCGGTGCCACCGGAGCCGTGCTCTCCGGCTACCGGACCCCGGTCGGCTCCGTCCACGCGGTGCTGACGGCGGCGCGCGCTTCGTCCACCACCACCACGCCCCCGGCCGGCTCCGGGTCGGTGTCGACGGTGTCGTCGATCTGGAGCTACGACCCCAATACCGGCAAGCTCCGAGTGGCCGGACGCCTCCAGGTGCCGGTGGCCCACGCCGCGGTAACGGTGGTGGGAACAACGGCGTGGATCGTGGGTGGCGAGACTGGCGGCCAGGTGCAGTCGGCCGTGCAGATGCTGACTCCCAATCGGGCCTTCGGCACGTCAGGGGCGGTCGGTGCCGGGTCGCCCTACTTCGGCGACAAGCTCCTGATCGCCGATCGCGGCAACAATCGCCTGCTGCTCTTCGACGACGCACTACACCTGGTGTGGACCTACCCGTCGGCCACCTCCCCGGTGGATCCCCTCGGCTTCTACTTCCCCGACGACGCCTTCTTCGTCAACCACGGTTCCGCCATCATCTCCAACCAGGAGGAAAACGAGACCATCGTCGAGATCGCCTACCCGTCGGGCAAGATCCTGTGGTCCTATGGGCATCCCAAGCAGACCGGCACCGCCGTCGGTTATCTCCACGAGCCCGACGACGCCTACCTGCTCAAGAACGGGCAGGTCTCGGTGGCCGACGCCCAGAACTGCCGAGTGCTAGTCCTCAACCACGATGGCACCGTGGCGCACCAGATCGGCACCGACGGCGTCTGTCTGCATCACCCACCGACCTCAGTGGGGTCGCCCAACGGCGACACCCCTCTGGCTGACGGGAATCTGCTCATCTCGGAGATCAACGGCTCATGGGTCAGCGAGTACACCCCGAGCGCCCAGCTGGTATGGACCACGCATCTCCCCATCAGCTACCCATCTGACCCCCAGCAGATCGGTAGCGACCTGTACCTGTTGGCCGACTACACCAAACCCGGCGGTGTCCTCGAGTTCGACCGCCAGGGCCAGGTGTCGTTCCGCTATCAGGCCACATCCGGCCCCGGGGAGCTCAACCACCCGTCGCTGGCCGAGCTGCTTCCGAGCGGCGCCATCATGATCAACGACGACTACTCCAACCGGATGGTGGCCATCGACCCCGCCACCGGCGCCCTGGTGTGGCAGTACGGCATAACCGACCAGGCCGGCACCGCTCCAGGAATGCTCAACACGCCTGACGGGTTCGACCTGCTGGCCCCGAACGGCTCATCGCCCACCCATCCCCAGACGGGCTGACCCCCCAGACCTGCTAACCCCGTGGGGGTCCGCTCCCAGGCCCAGCCCCCACTCCCGGCCCAGGGCACGGCCTGATGACGGGCGAAACGGGCTGACCGGTCGACCGTCGGGACCTTCGGCCCTTGGCCCGGAGCCGTGCAACGCCCACATTGGACGGAAGAACGCCTCCTCCGCGGCATCGGCGACTGGCTTGCTCCCTGATTCGTGCCTGGTTGAGCGGGATTTGACGAGCGAGTGGGAGCCTATTGAGCGTGGACACCGACAATGCAAGTGTGAGCGAGGGCCAGCAAGGGATGACCCTGATCGAAGTCGTCATCGCCATGGTGATCCTCTCGCTCGCAGTGGTGGCGGTCGTGGGTGGCATGACGGTGCTCGCCGCCAGCTCGTACGCCGCACACCAGCGCGCCGACGTCGGTACCACGTTGCGCAGCGCGATCGAGAACCTCGAATCGAGCCCGTACGTGCCATGCACGAGCACGAACCCGACGATGCTGTCCGGCTACGCCACCGACCTGGACTCCACGACGCTCACGAGTTACGACGGATCACCTGATGTAGCGGCACCGACGGTCGTTGCCGCGACGGCGACGGGAGTCGGCGGGACATCCCTGGTGGGATGCACGAGCGACCCCGGAATCCAAGCCGTCGAGGTGACGGTTGTTTCGTCGGACAAGAAGATCAGCGAGACTCTGTGGGTCGTCAAGCGAAACCCATCGTGACCCGGCGCCGACACGAGGAGTCGGGATTCACGCTGGTCGAGATGGTCATGGCCATGACCCTGTCGGGCATTCTCCTGGCCGCCATCGTCTCGGCCATCGTCGTGGGCGTCGACGACACCGGCCAGGCGGCCAAGCAGTTGGCCCAATCCGACGACCGACAGTTGGTACAGATCTGGCTGCCACGCGACGCCACGAGCGCGCAGAACTCCTCGAACGGCACGTCATCGTGCGCACAAGCCCTGCCCTCGGGATCACAAGTCGTCCTGGTGCTCACCGGCTCCGGGGTCACCGTGACCACCACGGCCCAGGGCCCGGCCCAGGTGGCCACCTATCCATACGAAGCCGACTACGTGCTCGTGCCGAGCAGCCACCAGCTGCTGCGGTACTACTGCCCTAGCGGCGGAACCGCCACCTCGTCCTTGATCGTGGCTCACCAGTTGAGCGCCGCCACCTCGGCGTTCATTGTCACCTCGGGTATGACCGTGGTCACGCTCAATATGACCGACACGGCCGGCAACGCCTTTGCCGTGTCGAGCGGGGAGCGGGCATGAGAACGATCCGTGTCCGCCGACCGGGCAGCGAGGACGGCCAAGCCCTCGTCATGGTGCTCGTGTTCCTGGTCCTGTTCTCGGTGGTTATCGGCTTACTGCTCACCCAGTCCCAATCCACCTTCGTGCTCAACGAGACCACCCAGGGACAGAGCAAGGCGCTCTACGCGGCCGACGGCGGTCTGCAATGGGGCATCAAGCAGATGGGGTCCACCAACGTCTGCGGCTCGTCGACCGTCCCGACCACCGGGGTCAACTCGCCCATCAACCTGCCCGGGGTCACGAACGTGACGGTAACCTGCACCCAGGCCACCGGGCCGGGAACGAACCTTTTCGGCGGCTATGCAGTGGTGTCCGGCGTCGGATATCCCAGCACCAGCACGTCCGAAGGTTCGACGACGTGCCAGAGCTTTAGCTCAGACCCCATCGGCGGCGGGAAGTCGACCTTCTCGCAACAGAACGGTGGTCGCCTATGCCTGACCTACCCGTCGAGTTCCGGATCGGTCCCTCCGCAGTGGACCAGTGATGTCGCCGGCAACCCCTCGGCCCCGACGAAGTCTCTCAACGCCGTGTCGCCAGTCGACAGCAGCGACGTCTTCGCCGTGGGCAATGCGACGGGTGGTCAGGAGTACATCTGGTACTTCGACGAGGACGACAACTTCACCCAAGTCAGCACGGCACTAAACACCGGTGGCGTGGTCAACTCGAACCTCGACGGCGTGTGGGCTGCCGATGTCAGCCACGTGTGGGCGGTGGGACAGGCGACGACCCTCAGCCGAGAGACGATCCTGTTCTGCTCGAGCAGTTGCACCACGTCGTCGTCGAGCTGGGCCCTGCAGAGTGCGCCAACGCTCAACGTGCCACTCAACGACGTGTATGGGACCAGCGCATCCTCGGTCTTCGCGGTGGGCAACGCGGTGGGGACAGCAGCCACCATCCTGAGCTACAACGCCGGCACGCAGAGCTGGGCCGCCCTCGGCACTGCGCCGTCGGTCAAAGAGAACCTACTCGGGGTGTACGCCACCGACGCCAGTGACGTGTGGGCGGTCGGGCAATCCGGCACCATCCTCTACTGGAACGGATCGACGTGGGCCCCGCAGGCCACGCCGGGGGGAACTGGCGATCTCCTCGCCGTCAGCGGCACCGACAGCTCCCATCTGTGGGCGGTAGGTCAGGGCGGAACGGTGCTCACCTGCACGGCCAACTGCACGAGTGCGTCGGCGACCTGGGTCAAGCTGGCCGTTCCGGGGGGCACAGGCGACCTCACCGGGGTCGTCGCCGGCGACACCACCGACGTCTGGGCCGCCGGGAAGAGCGGCGTGGTGATCTACTGCACCGCAAGTTGCAACACCTCTGGCGCAAGCTGGGTCACGCAGACCGTGCCCACCGGCACCCCTGATCTCTACGACGTCGGCTTCACGCCACCCAATCCGACCGGAAGCGGATGGAGCGGCGACGTGTGGGCGGTCGGGAACAACGGCACCGTGCTGTCCTATGCCGGCACCAACCCAAGCTCCACGTGTTCGTCGGGGGACCAGACCGGCTGCTTGGCGGACATCAGCGGCGGACCGGTGTTCAACGCCCAAGCCGCCAACTTCGCCACCGGTGTGAACGTAGCGGCGAACTTCACCCAGATGTCCTCGAGCCCGAGCTGCTCCCAACCGTCGAACCTGCTCATATCCACGGGCTACAACTACAATTGCACGACAACAGTACCGCCGTCGTTGCAGAGCCTGAACGAGCCGCTGCCCAATCTCGTGCCGGCCGCCGCGGCGAGCCCCATCAGCGTCCCGGTGTCAGGGGTGTCCGGCTGCACGAGCTACCGCGTGTTCTTCCCGGGCACGTACAGCAGCGGTCCCAGCCTCGTGAAAGGTGGCACCAACTTTTTCGAAAGCGGCGTCTACTACTTCAAAAACGGTTTCGGGGGATTCGACAACGGGAACAATCCCCCCGACACCTTGTACGTCATCGGTGGCCAGCCCACGACCGGCGACCCCGTCGCCATTGCCTCGGGCTCACCTTGCTGGAGCGCCATCCAAGCCAGCACGTACTACACGGCCAACGCACCTGAGACCGGCGTCGAGTGGATCCTCGGCGGGGGCACCTGGATGGACGTGCACACGGTCAACCTCGAGCTCTTCACCCACGACAGCGGTCCGGCCAGCGAGGGCGCCCAGGGCATCTCCATCCGCGAGGTGCCCCCGGCCTGCAGCGGCACACAACTGACCACTCCCGGGCCTGGGCCGTCGTGCGTGACCGCCGCCCAACAAACTTCCGGCTGGAGCCCAAGCACCCCGAACCAGCTCTTCCAGGTGGACGCCAACGACCACCTCCCCCACGTGTTCATCCATGGCGGTCTTTACATGCCCACCAACAACCTCGAGGAGTTCACCAACACCCAGGCCGTGACGCTGGGACCCATCGATGCCAACAGCATCGAACTCACCTACGCGTCGTCAAGTAGCCCTCCGTTGAGCATCGAAGCCGGGACCGGCAATCCCGAAGTGCTGCTCACGGCGACCGCTTACAGCGCCGGGCAACCGTTCCAGGTCGAGGGCCTTTGGGGTTACGCCCAGGGCGCCACCAAGCCGAGCTTGCTCAACTGGTGGGTGGTCACTCGCAGCTGATCCGAGCAGGTCACGTTCTCGGATCCCTCCGATGCTCTCGGATGCTCCTCCACACGAGCAACGACACCGCCGCCACGACCACCACCACAAGCGCGATGCCAGACCATTTACCCGTCGCGTTCAGAATCTTCACGTAGGAGAGACCCGCCACATAGCCGATAAGGGTCCACATGGTGCCCCACAAGAGCGCCCCCGTCGTGCTGAAGAGGATGAAGACCCGGCGGTCCATGTCCGTCATCCCCGCCACCCCCGGGATGACCACCCTGACCAGGGCGATGAAGCGGCCCACCAGCACCGCCGGGCCGCCGGCGCGCTCGACGAGTGCCTTGGCCCGCACCACGCCCCGGTTGCGAGCCAGGCGACCGGTGTCGAGGACCCGGTCCCCGATCACCTTGCCGAGCTCATATCCGCAGACGTTGCCGGCGGTGGCCGACACCACCACCACCACGATCATGACGATGAGGTTGGCGTGGTGCTGGCTGGCGACCACCCCGCCCACGATGGTGGCGATCTCGCCAGGGAAGAAGAAGCCGATGATGATGGCCACCTCGAAGAACACCAGGAGGCCGATCACCGCGTAGACCGCCGGTCCATGAAGGGCCAGCAGGTGATGCTGGAACCACGACGAGATCGACGCCATCACGGCAGAGAGCTCCGCCACGCGAGCGGCTAGCGTCAGCGGCTCGACCAGGGCGTCCACGACGCGCTGATCCACGTACGCCGGTGGCACGAAGGACACGTCATGAACCGGGTGAAGCCCCGGCCCGGGCGCCACAAGAAGAACGGCACGTGCAGCGCCAGGAATCCGACGACGTCCACGTCGCTCTGCACCCCGCACGAGGAGCAGTTCAGGCTGACCGGAGGGACCAGGCCGGCCGGTGCCCCGGGAGCGGTCGGCACCTTGCCCCGCTCGGGCACCTCGGCGGCCACCGGGCCGTAGGCGGAGTACAGGGCGCGCTTGCCCGTCACCGCCACGTCAGAGCCCCGTGGGGGACGCTCCTCGGTGCGCTCGGCGGGCGCCCAGAACAGGGCGCGCTTGCCGAGGGGGTCGGGTGCGTCGCTCACGTCCACCAGGCGGCGTCGAGACCGGCGGCCAGGGCCCGATACGCCTCGGCGCCCTGGGAGGTCGAAGCGTGCTGCAAGATGCAGAGACCGCGCTCGGGCGCTTCGGCAAAGCGGATGGACTTGCGCACCGGGGGGTCGAGCACGGTTAGCCCGTAGCGGGTGCGCACGTCTTCGAGCACGGCACGCCCGTGACGGGTGCGCTCGTCGTACATGGTGGCGATCACTCCGCGCACCTGCAGGTCGGCGTTGGCGAACATGCGCACGTCGTCGATGGTCTCGAGGAGCTGTCCCACCCCCCGGTGGCTGAGGGCCTCGCACTGCAGGGGGATGACGACCTCCTGGGCCGCCGTGAGGCCGTTGATGGTGAGCACGCCGAGCGACGGGGGGCAGTCGATGAGCACCACGTCGTAGTCGTCGATCACCGGGGCCAGGGCACGCTCGAGGACGTGCTCCCGGCCAGTGCGCGTGAGGAGGTGGACCTCGGAACCGGCCAGGTCGATGGTGGCGGGGAGGATGTCGAGCCCTTCAACGCCGCCCACTGGGCGCCGGGCGTCCGCCGCCTTCATCTTGCGGACGAAGACGTCGTGGAGGGAGCGGTCGAGGGAGTCCGGGTCGGCCCCCACCGAGTACGACAGGCAGGCTTGGGGGTCAAGGTCCACCAGCAGGACCCGGCGACCCCGCTCGGCCAGGGCGAAGCCCAGGGCATGGACCGTGGTGGTCTTGGCGACGCCTCCCTTCTGGTTGGCTACCGCCACCACCCGTGCCACGATTCGCATTCTACGCATAGGTGTCCCCGGCGCCGGCCCGGCTGGAGCGATGTCGCTCGAGACGGCGCCATGAGCCCCGGGCCTCGCCCAGTCCCTGATAGCGCACGGACGGGCCCGCGTCACCGACGATGGCCAAGCTGCTCCTGCGCCTGGCGCCGCTTATATGGGCACCGGAGCACGGTTCTACTAACGGCGCTCGGCTACCACCCAGGTGAAGGGCTGCATCACGCCGGCCGGGGTCACGTGCTCCTGGCGGAACTCCTCGAGGAACACGAAGTCACGGCCCAACAGGACAGTCAGATCCGATCCCCCATACCGGCGCACAGGAAGCCCTGAGCAGTACTCGGGCCCGTCCGGGGCGAAAGTGGCCATGATGACGAAGCCTCCGCCAGACAACGACGAGCGCAGCAACCGAAGGTAGGTGTCCTGGGCGAGTCGGTCATCGAGGAAGTGGAATACGGCACGGTCGTGCCACACGTCGTAGGAACGATCAGGTCGCCAGTCCAGAAGGTCCTCGTGAACGAGAGTTGCCGACGAACCGAGTCGGCGTCGCACCTCGGCCAGGGCGGTGCCCGAAGCATCGAGCACCGACACGTCGGTCCATCCTCGGAGGAGGAGCTCGTCGGCCAGGACCGAGGCGCCTCCGCCTATGTCGATGATGCCCGCGCTCCTGTCCACTCCCAATCGCTCGATCAACTCGATCGACGTGGTGGCCGTGGGCTGGAACCAGCTCACCCCAGTGGGTCCCTTGGCTTCGTAGGCGGCGTCCCACTGCGTCATACGCTGGCGGCTCGGTGACGTATCGGACACGATTCGAGCCTAGGGCGGCGTCCCCTTGGTGGCCATCCCTTCAAACATGTAACCCATCGCCTTCGGGCCCTTAATGTAGAAGTTGTCCATCCTCTCCACGGCGAATCCCGCTCCTTCGATGAGTCGAGCGATGGGCCGATTGAGGTGACACCCTCCCCCCCACCACCGCTGGAGCGGGGTGAGGCGGTCCTGCCATGCAGCCACCTTCGGGTCGGGTGACAAGCCGTGCTCGGCGAAGTGCACGCGCCCCCCGGGGCGTAGGACTCGGTGCATCTCGTCGAGGGCGGCCTCCACATCGGGGATGGTGCACATGGTCCAGGTGATGAGCACGTGGTCGACACTGGCACTGTCGAGGGGGAGCTTGGCTCCGTCGAGTCCCACGAAGGTCACCGGGACCGGACTGGCTGCCAAGCGCCGATCCGCGAGCCGGCGGCCCACATCGGCCGGCTCGACGGCGAGGACACGTCGAACCTCGACGGGGTAGTGCGGCACATTGAGGCCGGTGCCGAACCCGACCTCCAAGACGTCGCCGGCCAATCCTGCTACCACGCGCCGCCGGATCTTGGTGAACTGGGCCCCCCCGAGAAGCATGTTCGTGCAGCGGGGCAGGACATGGTCGCCGTAGAAGCCCATAGCCGAAGTATGGCCGCTCAAGGGTGGACAGGAAGGAACTCGACCTTCTGGAGTGGATCGGCGGGACCAACGAGCCATCGCCGGAAGCGCCTCATCGCGCTGTCGACCACTGACCTATCAGCACGCCACGAGCGACCGCTATCGAGTGCTCGCTGACGCATTGGCGGCCTTTTATCGCCCCCACCCAGGACGAGAACTCCGCGTCCACTCCGCGCCATTGCGCGCCCAAGACGAGGGGCGTCCGCCGGCATAGAGCCGTTGACCTGGCCGTCCGCGCCCCCGGCAGGAGTCGAACCCGCAACCTGGTGGGTAGAAGCCACCCGCTCTATCCAGTTGAGCTACGGAGGCAAGCTTTGGTGCCGGCGCCGATGCACCTGCTGCTCCCAGGCTACTCGGGGGCGGGTGGCAGCCGGCGTAAGGGGTATCCGGGCTGTGTCATGCTTTGGGCCGCACGGTGGCCGTAGCTCAGTTGGTTAGAGCGCCAGGTTGTGGCCCTGGAGGTCGGGGGTTCAAGTCCCCTCGGTCACCCCGAAGAGCGGACCCGCCATCGTCCCCGGGCCGCCGTGACGTCGCGTACACTCGCCGGTGCGCCTCTAGCTCAACGGCAGAGCAACGGACTCTTAATCCGCAGGTTTCGGGTTCGAATCCCGAGGGGCGCACCCATCAGGCGCACCCATCAGGCGCACCCATCATGCGTGTGCGTGTAGGACGTCGGCTGAGCCCGGCCGGCGAAGCGACGACAAGAGCCGAAGAGCCAGACATCGCCATCCCTGCCTGATGGCACCCTGAGAAGGACTGGTCGCCAACCAGAAATACCCCCAACCGCCGAAAAATGTGCAGGATGGCATGGACAAGTGCGGTCACCTGGTGGGTACCATTTTTCTCACGATGAGGGGGCCGGGCCGAGGTTCAAGGCCGTCGCCGGCGGGAGAAGAGGGGCTCTCCATCGTCGGAAGCGGCACACACCGCCTGGAACGGGCGGCGCCCGGTAGCGGGCCGCCCGTCGTCGACCACCGGCCGGCGCCTTCTGTCCCTGCCGACGACGGCCCACCCCCACCTCACGTGAACGGCCACAAGCGCTCTGGCTTCATCGGTCGATGGAACCCCCTCACCCGCGCCGACCTGTCGCCACATCCGGGCGAGGACCGCATCGACATCCTGAGCGAAGTACGCCTGCAATCGGTGGGCGCCGCTGTCATGGCCAGCTTCGCCGTGCTGTTGGTGTTGCTGCTCTACGCCCTCATCCCAAGCGACAGCCCCATTGAGCGGGTCCCCTACTTCATCATCTTCGGCGCCGCCACGCTCTGCTCCCTCGGGGTTGCCATGCTGCCCTGGCGCGCTTTCGTCGAGCGCGGCCTTGTGCTGCCGGCGCTGTATGTCTGGTCGGCGATCGACGTCGGGCTGGTGTCGGCCGGGGTGGCCCTGAGCGGCGGCAGCCGGTCGGAGCTGTATCTCGTATACCTGGTCCTCTGCATCTTCCAGGCCGGCGTGGCCTACCCACGACGCGCCCGCACCGCCCTGACGGTCCTGGTCATCGGCGCATACCTCCTCACCTTGGCCGGTACCGGGTGGAAGATCGGTACGGCGGTTCTGGTGCTTCGCCTGGGCATGATCTTCGCCACCGCCGCCGCTGCCGACATACTGTCGATCCGTCTCACCGGCGAGCTTCTCTTCCACGAGCAGGCCACGTCCGAGTTCGAGCAGCGAGCTTCCATGTGGAGCCGGGTGGCAGGCCTCGGGAACCAATTAGGCGACCTCGACGAGCCCGCCATCTTGGCCTGGGCCGTGGATGCCGTGGGTCAACTGGGCTTGGAAGCCAGCGCCATCTGCATGTTCGTCGACGGCGGCGAGCGCTACCGGGTCGTGCACCCTCGCGGGCTACCGCCCGGCTTCGCCGACGCCGACGTGATGCCGGCCGGCCGGGGCATGTCCGCCATGATCCGCCGCAAGCGGGGCACCGTGGTGGTTGACCAATACCAGCTCCTGCCCGACGTCATACCCGAGATCCAGGACCAGGGGTTCCGCACTGTCGTGGCCACCCCGATGTGGGTGGAGGGGGAGATGGCCGCCATGTTGGTCGGTGGTAGCCGAAACGAGCGGCCGGTGGCAGCCGAGGAGGTGGCTGCCTTCGAACTGCTGGCCGCCCACGCCGGCACCGGCATCACAGCGGCGCGCAAGCTCGAGGACCAGCGCCGCGATGCGGCCCACTTCCGGTCGCTGGTGGAGTCGGCCCCTGACGCCATGATCGTCATGGACACCGAGGGCTTCATCGTCGAGGCCAACCACCAGGTGCGCATGGTCTTCGGCTACGACCCCGCTGAGCTCATCGGCAAGCCGGTCGAGCTGCTCATGCCCGAGCAGAGCCGGCATTTCGCCCGGGCGTACCGGGAACGCTTCGTCCACAATCCCCGCTCGGTGGTGGTGGGCGAGCTCGAGGAGGTTCGTGGCCTGCACCGCGACGGCACCGAGTTCCCCATCGAGATCGTCATCGGGCCCATCGACACCCCCGAGGGTCTGGTCGTCACGGCCACCGTACGCGACGTTACCGAGCGCCGGGAGTTCGAGCGGCGCCTGGCCCATCAGGCCTCCCACGACGACCTCACCGGGCTACCCAACCGCACCCTCTTCCTCGACCGACTCACCGACTCCCTCGACCAGGCCTCACCGGCCGGCCCGTCGGTGGCCGTTTGCTTCCTCGATGTCGACCACTTCAAGTACGTGAACGACAGCCGCGGCCATACGGTGGGAGACGAGCTGGTGGTCGAAGTGGCTCGTCGCATCTCCCTGACAGCCCGCAGTGCTGACGTGGTGGCCCGCTTCGGTGGCGACGAGTTCGCCGTGCTGGTGGAGGGGTTGGCCGACCGCCAGGGTGCGGTGGCCTACGCCTGGCGCCTGCTAGCCGCCTTCGACCGCCCCTTCGTGCTCCAGGGGGTCGAATGCTACGTGTCGGCCAGTGTGGGCATCGCCTTCGGCGCCAAGGGCGACGACCCCCACCACCTGCTGCGCAACGCCGACGCCGCCATGTACCACGCCAAGCAGCGGGGCCGGGCCCGGGTGGAGCTGTTCGACGAGACGCTCACCACCCGCGCCGTCGAAAGGGTGGATATCGAATCGTCGCTCCACCACGCACTGCTGGCCGGCGAGTTCTCGCTGCTCTACCAGCCCTACATCGATCTCCACGATGGATCGGTCATGGGCGTCGAAGCCCTGTTGCGCTGGCAGCACCCCGAACGCGGCATGGTGCCTCCCCTGGCCTTCATCCCCATCGCCGAGGAGTCGGGGCTCATCTTGCAGATCGGACGTTGGGCGCTGTTGCAGGCCTGTCGGCAGGCAGCTGAGTGGACGCGCAGAGCACCGGAGGGCTCGCGCTTCAGCGTGAGTGTCAACGTCTCGAACCGCCAGCTCGAGCACGACCACATGATCGCCGACGTCGCCGCCGTGTTAGAGGAGACCGGCGTCCCTCCTGAGAGCCTCATCCTCGAGATCACCGAGAGCTTTTTCATCCGAGACCTGCACGCCGCTGTCCGCCGTCTGCACGCGCTGCGCCGGCTCGGTGTGCGCATCGCCATCGACGACTTCGGCACGGGATTCTCGTCGCTCAATTCGCTGTCGCGTCTCCCCATCGACGTGGTGAAGATCGACAAGTCGTTCATCGACGGGCTGGGCACTCGGTATGACTCGGTGATCGGGGCCGTCGTGGAAGTGGCCGCCGCCTTCGACCTGTCGGTGGTGGCCGAAGGGGTGGAACGCGTCGAGCAGGCCGACCGCCTCCGCGAGATCGGCTGCCGGTACGCCCAGGGCTATCTCTTCAGCCGCCCCGTGCCGGCGCAACAGGTCGAGCACTTGCTGGCCACGGCGCACTGAAGGTCCCAGCGAGGTCTCAGTCGGGCTCCTGGCACGTCGCAGCCCAGGCCGATAACCCTCAATGAGCCCGGCGTTCTTTGTCCAAGTTTATGTCCCCTCCGGGCTTAAAGGAATGAACCACTTTTTACTAATATGGGCGTACCATGGAAGTGGGTAAGGAAGGAAAAGACCTTCCCGCCCCACTAGGGTTTCTCGGAACCCGGGGAGGTGCATATGCACGTATTCGCGTTGTTCCTCTTTTTCTCCTTCGGCGTCATGGCTCTGACCATGTTCGGGGAGCGTTATCTTCACCACGACAGGGACCGCTGGGTCTTCATGGCCTGTGCCTTCGGGGTCGGGCTGGCTTGGCTGGCCAACTTGAACATGTGGACAGCCTGGGGGATCGGGAACCTCCGCTACGACTGGGTCGGGGTCACCATGACCGGACTGGCCATGGGCGGAGGGGCCACCTTCGTGCACGCGGTGACCGAGTTCTTCGCTGGCCTCCACCGCAAATTCCACGACCAGGCCGAGGTCATGGAGCAGCACGAGTTGCGCCGGGCCGCCTGACCGGGCCACGCCGGCTCGACCGGCAGCGACACGTCTGCCACCGGCCGCCGGGAAACCGGCGGCCGGTGCGCGTCAGATCCCGGAGTCAGCTGGGTCGGATCCCCCAGGCCCCGCGCCACGAAGCCCCGGGTTCGAGGACCACCAGGGACTCACCCGAGCGAAAGGCGTCGGGAGGGCACGTCATGGGCTCGACGGCCAGTGACCGGCGCCGGCGCTCCTCAGCCACGACGGTGTCGGCGCTGTAGGCCATTACGTAGCCGAAGGTGCTGTCCATCCAAAGCGACACCGATCGGTCCTCATCGGGGTGGCCCATCTCGACCCAGGCCAGTCCGTCGCTGTCGCGCTCGAGGTCGGTGAAGGCAGTGTCGAGCCTGGTGGGGCCCACCGGGCGCTCCACCCGGAAATCGAACTCCGAGCCCTGTACCGGCGCTCGACCCTCGGGTATTCCCCGTCCGTCGCTGCGCAGGACGTGCCCGGATCCGAGGCGCAGGCGCGTGGTGTCGATGGCCGGGGTGCCGACCGTGAGGTACGGGTGGAAGCCGATCCCGAAGGGCGCCGGGACGTGGTCGAGATTGGTCGCCTCGGTGGTGACCGAAAGGCCGTCACGGCCCAGGCGGTACTCCACACTCAGGCCGAGGCGCCAGGGATAGCCCGGCTGGGGATGCAGGACGCAGGCCATGGTTAGGACGTTCTGGGCCTGGGAACGGGGCTCCCATGGCAGCCAGCGCACCAGGCCGTGAATGGCGTTGGCGTGCTCGGGCTCGTCCAAGGCAGCCCGGCCCCGGCGCTCGCCGAAGCGGTAGCGGCCATCGGCCAGGCGGTTGGGCCATGGAGCCAGGATCTGGCCCCGACCCGAGGGACACAGGTCGTCCTCGTCGAAGCCGTCCACCACGGGCCGACCGGCCCGTTGGTAGGTGCGCAAGGTGGCGCCCATTTCGGTCACGACGACCTGGTCGCGGCCATGTCCCAGGACGAATTGGCGCCCCGACGGGGCCAGGCGCGCCGGGGAGGAAGGGGCCATGTCGGCCGGTATGGTACTTGGAGCAACCGACGCCGGTCCCGATCCCGGCCTGGTGGAGGGTACGAAGTGCGCATCCTGGTGACCAACGACGACGGCGTTGGCGCACCCGGCATTGCTGCGCTAGCCCGGGCGGCGCTGCGCAGTGGCCACGACCTCGTGGTGGTGGCCCCCATGATCGACTACAGCGGAGCAGGGGCAGCGGTCGGACCGGTGCACTCGCGCGACGGCATCGACTACGCCACCCACGTCATCGACGACCTCGACGCCCCCACCTATGGCATCGACGGGCCACCGGCGCTGGCCGTGATCCTCGCCTGCGTCGGTGGGTTCGGCCCTCGCCCCGACATCGTGCTGTCGGGGATCAACCACGGCATCAACGTGGGCCGCTCGGCCATGCACTCGGGCACGGTGGGCGCCGCCCTGACAGCGGCGCAGTTCGGGCTGCGTTGCCTGGCCTCGTCCATCCGCTTCGGCGACGACCCGGTGCCCTGGTCCACGCCGGCCACGCTGTCGGCCGCTCTGATCCCCCTGCTCGAGCAGGCGCCGGCCGGCACCGTGCTCAACCTGAACGTGCCCAACGTGGCCCTGACCGAGCTCCGAGGCATCCGACACGGGAGGCTCGGACGAGGCGGGACCATCCGCTCCGCCGTCCACGACACCGGCCACGAACAGGACGTGGTGGGCCCGGACCACCCGCACCTGTCGCTGCCGCCGGCCGGCTCAGGCACCTTGCGCCTGGACCTCGGCACCCCGGGCTCACCCGAGGACGACGACCTCGAGACTGATGCCGGTCTCCTGGCCCATGACATTGCCTCGCTCACCGCCCTGGTCGGGGTGCGCGACGCTCCCCAGGGCGAGGACGTCGTGCGCCAGGGGCTGGGCCTGCTCGAGCACTGGGCCGGCGCCGGCGAGAGCGAGTGACCGGCGAGGGCTGACCGCCCAGCGTCAGTAGGGCCCGTCGCAGCAGCTGTCGCGCCACCCGCAACTCGGGCAGCGGTAGTGGGCATGCTCGGGGGCCATGGGGGACCCGCAAGCCAGACACTGAGTGGAGAGGTCGGCAGGCCGCCAGGCGGTGGCCTCAGCTGGGCACTGGCCGGTTCCGGGGCTTCCGGGGCTTCCGGGGCTTCCCGGGCTGTGGCCATGCTCCATAGAGCCAAGGTACCCGGGCCCCGGTCCGGAGCCGGGGACCACCGTGCCTGAGGCGACCCGGGCCCCGATTTTATTTGTTGCCTAGGGCAACGACCTGAAACCCCAGGTCAGAGCTCTCGAGCCGGCTCGACCTCGGCTCGGTCAGGGCCGAAACCAGCTCTCGATGTTTGCGAACACGTGAACATGGGTGCTTACATTTGTTTACCAAACACGCCACTGAGGCATGGTCCACCCGCAACGGCGGATACAAAGCGGAGTGGAACGTTCGATACCCCTAGGTGCGGTTCGGCGCGCTGCAACAGCGCCGGCACGGACGAGCGCCACAAGGGGACGGACCCGACAGACAGCCAGCTCAGCCCCGCCCGGCTGTGCCCGTACAGGAGGTGAGGTCCCAGCAGACAAAGCCCAGGGTTGCTCCGTCAGCACCTCGTATGGACCTTTAGTCCAGGGCCGCCCGCCCTTTCCCGGCGCCGGCTCCGCGAGACGAATGCTCAGACGACGGGCGCCCGCATTCCCAAGCCCACTTGGAGCCCTTCCGGGTTTCCGTGACTTCAAGGAGGCGAAAGATGCGGAAGCACCGACTCTTTGGCGTTGTCCTCGCCGTGCTGCTCGGCGCGGGTGTCCTCACCCAGCGACCGAGCAATCCCCATCCCGCCGCCGGCAACGGTTTCGACCGTTCCGGCTTTCAGCTCACATCGGCACAATCATCCATGCGTGC
Organism: Acidimicrobiales bacterium; assembly: GCA_035531775.1. Classification (GTDB taxonomy): domain Bacteria; phylum Actinomycetota; class Acidimicrobiia; order Acidimicrobiales; family UBA8190; genus DATKSG01. The sequence goes on along the minus strand of DATKSG010000079.1, from coordinate 62,114 downwards.
CCATCAGGCCGCGGCGTTCCATGCCGTGCGCACTCAAGGCTTCATGATTCGCCCGGCCACAGCGCCGGCGACCGACACGTTGATCGAGCTGTCGGCCTTCATGAAGCCGCTCCCCCCCATCACCCCCCCACCTCCGCCGCTCCCCGTGGCCCCTAGAGCAGCACCGGTCACGGCACCCTCGAGCGGAGACGTGTGGGCGGCCTTGCGCAACTGCGAGTCGAGCGGCAACTACGCCGACGACACCGGCAACGGCTACTACGGGGCGTACCAATTCAGTGAAGCCACCTGGCGGTCGCTCGGCTTGAGCGGCCTGCCCTCGCAAGCTCCCCCGGACGTCCAGGATCAGGCCGCCCACGAGCTGCAGGCGAGAAGCGGGTGGGGCCAATGGCCCGTGTGCTCACGGCGCTTAGGTCTGTGAGGTGCGCGCCCGCCCGCCGGGTTCGCCCCGGCGGGCGGGCCGCTGACTTCGGGCGAGTATGGCCTTCGCCCACCACCGACAGGTCCCCCGGCTACTAGCTACTTCGCTCCACGAAGAGCTCGTCCAGCCAGTCGTAGACCACCGACGCCGACAGGCGCAGGTTGTTGGCCTGGCAGTGGGCGTCGGCCCCGTCGTCGATGCCGAAACGGCGCACGGTGACAGGACCCGATACCCCGGCGGCGAACTCGTCGGCCTGGCGGGTGACCTCATGGCCTTCGTGCTCCCCCACCAGGGCCAGCACCGGGCAGCTGATGTCGGCGACGATGTCACCGAGGCGGAACCGGTCGAGCCGGCCCAGCCACTCGTGCAGCGATCGCACCCCGAAACGGCGGCACACCGCCGCCATCCCCCACATCATCTGAGCCGGGAGCAGGTCCTCGGGAATGCCGACCACGTCCTCGGGACGCACGTCGCTGCGCATACGGAATACCTCGGGGCCGATAAGGGCCTCCATGTAGCGGTACAGGTCCACGATGGGGCTGTCGGCCACCAGAGCCTTGACGCGACGGTCGCAGGCTGCGGCGCGTGCCGCCAAGTAGCCACCGAGGCTCAACCCGGCCAGGGCCAGGTGTTCGGGGCGCGTATCGCTTCTGCTTTCGACGAAGTCGAGCACGGCACCGACGGGAACCTCGTAGTCCGGACGGAAGCACAAAGTCGGATCGTCGCGCATGGCGCCGGTCTGACCCGGCCCGTCGAAGACGAGCACCTGCCACCGGCGCGTGGCGCCGGCCGCGCCGAGTTGGAAGTAGAGCTCCTCGGCGCTCGAGTCGAAACCGCCTAACGCCACCAGGGTGCCCGTCGGCCGGGCCGTGGCCGCGCCACCGGCCTCGAAGGGATGGATCAGGTACCCGGGCAAGGCGCTGCCCTCGAACGGCATGGACACGGGCTCCACCGGAGTGTCGAGCAGGGCGACCGCTTCCTCGAAGCAGGCGCGGCTGCGGCGCCCGCTCTCGGACAGGGCCACCCGGTCGGCATCGGCGTAGTACTCGGCCATGCGGTGGTACGTCGACGCGCGCAGCAGATGGTCGCGCCCGCTCACCCGGTGGCCGGCGGCCAGGCTCTGGCGACCCTGCGCCTCCACCCGGTCGGCCAGGGCGCCGAAAGCCCGCACCCAGCTGCCGGTGTCACCGTCGGTGATGACCCCGGCGGCGGCCAGGCACTCGCCCACCGTGGAGCCCCCGTAGTCAGCCACCCCCATGGCCCTCAGCAGCTGGTAGTCGAACTCGGCATCGCGAAAGCCCGACACCCGGGTCATGCTCCTGGTCATGCGGGACGAGGCGAAGGCCACGCTCGATCCTACGGCCTCGCTTGGTGCGACAACCTCGACATATCGTGAAGTACGTGGGCGACAACGGCAATCTCGTTCGTCACTTCATGGAGCGCCACTTCGCGGAGCGGCGAAGGGGGCACTTGACCCCCGGCGGCTCGCCCATCGGCCAAGGCGGTCGGGCCGTGGCCCTCGGGCTAATGGCTTTCGCCGTAGTGGTCCAGGTCGCGGTGTGGGGAGCAGCCCGGACTCAACGAGGAGGAGCGTTGTGGCCGGGGTTGCGCCCGGTCTTCGGCGTGGCCTACGGCGTGGTGCTGCTCGGGGTGGTGCTGCTCTTCTGCGCCCGCTACCACCTGGCCGTCGCCGCGGTCTGGGTGGTGGTGGCCGCCGCCGCCCTCGACGGCCTGTTCTGGGCCGTGCGGGTGGCCGGCGTGACCTACCCTTTCGGGGCGGCCTCGAGCCTCACGGCCGGGGTGGGGGCGGTGGTCCTGGGTGCCGGAGTGCTCTCGGGGAAGTTCCCGGGACCTGGCCGACTTGTCGTTCGCGGCCGAGAGACCGGTAGGGTCGGAGAGTGGCCGGAAGCCGACTCGCCGAGGTGAGCGCCCTGTTCGAGAGGCGACCGTTCGAAGTGGGCGAGCTGCACAGCGAAGGCCTTCGCCTGCGCTACGAGGTGCACGGGAGCGGGGACCGGGTGGTGGTCCTGCTGCACGGGATCCTCCTCGACAGCCAGATGAACCGCAGCCTCGGCGCCGACCTGGCCGAGCACGGCTTTCGGGTGGTGCTCCTCGACCTGCCCGGCCACGGAGGGTCGGAGAAGCCTCGCCACGCCTCGGCTCACCGAATGGACTCCTACGCCCGCCACGTGGTGGCCCTGCTCGACGCCCTCGGCGTGGAGCAGGCCGTCGTGGGCGGTGTGTCTCTCGGCGCCAACGTCACCTTGCAGGTGGCGGTCCAGGCTCCTGAGCGGGTGCGGGCCCTGGTGGTGGAGATGCCAGTGCTCGAGTGGGCTGTGCCAGGAGCAGCCATGGTGTTTCTGCCCATGCTTCTCGGCGTTCACTACGCCGCCCCGGTGGTCCGGCTGGTGGCCCGCCTGGCCAGGCGAGTGCCGCGCACCAACATCGGTGCCCTCGACAGCTTCGTAGGCACCTTGCGCCTGCAACCCGAGGAGGCGGCCGCCGTCCTGCACGGGATGCTCGTGGGGCCCATCACGCCGACCTATGAACAGCGCCGCGCCATCTTGGTGCCGACACTGGTCATCGGCCACAAGGTGGATTTCATCCACCCCTTCACCGACGCCGAACACCTGACCCGGCAGATGCCCAACGCCCGGCTCCTAGAGGCCCGTTCCATCATGGAGTTGCGCACTATGCCCCTGCGCATCACCGGGGAGATCGCCGACTTCTTAGACGACGCCTTCGGCCCGCGGCGCCTTCGCCGCCGGGGCCCGTCGCCCAACGACTCCGTGGCCCGCCAGGCCTGAGCTCTCCCAGGCCGCCCTGAGCCGTACCAGGAGTTAGCGGCGCGGGGCCCAGGCTCTTAGCGGCGCGAGGCCCAGGCTCTTAGCGGCGCGGGGCCCAGGCGTCGGGGTCCTTGGTGAGACGGGCGACCGGGCCCGGCAGTCGGCCGGCCACCACGTCGGCCAAGGTGACGCTTTCGAGCACGCTGCGCAGGCTGGCCCGCACCGCCACCCACACCTCCTGGAGGTGGACGGCGGCACCCTCGTACTTGGTGGCCTCGGGCCGCAGGCCGCGGACCTCGGCCAAGGGGCCGTCTAGGGCGCGCATCACGTCGGCCACTGAGATCTCGGATGCGGGACGACCCAGGCGGTAGCCACCTTCGGACCCGCGCTGGCTGGCCACCAGGCCGGCCCGGCGCAGGTCGTTCAGGATCGACCCCAGGAACTTCCCCGGCAGGCCCTGGGCCTGGGCCAACGCCTCGGCCGTGGTGGGCTCTCCACTGTCGGCCAGCGTCAGCAGGGCCCGCATGCCGTAGTCGACCTTGGCCGGGATATGCACCCGTGGATTCTGCCCGCGGCGGCCGCCCAATGCCGGACTTCTATCCATTTGCCCCTTGCCATTTCCCGGGCCCGGCCTGATGCTGTGGACAGAAGGGGTGGTGCCCGTGCGGTTGATAGAGCGCAGCGAGCCGGAGCAGCACTTCACCGAGGGCGAGCCCGACCTAGAGCCGCCCGAGGAGCTGGCTGTGGCCGAGCTCGACGAGGAGACGCAACTCGAGGAGGACCTCGACAACGAGGACGTCCTCGAGCAGGACGTGGACGAGGACGTCCTCGAAGCCACCCTCGAAGACCTGGTCCACGTAGCCGACGACGATGACGAGGACGACGCCCCCACGGCCCGGGCCCAGGTAGAAGCGATCGAGACCGACGAGGTCCTCGACATCGTCGACGTGGAAGAGAGTCTCGACCGCATCCTCCAGGCGCGTCTGGCCGAGCTCGGCGACGACGGCAGCGGGGACGGCCCGGGAGCCGACGAGGCCGACATGACCGACCCGGCCGACGACGTGGTGGCCCCGTGCGGCCACAGCGAGTTCGTGTGCCGGGGCTGCTTCCTGGTCTTCAGCACGGTATTGCTGGCCGACCCGGCCGGCTGGCGCTGCCACGACTGCGTGAGCTGACAGGGCCGCCGCAGGCCGACCCAGAATCTCGGGGGCCGGAAAAGATAGTGGCCACCCCCGGCGGGCTCCGCGGACCGGGTTTGCACCCGTTCCCCCCGCCGGGGGCGGCCTAAAAGGGGCGTCCTAGGTGGGCGGCACTCCGGACGTTCCCCTTTGGGAGGTTCACCTTGCGGCGTCTGTCCCGGCACCAGCATGTCCGGTCGCCGCCGGCAGCGGCAGGGCCGAAGGTCCCGACCCGCGGGAACTCCTTGGACTACAACTGCGGCCGTGAGCCCCTCTCGCCGTCGGACCGTGGCTGTGAGCGGGTCGGCCTCGGGGATCGGCGCCGCCGTCCGCCGGCGCTACGAGCGCGCCGGGGCCCGGGTCATCGGCATCGACCGGGTCGAGGCCGAGGTCACCGCCGACCTGTCCACCACCGAGGGGCGGGCCTCGGCCACGGCGGCCGTAGCCGGACTGGCCGACGGCATCCTCGACGGTGTGGTCGTGTGCGCCGGGCTCGGCCCCCACGTCCGCCCCACCGGGGACATTGCCAGGGTCAATTACTTCGGCGCCGTATCCCTGCTCGACGGCCTGCTCGAGGCCCTGGCCGTCGGAGAGGCTCCCGCCGCCGTGGCCATCGCCTCCAACGCAGCCGGCATCACCCCGCCGCACCAGGGCCTGCTCGACGCCTTGGCCGCCGGGGACGAGGACATGGCCCGGTCACTGGCCGAGAGCCTCGACGGCGCCACCGTCTACGGGAACTCGAAGCTCGCCCTGGCCCGGGCCGTGCGCCACCGTGCGGCGGCCTGGGGGTCGGCCGGCGTCCGGCTCAACGCCGTGGCCCCGGGGCCCATCGAGACCCCGCTGCTGGAAGGGACGCTGGCCGACCCCACCCTGGGACCTCTGGTGGAAGCGCTCCCGGTGCCTCTCGGGCGCCGAGGCTCGGCCGAGGAGGTGGCGGCGGTGGTCGCCTTCCTGCTCGACCCGGCCCACGGCTTCGTCCACGGGGCCGTGCTGTTCGTAGACGGCGGCAGCGACGCCCAACTCCGGCCCGACGCCGTCTGAGCTGCGGAGCCGAGTCAGTCCGTCAGTCCTCGGGGCCGGGACGGCTCCGGTGGGCCTTGGTGGACGACCGCTTGCGTTTGGCCTCGAGGCGGCGGGCCTTGGAGGCCGCCGTGGGCCGGGTGGGACGCCGTGGCGTGGGGACGGCCAGTGCCTCGGCCAAACGGACGGCCAGGCGCTCCAGGGCCAGGGCCCGGTTGCGGGCCTGGGAGCGCTCGTCGCCGGCCGAGGCGGAAGCAGTGGGGCCCAGGCGCTCGAGAAGCCGGGCGCGCTGGCGGGGCCCGAGCGAGGGTGACCGGGCCACGTCGAAGCGGACCTCAGCCCGGGTGCTCGCCTTGTTGGCGTGCTGGCCGCCGGGGCCGCCGCTCGTGGTGAACCGCCACTCGAGCTCCTCGAGGGCGATGGCCAGGTGGCGCGTAACGCGCAATCTCGACGGCGCCGGCGGGTCCTCGGGCGCCTCGGCTTCAGGCAACGGGGTTCTCGAGGACGCCGATCCCCTCGACCTCGATGCGCACGGTGTCACCGACCGCCAGCCAGCGCGGCGGGTCGAAGCTCGCCCCCACCCCCGGTGGCGTGCCGGTGGTGATGACGTCGCCCGCCTCCAGCGTGCACGCCGTGGAGAGCAGCGCCACCATGGCGGCGCAGTCGAAGATCATGTCGTCAGTGGAGCCGTCCTGGCGCAGCTCGTCGTTGACCCAGGTGCGGATGCGCAGGTGGCCGGGGTCCCCGAGCTCGTCCCCGGTGACGATCCAGGGCCCGAGGGGGCCGTGGGTGTCGAAAGACTTGCCTAAGGTCCACGTCGGGGTCCGCCACTGCCAGTCGCGCACGCTCACGTCGTTCATCACGGTGAAGCCGGCGATCACCGACATGGCCTGCTCCACCGCCACGTGGCGGCACCGGCGGCCGATCACGAAGGCCAGCTCGCCCTCGTAGTCGACCTGTTCCGAGACCTCGGGCACTTCGATGGCCACGCCCGGCCCGACTACGCAGGTGCGCTGCTTGTTGAACCAGACCTGGTGCTCGGGGGGCTCGCGCCCCATTTCGGCCACATGGGCGGCGTAGTTCATGCCCAGGCCGAGCACTTTCGGTGGATGGGGCACGGGGGCGAGCAACCGGACCTGCTCTAGGGACAGGCGACGGGCCGGCCCGTGCTGCGCCTGCTCGGCGCGGGCCATGGCCCCTTCTCCTCCTACCAGCAGGTCGACCATGCTTTGGGGCAGGCCCACCTCGGGATCGGTGAGGTCCACGACCTCGTCACCCACCACCGCGCCGGTGCGCGACGGTTCCTCGGTGTCGCCCGACGCCTCGACGAAGGTGACCAGTCGCATGGGCTCACGCTACCCACCTGACGCCGGTAGCCTGCGCTTCTGATGGCCACGAACCTGCGCGACAAGGTGGCGCTCGTGACCGGCTCCTCGAGCGGGATCGGCGAGGCGACGGCTCGAGCCCTGGCGGCCGAGGGTGTGCGCGTGGTGGTGAACTCGGCCCACTCGGTGGACGCCGGCCAGGTCCTGGCCGCCGATCTGCCCGGCGCCACCTACGTCCAGGCCGACGTATCCGACGCCGACCAGGCCGCCGCCTTGGTGTCGCAGGCGGTGGCCGACCACGGGCGGCTCGACATCCTGGTCAACAACGCCGGGACCACGGCCCTCATCGCCCACCACGACATCGAGGCCGCCACCCCCGAGATCTGGCGGCGCATCTTCGACGTGAACGTCATCGGCACCTGGCAGGTGACCACGGCCGCCATCCCCCATCTGCGCGCCGCCGGCGACGCCGCCGTGGTCAACATCTCCTCCATCGCCGGTCACGCGGCCACCGGGAGCTCCATCCCCTACGCCGCCTCCAAGGCCGCCCTCAGCCACATGACGGTGTTACTGGCTAACGTGCTCGGCCCCGAAATCCGGGTGAACGCCGTGGCCCCCGGCTTGATCGACACCCCGTGGACCGAGGACTGGGACCTGGTGCGGGCCGGGGTGCAGGCCATGGCTCCGCTGCGGCGCACCGGTCGGCCCGAGGACATCGCCCAGATGGTCGTGGCCGTGGCCGACGCCCGCTACATGACCGGCGAGGTCGTCCTGGTGGACGGGGGCCTGCACCTCTTTCGCTGAGCCGCCCAGCTGTCAGAGAAGCCGGCGGATACCCGCCGTTGACGCGTTCAGCCGCTGCAGACGGTGGGGTCGAAAGATGAGGCCGAAGCGCTCGGCGACGGGGCCGGGGTCGGGCCCGATCCTGAGCTGCCGCCCGAGCTGCCGCCCGAGGCGGGCCCGGTAGTGGTGGTCGTGGGGGGTGGCGGGTAGATCGGGGTCTCGCTGGACGTGAGCGGTGGGGTGCTCACCGCGCCGGGGGCGGCACCGAGGAATCGGGTGAGGACGTTCTCGGCGGCCGGTTGGTCGACCACCTCGACGTCGCCGGCGTAGGTGGCAACCTCGGGCACGGTGGGAAGGGTGAAGGACTGCAGGCTCGACGGCGAGAAGGCGTGGTACTTGAGTCCCAGCGACAGCATGTCGCCGAAGGTCATGGCCTGGTCCACCGTGACGTCGTGGACCACGGCCCCGAGGAAGGCGTTCAACGTGAGCGGGTTGAAGCTCTTGCGGGCCCGCGACGCCACGGCCTGGATGATGATGTTCTGGCGCTCGATACGCCCGAGATCCGAGCTCGGGTCGTAATGCCAGTAACCATCGGCGTAATACTGGTAGAAGCGCGAACGGGCCAGGGCCAGCGTCATGGTCCCGTTCAGCAGCTGGCATCCGGAGTGGGTGATGTTGAGGCCCGAATTGTTGTTGCCGTTGTCGTTGTCGCGCGCCGGGTACGGGAAGTTCAGGTAGATGCCGCCCACCGTGTTCACGGCGTCGGTGAGACCCTGGAAGTCGATTTCGACAAAGTGGGCGATGGGGATCCCGAAGGTGTTCTGGATGGTGGCGATGAGCGGGCCAGGGCCGCTGTTGAAGGCGGTGTTGATCTTCTGCGCACCAGACAGCCCGCTGCTGGTCGGAATGTCGGACATCTCGACGAAGGTGTCGCGCGGGATCGACAGCAGACGGGCCGTGCCCGAGGCCGGGTCGACGTGGAGGATCTTTAGGGTGTCCGAACGTTGGCCGCCGACTTGTGACGAGCTGCCGAAGGCCTGCGCCGCCGCCCCGGTATTGCCGGCTCTCGAGTCCGAGCCCACCAGCAGCACATTGAAGGGCTGGCCGTCGGCCACGGCCGAGCAGGTGCTGCACGCTTGTGTCTTTACCTGGGCCCAGCGGTAGCGGACGTATCCGTAGCCGGCCCCGGCGATGACCAGGATGACGGCCGCCACGGCCAGGGCCCAGCGCAAGATGCGCTCCGAGCGGCGCCGGCGGTGCTTGGGGTGCCGGCCCCGGCCGTTGTCAGTGCCGGGGTCGCCGGGCCGACCTGGCGGCGGGGAGCCTGGGCCTCTAGGCCGCAGGGGCGGCGGGTCGGGGCGCTCGGCCACCTTGGCCCTGTCATCGGCCCCGTCACCGGCCTGGGTTCCCGTGCCGTAGCCGGGCGCCACCGTGCCGCTCGAAGAGGCCAGCACCGTGCGACCATTGCGGGTGCCGGCTCGTGAGGGGTGGGGGCGGCCGCGATGGCCCGCGCCGGAAGAGTCAGAGCGATCGGGCACGGCAGTCCAGGCTACCAGCGGCCATCATTGGCCTATGGCGCGCCCGCACTACAGAGCCCCTGGTTGGTTCACCCGACACATCTTCAACAGGGCGGTGGCCGGGGTCACCAGGCTGGGCCTGAGCGTGTGGGGGTCGAGGGTGTTGCGGGTGCGCGGGCGGCGCAGCGGCCAGTGGCGCACTACGCCGGTCAATCTCCTGGTCATGGGCGGCGACCGCTACCTGGTGGCGCCGCGAGGCGAGACCCAGTGGGTGCGCAACCTGCGCGCCGCCGGGGGCGGTGAGCTGGCCCTCGGGCGCCGGGTCGAGGCCTTCACCGCCACCGAGGTAACCGACGACGAAGCCAAGGCGCAGGTGTTGCGCGCCTACCTCGAGCGTTGGAAAATGGAGGTCGGCGTGTTCTTCGACGGGGTGTCGGGCTCCTCACCCCACAGCGAGCTGCGCCGGATCGCCCCCGACCACCCGGTCTTCCACATCGTCACCACTGCTCCCTGAGGGCTTCGCCGGCTCCGGGAGTCACACTGGTGTAGTTTTGGCGGGTCGGCGCCGGCCGGCAGGGAGCTCCCGTCATGAGCCAGCTCGAGAATCACACGCAGAGTGGACGTGGGAGACTTTCCGCCATTCCTGGTCACGGCGGACCCACAGAATCACGACCTGACAGCACCCCGGTAGTACCGGCCCAGCGGCTCCTCGAGATCGCCGGTGCGCTGTCCGACGGTGCAGCGCGCGTGCACGAACAGTTGCGCCACCTCGACCCTGACGAGCGCGACGCCCTGCTCGACCTGGTGACCGGGCAGATCGGCGACATCGTGGCCCTGTGGGCCGAGCTCGTGCGCGGCGTGGTGTCGCCCGAGGCCGCCACCGGCGAGCGCCTGGCCAGCGTGGCCGACGAGCGCACGGTGCGTTCCGATCCCTTGCCGGCGACCGGTGGCGATGTGAGGGTGCTGCCCGACCCCCCCGAGGCCAGTCCTTATCGTCGCCAGACCCCCCAGCCCCCGGCGGTGACAGCCGAGCGCGACGGGCTCACTCGCGACGAGCTCACCGGAGTGCTCAACCGCCAGGCCGGCTTCGCCTCCTTGGAGCGCGAGCTGGAGCGCTGTCGCCAAAGTGGGGCCCGCTTCATCGTGGGCTACCTGAACGTCGACGGCCTAAGGCACGTGAACGAGGCGCACGGCCCACGCGCCGGCGACGAGTTGCTGCGCAAAGTCACCTCTGCGCTGCGGGCCACGCTGCGCTCCTACGATGTGATCCTGCGCCTCGGCGGCGACGAGTTCCTGTTCTCCCTGCCAGGGGCCGACATGGCCACGGCCGAGCAACGCCTCAAGGAATTCAGAGTCATCCTGGCCGAGGAGGCCCCCGGGGGGTCGGCCAGTGTGGGTTTCGCCGAGCTGCGGCGGGGCGATTGCCTCGACGAATTGATCGCCCGGGCCGATGCTTCGCTGCGGCAGAGCCGTCGCCCCGGGCGCCGGCACAACTGACGCGATCCACCACTGCACCATGAACGACGCGCCTGACGACGTCACCGTCGAGCGACGCCAGGCAGTGGCTGTAATCACGCTGCGCCGGCCACCGCACAACCTGCTCACCGAGCCCACGCTTCACCGCCTGGCCGACGCCGTGCACAGCCTGCCGGGCGAGGTGCGCGCCGCTGTGGTCTGCTCCGAGGGCCGCTCGTTCTGCGCCGGGGCCGACTTCCGCTCCGCCGATGCCCCCGATCCCACATCCGGTGGTGCCTTCGCCAAGCAGACGGGTCTCTTCTATACCCAGGCAGCGCGGCTGTTCGACTCGCCGGTGCCATTGGTGGCGGCCATGCAAGGAGCGGCTATCGGAGCCGGCTTCGGCCTGGCCCTGGCCTGCGACGTACGCGTGATGGGCGACCAGGCGTGGTTCCAGGCCAACTTTGTCCGGTTGGGCATCCACCCCGGATTCGCCCTGAGCGCGCTGCTCCCGGAGGTGGTGGGTGCGGGGCGAGCAGCCGAGCTTTTCCTGACGGCGCGTCGCGTGGGGGCAGAAGAGGCGCTACGCATCGGCCTGGCCCAGATGGTGGTGCCCGCCGGCGCCGAGCTCGACGCCGCTGCCACCTTGGCCGCTGACATCGCCTCGGGGGCCCCGCTGGCCGTGGCGTCCACCCGGGCCACCTTGCGCCAGGGCTTGGTGGAGCGAGCCAGGGTGGCCATGGCCCACGAGCTGGACGAGCAGAGCGTGCTGGCCGGCACGGCCGACGCTGTCGAGGGTGTGGCCGCCGTGCTCGAGGGCCGACCGCCGCGTTTCACCGGTCGCTGAGGTGACCCGGACGGTGAGTTCACCAGGCGGCACCCACCGACTGCCGGGCGGGGCGGTGCACAAGCTTCCCGCAGACCTGCGCACGGCGCTGATCGCCAGCCCCAACGCACTCGATGCCTGGAAGGACATCACGCCTCTGGCCCGCAACGAGTTCATTTGCTGGGTCGAGGACGCCAAGCAGGAGGCGACCCGCCAACGCCGCATTCGCCGAACCCGGGAGGAGCTCGAGGAGGGCCAGCGCCGGCCGTGCTGTTGGCCGGGGTGCAGCCACCGCCAGCGCACCGGCAGATAGAGGTCCTCCACCATCAGAATAGGTATGCGTGCAGCACCACCTGGCCTGCTGCGTTCTTGATCCATACCGACTCGATTCGTGAGTTCGTCAAGGCACAAGCCATGGCAACTTCGACGCCGTGGCCGGACACCGACTTGAATGTGCCAGCTTCCCACCACGTGCCAGACGTGGTGCGCATCGACACCCACATGATTTGGCCACCTGGTTGCCCTGACTCGTTGACCAGTAGCGAAGTTCCCCACGTTTCTGACGTAAGGCTCACCGATGCGTGGACATGTCGCTCGCCTGTCAGCGCAAAGGTTCTGGTCGAGCCGGGCCCCTCACCGCTTAACGACAGCGCCAAGCTGAGCACAACGATGCCGGCCGCTGCGGTGCCGCCAACGACGTATCGCAGTGTCATTTGCCAGTCCTATGGGACCACCCCGTTGCCAGCAACATGGGACCACCTCGCGTCCACTGCGACCGGCTGACGCGATGATCCGGTAGCCGGCGCTGGGTGTCAAGCGCGCCGTCGCCGAGGCCTCGGTGGCGGAGGGTCGGTCGGCTCTTTGCCGATGACCGGCTTCTCGTGCTGACGGTAGGATTCGCCCTCGATGATGAGCTCCCACGCCGCACTCTTCAGCCGGTCGACCGCCGACTGAGCGAGCAGCGGATCGGCCATCATCGCCAGCCATTCGCTCGGGTCACGATTGGATGTCAGAACGGTAGCGCCGACGTGGTGCCGCTCGACGCACAGTTCATAGATGTCAGCCGTCTCCGTGGTGTCAAGGGCGTTAAGTGCAAAGTCGTCGATGATGAGGAGATCCACACCGATGAGCTTGCGCATCTCGACATCGAAGCTGGCGTCGAGGCGCGCCGCCTTGAGTCGCTTGTGTAGCTTGTCGGAGCGTTCGAAGTGCACGCTTATGCGCCGGCGACAGGCGATGTGCCCGAGGGCGGTAGCGAGAAACGTCTTGCCCACTCCAACGGGCCCCAGAATAAAGGCATTGCGGGCGTGCTCGACGAAGCGCAGCGTCACGAGCTCGGACCACACGGCCCGGTCGTAGGTGATCTTGGCCTCCTCGTCCCACGCCTCGAGCGTCATCGTCGCATCGAGTTTCGCCTTGTGCGCTCTGAGCCCGGCCGAGTCGCTGTCGCGCCGTTGCACCTCGTCGGAGAACAGCTGCTCCAAGAACTCCGTGTGGACGAGGTTGTGGGTGCGGGCCAGGGCCAGGCGCTCGGGGAGCGTGTCGAGAAGTCGCCCGAGCTTCAGGCGACGCATGAGGACCTTCAGCTCCGGAGACACGGTGGGGGTGGGTGGGTTCATCGTCCCGCCTCTTTCACGGCGAACTCCGACGCGTCACGGGCGAAGCGCCCCTGGATGACGACCGGGTCCGGCCGGGCATCGGGATCGGTCGATTCCCGGGCCCGTTCCAACATGCGCGAGACCAGGTTCACGTCCACCGCCTCGGCGTCCAATGCCCGCCGGCACGCCTCTTCTACGCGACTCGCCCCCCACTTCTTCACGAGTCCCAGCAGCCGGTAGACCTGGCGCATGCGGGTCCACGGCAGCGGCGTGTCGAGTATGGCGGTGGCGTAGATGCCGATGGCGTCGCCGTGCTCGGCCGCCATGCGCTGGAGCCGGTCGACGTCCCGCGTGGCGTAGATCTCGGTGCCTTCTGGCATGTCGGCCGGGTCGGTGCTGCGCCCACCAGGGGGTTTGCGGGGATGGACCTTCACCAGCTCGCCGCGCAGATACAGCTTCACCGTGGCCGAGTCGCACCGGGCCCGAAGCGTGCGGCCCACCAGCAGGTGATGGACGCTGTAGATCGCCTTGGCCACCTCGACATGAAAGTCACGATGCACTTTCGGGTCCGACCACTTGGGCGTGTCGAACGGCGCACACGGTAAGGCGAGAAGAAGCGGCTGCTCTTCGACACGGAATGCCTCGAGGGGTCGGCACTGGGTGGTGCCGTGGATGCGCATGCCGGCCGTGGTCGTGCACCACGTCTCGGCCCGGGCCCGGCAGTCGGCCAGGTCGACGAAGGTCTCGCCGGCGAAGAAATTCTTCTGTACGTATTGCACGACTCGTTCGACGCGTGGTTTGTCGGTCGGGGTTCTCACCCTCGCCGCGTCGACGACGAAGCCCCTCGACTGCGCGTACTCGAGAAAGACATCGTTGAACCGCGGAGCGGTGGCCTCGGCCGTGATCACGATCGACTTCATGTTGTCTGGGATAACCACGGGGAATACCCCACCGAAGTAGCCCCAGGCGGCCTCGAAGCCCCTGATCACCTCCTCGGTGGTCTGGGAGAACGTGGGCCACACGAACTGATGGCGGCTGAAGGCGGCCGTGAAGATGAGCCCGTGGCACACGCGCCTTCTGTCACCGTCGGCCACGAGCCCGAGTCGGCCGAAGTCGACCTGAAGCTCGGTTCCCGGCGGCGGGTCGTCGACGCGCACCGTGACTCTGCGCCGGCCGGCCCCGCAGTGTTCCACCGCGAAGCGGGCCAAGGTCCGGGGCGGGACGACAATGCCGCGTCGTTCGAGGAGGATCCCGATCTTCGTGACGGTGAGGTCGTCTCTCACCCACGCCGTGATCTGCTTCTCCTCGTTGAGCAGCGTCCGCCACGCCGCCCCGTGGCCGTCGGGCCGGTGCGGGCGCACCCGCTCGACCAGCTGGCCGATCAGTTCGTCGGTGAGCTGTTCCTCCCCGCCGGAGCGCTCGACCCCGAGCTCCATCGCGGCGGCGATGTAGCGCCGGGCGGTCTTTCGATCCATCCCCACCCCCCGGGCGATGGTGCGTTCGCCCTCACCTCTCAGCCATCGCCGGAGCGCCTCTTTGACCTGGACCACCGTGACCTCCCTGAACGCCATGGGGCCTCCTCCGCCTCGGCATCGGAGGCCCAGCCGAATGTCTCTTCGGCCGGCGGAGGTGGATCCTCAGGGTGGTCCCATAACTGGCAAACGGGGTGGTCCCATGCCACTGGCAAAACCTGTGGCTAGCTGGTCCCATGTGGCTGGCAAACGACACGCAGACCACGCTTCCGCCGATCTCTGCGGGCTTCGGCATTCAGTCGGTTCAGCACTTTGCCGGACAAGCCCGCTGGTATATCGGCTTCATCTAGGTGGCCTAGGTCCACTTTGGGAAGCAACGCCGACAATTCCGTGAGTTCTCGGCGATCCTCCCGGCAGTCACGGCACCCTTCTAGGTGCTCGGCAAGGCCGAGTTTCTCGGTCTCGGGGAGCCGGCCAATGGCAAGCAGGGCAATCAGCCCCCTGAAGGGATCGCAGTCCTGCGAAGTCACGCGTCCCATCCCATCTCTTCGAGCGTTAGACGCAGCGAGCGCATCGAGTAGAAGAGACGGCTGCGGACAGTCCCTTCGGGAATCCCGAGATCGATGGCCACCTCCCGGCTCGAGCGCCCACGGTAATGAATCTCGACCAACACATGACGGTGGTCGGGGCGGAGGCGGCGGACCGCCTCTTCGACCTGCCAACCGACCATGGCCCGTTCTATGTCATCGATATCACTGGCCAAATCCTCATCAAGGGGCTGGGATGCGCGGCTGGCTCGAGCACGGGCGTAGTCGATTATGACATTGCGTTCGATCGCGAAAAGCCACGTCCGAAGGCTGCCCAGTTCTGCATCGAAGCGACGGCGGGCGCGCCAAGCTCGGACGAAGGTGTCCTGGACGACGTCCTCGGCGACATTCGAGTCATCCAGCGCCCTACGAGCAAATCCGAATAGTTCCCCTCCGTGAGCCAAGAACGCACTTCGCAGCCCGACCTCGTCAGCTTCTTCGGATCCTGCGGGCGCGATAGCCACCGAGGACTCCATGGTGCCCCTGATTGGATTCCCCTTTACCCTTGCTCTGCCGTTGGTGCTTCCGGCTCGGGGAATCATGTCGAACATACGTCGCTGTCGCACTCGACAACTCCCGCCGCAGTGCTCGAGGCGGCATCTAGCGTCCTAGGCATTCCTGAGACTTCCCTCTCGTCGGCATTCCACGGGCGTCACATGAGGATACGGACTAGACACCTTCGCTGTTCACAGGCCTCTGGGCGCCCGAGCACCAGACCACCCTGCAGGCCGGCCTAGAACACCGGACTTCCCGAGGTGCTTACGACGTACCAGATCCCACCGACGCCCTCCCCGCTCGTCTGTCCTGCCCCCGAGTCACCGGCGTAGTAGTACAGAGGGTGGCCGTTGTAGGTCACCTGGCCATCCTCCGCTCCCAGAAGTGCTGGCTGGGCTGCGCCCTCTGCTCGTGGCGTTCCCATAGCCTTCAGCGGGGGCCAGGTCGAGGAACAGCCCGCCGTGCTCGTGCACTGCGGAGAGCTTTGACCTTCATCTGGCGTGTAGAGATAAAGCGTCCTTCCGGCGCCGTCAGTCACGATGTCGCCGTAGCTCGGGGTGCTGCGAGATGAGATCACCGTGCCAACAGGAACTGTCGTAGTCGAGCCAGGAGCCGTGGTCATCGGCACTTTAGGCGACGTGGTCGTAGAGGCTGGGTGGGTCGTCACCGGACCCTTCGGTGGCGACGTCGAAGAGGCGGTGGCACCCGGAGTCGGCGTGGTAGCAGCATTGGTGGATGGCGTGGTTATTGATGTAGTGATGGTGGGCGCAGTGTGGTGGACCGCAGTCGGTGCCGGGCCGGAAGAGCCGCACGCCGTTGCCAATGTGCCGACTCCGAGCACCACACAAACCCGAACTATCCAGCCGAATGCCCAGAGCTTGCTCACTACCGCCTCCTCGTGATCGTGATCTAGGCATGTATACGAGAGCTGGCTCGATTCGTTCATGTGCCGAGAGTCTGATTTCCGTGGCCGAGTGGCCACAAAACATTTGGCATGAACAATTCCAGGCCGCGAGGAGTATTGCGATGAGGAAGCCGTAATCAGGAGGACACCATGGCCAAGATCAGAGACCAAGTGAGGGCGGAGGCGAAGCCTCGCTTGGCAAGTCGCCCTGGGGCGTTCTGCCACGGGGCCCTTCACTGGAGCGGTCTGGGTGCGGTAGCGCTGCTCTCTGCGGCATGCGGTTCGGCCGGAACCATCGGATCGTCATCGGCACCCCCGTCCTCTACGACCTCCCCTGGGTCTGCCACCGCAGTCGTGAAAGCAGAGACCGTCTCCGCTTACGGTCGCATCCTGACCGACATCAGCGGCCACCCGCTCTATACCCTCAGGGGCAGCTGCACGGGTAGCTGCGCTTCGGCGTGGCCCGCACTCACCGTGCCAGCCGGCACAATTCCGACGGGCGCCGCAGGAGTTACTGGAACGGTTGGCGATGTGAGGCGATCGGATGGCACCTACCAGGTGACGTACAACGGATCTCCTGTGTTCACCTTCGTACAAGATTCCCCTGGCCAGGTCACAGGACAAGGTCTTGCCGGGTTCTCAGTTGTGACGGTGTCGGCAGGTGGGACTTCGTCGGGCTCGACCACGAGTTTGCCCACGAGCTCAAACTACTGACCGAGCCGCAGGCTCACCCGTCGTTGACATCGTCGACGTAGCGGGGGTTGGCCACGGCCAGCTTGTCGGCCACGGCCTGGCGCACTGCCTTGCGGACCTCGTCGAGGCGCCCGTCCATGACACCGCTGCGGATGGCTTCGGCCAGCTCAGCGTCATCGGCGACGCCCAGGGCGTCCAGGCGCGCCCGATGGGCCTCGGCCTGCGCCGGCCCCAGAGCCATCTGGCGCGCCACCATGGCCAGCACGTTGGCGGCCACCCGGGCGTGGAAGGCCACCCGACCCTCGGTGGCCGCCATGACGTCGTGGCGCAGGAACTCCTCCACCGCCTCGAGCAGCTCGAGCGCCGAGGGGATGTCGTGGAGGGCGTCGTCTGTCACCGGTCCACCATGGCCAAGAGGTCCCATTCCACCTCGCACACGCGCCGGCCGATGGCGGCCAGCTCCACCGAGCGCACGGCGCCCGAGGTGTGGGTGAGGGCTTGCACGATGCAGATGATCCCCCAGCGCAAGGTGGCGAGCGTCTCCCACCACGTGAGCGCCTGGCGGTCCACCGGACCACCACCGGCCCCTTCGTAGCCGGCCACCAGCTGCTCCACGGTCCCGAGGCCCCCAACAGGCAGCTCGGACCCGAAACGCCAGGCTTTGGCCGTCATCCAACCGAGGTCCTCGAGCGGGTCGCCTCGATGGGCCAACTCCCAGTCGAGCACGGCCCGGACGCCGTCGGGCCCGACGATGAGGTTGCCGTTGCGGAAGTCGCCATGGACCACGACCTCGCCCGAGCGCGCCGGTCGGTTCTCGGCCAACCACCGCAGGGCCAACTCGAAGGCGGGGTGGGGCTGGCCCAGGTGGTCGAGCAGCCCGCGCTGCTGCTCGAGTTGGTCACCACCGGAGAGGCCCGGGACCGACGCCGGCGGGATGCCGTGCACGGCGGCCAGGATCCGGCCACATTGCGCCGTAAGGGCGGGGCCGGTGCCGGTGTCGGCGGCCAGGCGCTGGACCCGGCGGGGCAGGGCCTCCCCCTCGATGTGGCCGACCACGACGAAGGCAGCGCCCAAGGCGCTGTCGGCAGTGCCGGAGGCCACCACCGCCGGCACCGGCACGCCGGCACCGGCCGCCGCTCGCAGCAGGTCGGCCTCCAGGACCAGGCCCGAGGCGGGGGCGCCGGTGGGGTCGCGGCGCAGCACCAGGCGCCGGACCGGGCCCCGGCGGGATGTGGCCGAGAACGCCCAGGTCTCCCGAGAGGACCCGCCGGGCATGCGCTGCACGTCGCCTACCTCGAGGCCGGTGCCGAGCACCGGCTCGAGGACGGATCGGAGGGCCTCGGCCAGTTCGCTGGAAGCCGGAGCCGGGGATGCCACGGACGAGATGCTACGGGCCGGCCCCTCCCCTAGCGTGGGCGGCATCGGCCTACGCCTCGAACGCAGCGACGAGTACATGCACGAGTTGGGCCCTGAGCCCAACTTCAACGAGTCCATGTACTTCAACGCCATCGACCCCGACAAGCGCATCGGTGCCTTCTTCCGCCTCGGCAACCGGGCCAACGAGGGCACCGGCGAGATGACGGTGTGCCTCTACCTTCCAGACGGCCGCGTCGGATTCATGTTCCAACGGCCGTCGGTGACCGACAACCTGGCCTTCGACGCCGCCGGCCTACGCTTCGAGGTCCTCGAGCCCTTCGCCGCCTTGCGGGTGTCCTACACCGGGGCCCTGCTGGTACTCGACGATCCCGCCGAGCTGGCCGACCCCAAGGCCGCCTTCGGCGCCAACCCGACGGCGCAGTGCCACGTGGAGATGGCCTTCGCCGGCCGTTCGGCCATGTTCGGCGGCGAACCGGACCGGCCGTCGGAGACCCCCGGCGAGGAGTTCGCCCGCGGCCACTACGAGCAGCTGGTCGAGGCCACCGGCCGAATCGCTGTCGGCGAGGAGGAGTGGGACGTGCACGGCTTTGGCTTGCGCGACCACAGCTGGGGCCCGCGCTACTGGCAAGCGCCGTGGTACTACCGGTGGCTCACGGCCAACTTCGGGCCCGACTTCGGCTTCATGGGCTCGCGCATCGCCCGCCGACAGGGCCCCGGCATCCGCAGCGGCTTCGTGTGGGACGGCGAGACCTTGCACCTCTGCGACGACTTCCAGGTGCGCTCCACCTTCGACGGGCCCGAGCGTACTCACCGCTCACTGGAGGCCGAGCTGGTCTGCGGGGACCGGCGCTGGGCGGTCAAGGGCACGGTCCTTCGGCTCGTGCCCCTGCGCAACCGACGTCGCGACTCCGACGGCCTCGAGCTGGTCACTCGCATCTCCGAGGGGATGACGCGCTGGCAACTCGACGACGGGCGCATCGGCTACGGCTTGTCGGAGTACCTCGACCAGATCGTCGACGGCGTCCCGGTCGGCTTGGCCGAGTAGCGCTCCCACATGGACCGCGCCACCGTCGAGGTCTACGAGCAGCGTGGGCTCGAGTGGGCGGCCCGGCGCCGCCCGGTGCGCAAGGCCCACGCCCGGGCCTTCGCCAAACGGGTGGCCGAGGGAGACGTGCGCCTCGACGTCGGCTGTGGGGCCGGCCACTACGGCGCCGATCTCGGCCGGCCGGTGATCGGCCTCGACGCCGCCCGGGCCATGCTCGACCAGTGCCGCGCCGAGGCCCCGTGGGTGGCTCTCGTCCAAGGAGACCTGGAGGCGCTGCCTTTCGGGCGCCGGCGCTTCGGAGGGGCGTGGGCCAACATGAGTTACCTGCACGTGCCGAGCCGGCGCCTGCCGCTGGCCCTGGCCGAACTGCACCGGGTGCTCGAGGTGGGCGCTCCCATCGACGTCCAGGTCCTCCAGGGCGAGTACGAAGGCCATGCCCTGCCCGCCGACGACGTGGGCGGGCGGTTCTTCGCCGCCTGGAAGCCCGAAGCACTTCTCGACGTGTTCGCCGGGGCCGGCTTCGACGTGGTCGCCCTGCAGGACGAGGACGACGTGGTGCGGGTGCGGGCCGTGCGTCTGCGCACGCTCGCCGACGTGGTGGGCCCTTCGATGAAGCTGCTGGTTGTGGGTCTCAATCCCAGCCTGTACGCCGCCGACGTGGGTGTCGGGTTCGCCCGGCCCGGCAACCGGTTCTGGCCAGCCGCCCTGGCCGCCGGGCTGGCCAGCCGCGACCGGGATCCCGTGCACGCGCTGGTGCACCACGGCCTCGGCATGACCGACCTCGTGAAGCGGGCCACGCGCCGCGCTTCGGAGCTCACCCCGGCCGAGTACCGCCAAGGTCTGGCCCGCGTCGAGCGCCTGGTGCGCTGGTTGCACCCGGGTGTGCTGTGCATGGTGGGGCTGTCTGGGTGGCGCGCCGCCGTGGACCGCCTGGCCCAACCGGGCGTCCAACCCGGTGACGTCGCCGGCCGGCCGGTCTACGTCATGCCCTCCACCAGCGGGGCCAACGCCCATGCCCGGGCCGACGAGCTCGCCGACCACCTGCGCGCCGCCGCCACTCAGGCCAAAGCGCCGTCTGGATACGGTCCCCGGCGCCGTGACCTCGGTGCACTAGCGTGAGCGGCGCGGGCGGAGGAGGCGCTGAGTTGGACAGGGCGACCGAGGTTTCGGGATCGTCGACGGTCCGTACCCGGACCGTCGAAGGACATGGACAGCCTCGCGCCCCATTCCCTGGCAGCTTCGCCGACGAAGCCAGCGCCTCAGCCGCCGCCACCCACTTCGATCCTGCCTTCGGGCGCCGTTTCGCCGAGCGGGCCCTCGACGCCTTGGTGGTGGTACGTGGCGCCCGCGTGCTCGATGTGGCCTGCGGAACCGGCATCTTCGCTCGCCTGGCCGCCCGGGTCTCGGGGCCAGGGGGTCGGGTCGTCGGAGTGGATGCCTCGGGCCCGGCGCTCGACGTGGCTCGACGCGTCGACATCACCAGCCTGGTCGACTGGCAGGCATGGGACGGCGGCCGGCTGCCCTTTGCCGACGGCACCTTCGACGTGGTGGCGTGCCAGCACGCATTGCACCGCTTCCCCGACCCCGTGGCCATCGTGGAGGAGATGCGGCGCATTCTGGCCCCGGGGGGCCGGCTGGGGCTCACCACCTGGGGGCCCATCGAGGAGAACCCGGCCTTTGCCGCCCAGCTCGATGCCGCCATCAAGTCGGGCTTCGAGCGCTCGGGGGTGGCCGAACATCTGCTGCAGTCCTGTGCATGGCACAAGGTGGAGGACCTCCTCGCACTGGCCCGGCAAGCAGGACTCACCGATGTGTCGTGCCGGACGGTGCGCATGCTGGCCACCTTGCCGCCGGTGGCCGAATGGGTGCGCATCTACCCGTCACTCCCCCCACTGTCGGCTTCGTGGCACGAGGTGGACCAGCAGGCTCGGATCCAGTTCCTGTCGCGAGCAGCCGAGTTGTTGCGTCCCTTCGAACACGACGGTGTCCTGCGCGTGCAGGCGTCGTCGCGTCTCCTGGTTGCTCGCACCACCGTCGCCTGAGCGCTCCAGCCGCTACCCTCGTCGCAAACCTGTCGCCGCCACCGGGTCCGGGCGCAGCACGCCTAGGCTCGCCGTAGTGACCGACGACGACCTGAGCCAGGAGCCGGTGACCGCCCCCGTCCCCCTGCCATTGCCGTGGCCGGCCACGCCGCTTCAACCGCAGCCGCCCGTGGCCGCACGTCGCCTCCGACACCGGTGGCGGACGCCGGTGATGATGGCCGCAGCGGTGGTGCTGGTGGCGGCCCTGGCCGCTGGTGCGCTGTGGCTGGCCACCGGCGGCGGCACGAGCTCATCGGTGTCCTCGGCGCCGGCGGCCCGGCGGCTGGTGGTGAGCTCGTTGGCGGCAGCGCTGAGCGCCGGCTCGTTCCACTACGTGTCGTCCTCCACCTCCAGTGGAGTGCAGCAGTTGACGGTGGGGAACGCCGCCAGCGACCACGGCATGCAGGTCATCACCGTGTCCGGTGACACCTTCAAGGTGCTCGTCATCGGCGCCGCCTGCTTCTTCCAGGGAGATGCCACCGCCATGGTGGAGAACCTGGGCCTGTCGCCGGCCGCGGCCCAGACCCATGCCGGCCAGTGGATTTCGTTGGCCACCGGCGACGCCCCCTACCAGTCGGTCTACGCCGCCGTTACCACCGCTTCGGCGCTACACGACAACGTGACCTTCACTCCGGCGCGCTTGCTGACGGCGTCCACCGTGGCCGGCCACCGCGTCGAGGTGGTGCAGGGGCCGCTCAAGGGGGTGGACGGCCAGGTGGCGAAAGGAACGGCCACCCTCGAGGTGACCGCTGGTGGCCGGCACCTGCCGGTCTCCTACACCGAGCGCGGCACCGTCGGCTCGGGCACCGCCGCATCGTCGCTCACCTTCCGAATCGACTTCTCGGGCTGGGGTGAAGCCGTACCGGTCACCGCTCCCACGGGAGCCATCGCCTTCTCGTCGCTGCCCTCGGCCGGCGGTGGCCAGCCCGGCGGGACCGGCCCTGTCACCGGCACCACGGTCCTGGCCTCGAAGGCTCAGCCCACCCGGCGATAACGCCACACGGCAATCGGCGCCAGGACCGCCAGCAGCGCCACGCACCAGATCACGGCGTCGATCACGTAGGAGGCCGTCGGGCCACCGGCCATGAGGGCCCGGGTGGCTTCTATGACCCGCCCGAAGGGTTGGTCATAGGCGAAGGGACGCAGCCACCCCGGCATGTCGTGCACGGGCACGAAGGCCGGTGAGGCGAAGATGAGCGGGAACAGCACCGGGAACGACATGACCTGGGCGGTCTCGCTGTTGGGGGCCGACAGGCCGATCACAGCGAACCCCCACGAAAGGGCGTAGGAGAAGAGCAGCACCAGCGCCGCCCCGCCCAAAAAGGCGATGACGTTGGTCTGAATGCGAAAGCCCACGGCATAGCCCACCGCCGTCATGAGCACGAAGACCAAGACGTTGCGCACCAGGTCGGCCAGCGTCCGCCCGGCCAGGACCGCCGAGCGGGCCATGGGCAGGGCCCGGAAGCGCTCGATCAAACCCTTCTGCAGGTCTTCGGCCAGCCCGATGCTCGTGCCGATGGCGCCGAAGGCGACGGTCTGCACGAAGATCCCGGGCATGAGGAAGTTGACGTAGGACCCACCCCCGACCTGGATGGCCCCGCCGAAGACGTAGCGGAACAGCAGCACGAACATGATCGGTTGCACACTCGAGAAGAACAGCGACTCGGGGATCCTCGTGTAGGCGATGAGGTTGCGCTTGGTCACCGTCAGGGCATCGGCCACCACCCACCCCAGTCGCGTGCCGCTGGCGGCGGTGGCTGTCGCTGTAGCGCTCGGGGCCAACGCCGTTGGCTGGGTCGTCACGAGGCCACCTCTCCGGTGCGGGCGCGGCGGCGCCGGCGGCGCCCGCCGCTTCGCCCGTCGCCTCGCCCGTCGGCCGGCGCGACAGCGCCGGCCTCGAGATCCTCGGCCGGACGCCCCGTCAGGGCCAGGAAGACGTCGTCTAGGCTGGGCTCGCGCAGCACGAAGCTGGCCGGGATCAGGCCTTGCTGGTCGAGGCGGCGCAGGGCTTCCATGGCAGCCCTGGGGCCGTCGTCGATGGGGACCTCCACCGTGGTACCGACCACACTCGGCTCCTTGGGGCCCACTCCCGAGAGCAGTTGCGCCACCTTGGCCGCCGTGGCCGTGTCGTCCATGCCGATGTCCAAAACCGTGGTGCCCATGCCGGCTTTCAGCTCCTCGGGGGTGCCTTCGGCGATGACCCGGCCGTGGTCCACCACGGCTACGCGGTGGGCCAGGCGGTCGGCCTCCTCCAAATACTGGGTGGTGAGCAGGACCGTGGTCCCGCCTTCGACCAGGTGCTCGATGGTGTCCCACAGGTCGATGCGGCTCTGAGGGTCGAGGCCGGTGGTGGGCTCGTCGAGGAAGAGCACCGACGGCTGCGCCACCAGGGCGGCAGCCACATCGAGGCGCCGCCGCATGCCGCCGGAGTACGTCTTCAACGTCCGGTCGCCGGCGTCGGCCAGGTGGAACTGCTCGAGCAGCTCGGTGGCCCGACGCGCCGTGACCTGGCGAGGGAGGTGATTGAGCCGTCCCACCATGGCCAGGTTCTCCCGGCCGGTGAGGTTCTCGTCGACGGCCGCGTACTGGCCGGCCAGGCCGATCGACCGCCGCACGGCGCCGGCCTCGGCTACCACGTCGTACCCGAGCACCCTGGCCACTCCCCGGTCGGGCGCCAGAATGGTGGTGAGGATGCGCACGGCGGTGGTCTTGCCCGCCCCGTTGGGCCCGAGCAGGCCGAAAATGGATCCCGACGGCACGGCGAAGCTCACTCCGTCGAGGGCCCGGACGATGCCGCCGAAGGTCTTTTCGAGCCCATCGGCTTCTATGGCCATCGTCATGGACGACGAGTCTTGCAGGTGCCGGGCGCTCGTCGGACGCTCCGCCCTAGGGGCTTTCAGGGCAGGTGTACGACGACCCGCAGCGGGAAGTGGTCCGACGCTCCCACCCTCACCACCTCGCTGTCGCCGATGTGCAACGGGGGGCGGACCAGGACGTGGTCGATCTGGAACACCGGCCGCCAGGTGGGCCAGCTCGGGCCGCATCGGGCTCGGGTCCACCCTGGGAACAGCAGCCCGAGCGGCGGCCCCCACAGGTTCATGTCACCGACCAGGACGACCGGCGCGGTTCGGTCGGCCAGAGCCCGGCGCAGACGCCGGAGCTGAACGGGCGAGCCATGTCTGAGATGGGACATGTGGGTCCCGACCACGCGGACCACCGATCGTTCGAGATGAAGCTCCGCCACTATGGCCAAGCGCGGCGAGAGGTCGCCGGCCAGTTGTCCGAGCTCGATGATCGTGTGGGGAAACCCGGTGCCGGGGCCAGGTGCGCCGGGTTGCTGACCTGTTGCGCCGGGTTCCGGCGCGTGCTGACCTGTTGCGCCGGACCCGACCAGCAGCGTGGGCCGAACCAGTACGGCGAGGCCCACCGAGCCGGCCAAGGCCCCAGGGCCACCTCGAGCAGTGGCCCCCGGAGGGTCGATCCGAAGGCCCACGCCGGGGCGACGCCGGCGCGTCGGGCCCCACCCCCGGAGCCGGCCGGGTGGCGGGGGGTGCAGATGGCCCGGAGCAACAGGCACCTCCACCACGGCGTAACCGAGCACCCTGGCCACCCTCTGGGCCAAGCCCTCGGCGCCACTGTCGTGCCACGTCTCCTCCAACACCAGCACGTCGGCATCGAGCCGGCGGCACGCCTCGGCCACGTCGAAGGGGCGACCCCAGCCGTCGACGCCTCCGTGGACGTTGTAGGTGGCGATGACCAGTTCGGACATGAGTCACGAAGGCTAGCCAGGCACGAGTCGGCCACCGTGCGTCGCCCCTCTCAACTGTGAGCCAACGGCATCCGATAGCTAAGTGTGGTCAAGCGCAAGAGATCAGGCGACGCCGAGCCGCAGGGCGCCCTTCGGGGACCGGCGGCATCGGGTGTCGGCGACAGCGTGATCTCGCCTCGCCAGGTGGCCCAGTTCTCCGCCGTGCTGTGGGGCATCGGCTGCCTCATCGGCGTCCTGGTGATTGTGCTCCCCCACGGCCCCGGCGTGGTGGTCGCCGGGTGGGCGGCGGTGGCCGTCTTCGCCGCCGGCGTGGCCCTGTGGACGCTCTGGAAGGGGGTAGACCGGCCCATCTGGGTCAATTACGCGCTGTCGCTGGTGGCCCTGGTGGCCGTGAGCAGCGCCGTGATGTTCGCCCATCACAGCCCCGTCGTCTATGCCGTCTGCGGCCTGTTCCTGCTCCCGACCATCTTCGCCGCCTCCTTCTATCCCAGTCGGGCCTTTCTGCTTTACCTGGTCGTGCAGGGCGCCATGTCGGCCGCCGTGCTCTTCCCTTCAGGTGTGGCCGGGGCGCCGGCCGCCTGGGTCGTCATGGCCGGAACCACCTCCACGGTCGGGATCGTGGTCCACATCCTCCACCAGGCACTCAAAGTGGCCGCCACCACCGATCCCCTCACGGGACTGGCCAACCGCCGGGCCCTGGAGCCGGTGCTCGCTCGGGAGATCGCCCGGTGCGCACGCCTCGGCCATCCCCTGTGCCTGGTCGTCATGGACCTCGACCACTTCAAAGACGTTAACGACGCCTATGGCCACGAGCACGGCGACCGCCTGTTGGCCGAGGTCAGTGCGGCGTGGTGCGGCCAGCTGCGCTCCAGTGACGTACTGGCGCGCGCCGGGGGCGACGAGTTCGTGCTGTTGCTCCCGTCGACCGGAGCGGCCCAGGCCGTGGACGTGCTGGGTCGGCTGTACCGGGCCACGTCGCAGCCCTTCTCGGCCGGCATCGCCCTGGCTGCACCGGGGTGCAGCGTCGAGGACCTGCTGCGCGATGCCGATGATGCCTGTTACCAGGCCAAGCAGACCGGCGGTGGCCAGATCGTTCTGGCCGAGCCGGCGGCGGCCTGATCCAAGAGAGAGCGGGGACACCATGCAACCACTGGGACTCGGACTGCGGCGTCGGGGACGGCGCCAGAGCCTGCGCGAAATACTCGGAGTGGTCGGCGCCGATCGGCCCATGACCCCCACCTTGGCCTATGTCACGCCCATCGACACCGTGGCGCCGCGTCGGGCGGATCCGGTCCTTCGCTTCACCGACCCCGCCCGGGCCCCCGGTGGCGACTTCGTGGCCAATGCCGTGACCAACGACGAGCTGCGCAGCGACATGGTGCCGAGGCGCGCCATGCCATGGGCGGACGTGCAGGAGTTCGCTCTGTCCTATGACGGATACGGCTACTGGACCGACGTGGCCGAGCTGGGCAACCGGGCCCTGCAAAGTTGGACCCGGGACCGCTCGCTGCCCACCACCATCGACGAGCTTCGGGGATGTCTCTTCTACGAGCAACGCCGCTGGCACCACTTCGGCGAGGATCCCAACGGACGCGGCGCCGAGTACATCTGGGCCCTGCTCGACACCCTGCGCGACCGCATCACCTTTGCGTCGGTTGCCGAAGTCACACCCGTGGCTGTGGCTGCACCGGTGGCTGTGGCTGCACCGGTGGCTGTGGCTGCACCGGTGGCTGTGGCTGCACCGGTGGCTGTGGCTGCACCGGTGGCTGTGGCTTCGGTCGCCCCTCTTCCCCCGCCGCGCCTGCCGCCGCCTCCGGCGCCAGTGGATGCAACCAAACTCGTGCTCTGCTTCACCGACGACGACGACGGGTACCTAGCCTGGCTGGGTGGCCATGGCGAGGGCTACGTCGTGAACGCCGGCAAGGCAGCGACGCGGTCGCTCAAGCTGCACAAGGCCTCATGCGCGTCGGTCGGCCGGCCGGCCGGCTCCACGCACTCGGTGACCGGCACCTACCGCAAGGTCTGTGCCACCGATATCGGCGCCCTGCTCGACTGGTGCATCGCCACCTACGAGGTCGACCCCGACCCGTGCCAGCGCTGTCGCCCATAGGCGCAGCACGCCGGTCGACGGGTCGACGTCGGCATGCTCCAAGGCTTCGAGCATGGCTCGGCGCTGGTCGGGCGGAAGGTCGAACATGGCCCGCGAGATGTTGCGGTACACGCGTCTGGCACCGGACATTGGCCCTCCTCATCGATCCTGGCGTTGGCACCGCGCCTTTCGGCCGGCTGCCGGACCGTCAACGGGCCAGGCCCCTCGGGTCACTCTGGATGAGACTTGTTCATCCTACGAGCTCGGCGCGCCCCTGTGCCAGGGCCGTGGTCCAGTCCGACGCCATCAGCTGCTGGGCCGCGGCCAGCGGCAGGTAGGGCCGGCCACCGTCCACGGCGTCGCAAACCAGATCGTGCAATTCCGTCTCCACCGGGTCCTTGGAATTGGCGGCCCCCCCAGGGTGGTCGTCGGGCTCGGCCCATAGGTTCCGGGTGTCGCTGGCTCCGCCGAGCCCGAGGGGAACCAGGTGGTCGAGCTCATACCCGCCCTCGGGCTTGCTCTCGCCGTACGCCGCAAGCGACCTGGCCTTGAACGCCTCGGTCAGGCTCTCGGGAGGGCGCACCGAGTCGCTGTAGCCCCCTACCCGGCAGATGGTGGTGGCCAGGTCGGACTGGGTCACGTCGCTGTTGACGACCCCCGGTGTGCACACGGGGTCGGGAAGGGGCCGGCCGTCGGCCGCCACCCGGAGTCGGCAGGACCCTGGAGCCGGCACCGGACCATGCAGCGACGAGGGGTCCCACCCTGCGCCGGCCACCACCAGGACCTGGGAGCCGGCGCCGGAGGTGACCCGAGAGCCGGCCGACGATCCGCCGGGCGCCGACCCGCCGGTGCAGGCGGCCAGAGCCATGACGGCGCGAAACCGGGGCGATGCCCATGCGGTGACGCTAGCGAGGGGATGTCGCGCGCTCAGTGGCCTCGGGACGCCACCCTCCGTTAACCTGGCGCCCGGTTCGGGGGCGGACGGGCAGGCGGCCCGTCTCGAACTCAGGAGGGCGAAGTGGGCGGTATGCGCATCGGCGTGGCCTTGGTCGGCGCGCTCGGACTGGCGGCGGTGTCTACCCCGGCGATCTCGGGCCTGGCCCCGGCCTCCCTGCACGTGGCCGTGGGCGTGAGCGGGTCCAACCCCCTACCGGGCTCCGATCGCCTGCCTAACGGGTGGGCCCTCGACCCGGCCGGCACCCAGGTACTCACCGACCGCGCCCCCACCGGCGTAACCGTGACGCCCGACGGCGGCACCGTGTACGCCGTCACCAGCGGCATCTTCAACGAGTCGATCGACTCCATCGACTCGAGCGCCCTGGTGGCCAGCCCCACCACCGTCAGCTCCGCCTATCAGGGCGTGGCCGCCGATGGGTCGGGACACGTCTGGGTGTCGAGCGGCCCGTCGAACCGCGTCTTCGAGTACCTGGCCACCCCGGGCGGCCGCCTGGTGGATCTCGACCAGGCCGGGCCGGCCCCGGCTACCCCCAACCGCGGCATCCCGGTGGCCGGTTACCCGGGGTCCATGCTCCTGCACGGTGCCCAGTTGTTCGTGGCCGGCACCATCGGAATGCCCCAAAGTGCGGTGGAGGCGGCCGACGGCGGGTCCCCCTGCCCGGCATCGGACACGGTGGCCGGCGTGAGCGACACCATCTGCTCGGTGGTGAACGTGATCGACGTGTCCAACCCCCTGTCCACCTCGGCGCCGGCCGTGCACGCTATCGCCGTAGGGCGCGACGCCTATGGCCTCGCCTATCGACCCGGCACCGCCGGCGGCACCTTGTACGTGTCGAACTTCGCCGACCAGACCAACCCCGGCGCGGCCCGCGGCAATGGACATGGCACGGTGTCGGTGGTGACCGTCGCCTCCGACGGCACCGGCCACGAGCGTCAGGTGGTACCCGTGGGCGATGGGCCGGCCGGCGTGGCTCTGTCGCCCGACGGCTCCATGGTGGCTGTGGCCAACAGCAACTCCGACACCGTCAGCATCCTGTCGCTGCGTACCGACGGGTCAGTGGACACAAGCCGCACCGATACCGTCTCCGTCGCCGTACCCGGTGGCCCCCTCGGCACCGCCCCCCTGGCGGTGACCTTCACGCCCGACGGGACGCACCTACTGGTGGCCCTGGCCGGGATCGACGCCGTGGAGGTCCTGGCCGTGAGTGGCGGCACCGTCGAGCCCGTGGCCCAATCGGTGCCGGTGCCCGGCACCGGCACCGAGCAGGTGCCGGTCAGCTACATCCCCACGGGCTGGTACCCCGACATGCTGGCCACCGGAGCCGAGTCTTCGACGTCGGCCGGGACCGCCGCCACCCGCCTGTACGTGGCCAACCTGAAGGGCGACGGCGCCGGGCCCGGGCTCTACGAGGAGCTCACCCCCCAGTCCGGGTCCTCCACCGAGGGGACGGTGTCGGCCATCGACCTACCCACCGGTCCCGCCGCCTTGGAGGCACAGCTGCGCACCTGGACGGCCCAGGTGATCAACGGCGACCACCTGGCCGTGGCCTACGACCCGGCCCGGGCCGCCTCCAACCCGGCCAGCAACCCGTGCGCGCCGGTGACGGTTCCCGGCGAGGGGCAGGTGCTGAGCACCACGCTGTGCGACGCTGCGCGCGGCAGCATCGATCCCCACACGCTGCACGTGGTGACCATCCTGGCCGAGAACAAGACCTTCGACTCCTACTTCGGCGACACGACGGCAGCGCTGCACGACAACGGCGACCCGGGCTACAACGAGTTCGGCGCCGCGGTGACCACCAACCAGCACCGCCTGGCCTCGCAGTTCACGCTGTCGGACGACTTCTGGAACGAGGGGGCCGAGTCGTCGGTCCTAGGCCACAGCTGGTGGTCCGGAGGCGTGGCCACCCCCGACAACGAGCTCACCTGGGGCCAGTCCTACGACCAGGGCCTGCGCGGCGGACGCAGTAACGGGCAGTACGCGCCGGGCAGTACGGCGTCGGTGAGTGGCGTGTCGCTGTCGGGGCCGACCGATCCCCAGGTGGGCGCGGCCGAGGCCGCCATGCTGAACCCGACGCAGGTCCTGGCCGACGAGGTGGCCAATGCCGGGCTCACCACTCGCGTGTTCTCCCCCGACGTGACCCCGTCGGGCACCGCACCGTCGGACACCGAGCAGGTCCCCATGGGCCCGTGGGGTGAAGGCCCCAGCTCCCCGGTCAACAACGACCTGGCCTTCCCCGACGTCGACCGGGCCAGCGTCTTCATCACCGGACAGACGGTCTCCCACGCCTGGAACCTGCTCCAGGGCCCCACCCCGCCGGCCACTTTCGGCAAGACCATCGGCTTCCCGGCCGCCGTGGCCGGGGCCGACAGCCTCGACGGATGGACGGCCGCCTACCAGGCCTGCATGAAGGGGCCCGGCGCCACCGATTCCCGGTGCCAGGCGGCCTCTATGCCCAACTACACGTACCTGACGCTGCCAGAGAACCACACCTACGTGGTGGACAACGTCTTCAACCCTCTTGATCCGACGCCGCAGTCGATGGTGGCCGACAACGACACGGCCATCGGCGAGATCGTCCAGGCCCTGTCGCGAAGCCCTTTCTGGAAGAACACGGTGGTGTTCATCTCCGAGGACGACAACCAGTTCACCGGTGACCATGTGGACATCCATCGGACCTTCCTGCTCACCACCGGTGGCCTGGCCCGCACCCTCGGGCCTTCGGGCCGCGTCTCGCACCAACCGGGGTCCTTCACCTCCATGCTCAAGACCACCGAGGTGCTCCTGGGGCTCAGCCCGTTGACGCTGTTCGACCGCCTGGCCACGCCGCTGCAGGACGTGATCGGCGACGGCACCGTCGCCCCGGGCTACAGCGCCGTGCTCCCGCCCACCCCGTTCCTGGGCAACTCGGCGCTCGTGTCCTCGGCCGGCGCCGCCGGTGCCCCGGCCGCCGGCTGACCGGCCGCTGACGAGCCGCTGACGGCGACGGGCCCCGGCCCGGGGCAGCGGCGGGGTGCTAGGACGGCGGGATGAGTACCAGCCGCCCTCCGACCCCCGGCCACCACCGCGACGACGACCACTCCCTGGCGCCGCCGCGGGTGGAGGAAGTGGCCCCCGGGGTCTTCGCCTACGTCCAGCCCGACGGGACGTGGTGGATCAACAACACCGGCTTCGTGCTCGACGGGAGCCGCGCCCTGGCCATCGATACCTGTGCCACCGAGCGCCGCACCCAGGCGTACTTGGACGCCATCGCCGGATCAGGCGGCGCGGCGCCGTCCATGCTCGTGAACACCCACCACCACGGCGACCACACCAACGGCAACGGCCTGTTGCCCTCCGCCACCATCATCGGCCACCACCTGTGCCGAGATGCCATGGTGCGAAGCGGCATAGTGCGCCCCGACGGCCTGTTCGATCCGGTGCAGTGGGGAGCGCTCACCGTGGCGCCCCCGTTCGTCACCTTCACCCACCGGCTCGACCTCCACGTGGGCGACGTGCTGGTCGAGCTGCACCACTTCGGCACGGCCGCCCACACCACCAACGACGTGGTGGCCTGGATCCCCGAGCACCGGGTGCTGTTCACCGGTGACCTGATCTTCAATGGGGGCACGCCGTTCGTCCTCATGGGATCGGTGGCCGGGGCCATGGTGGCCCTCGACCGCCTGATGGAGTTCGACGCCGCCGTTGTCGTCCCCGGGCACGGCCCGCCGTGCACCTTGGGGGCAGTGGACACGGTGGGCTCCTACCTCCGCTTCGTGCAGCAGGCCGCCGCCGAAGCTCACGAGGCCGGCTTGAGCCCGCTGGAGGCCGCCCGCCACATCGACTTGGGCGAGTTCGCCGCCCTGTCCGACGCCGAGCGACTGGTGGGGAACCTGCACCGGGCCTACGCCGAGATCGAAGGGGCCCGGCCCGGCGACGATATCGATATCGCCGTCGCCTTCGGCGACATGTATGCCTTCAACGGCAACCGGCCGCTGCGATGCCTGGCTTGAGCGCCGGGCCGGAGCTGCCCCCGGCGCCATCGGCCGCCGTGTCCGGCGGCGAGGTCGCCTTCGGTGCTTACGTCGGTCGCTGCGCGGATGTCGACTGGTCGGGTGCCGCCACCAAGGCGGCCTGGCGCCTTCGCCAGTGGAAACGCTGGCACTACGTGTCCATCACCGGGCCCGAGGTGATCCTGGCCGTGGCCGTGGTCGACCTGGGGTGGGCCGGGTCGTGCTTCACATACCTCTTCGACCGCCGCCAGGGACGGCTGTTGGCCGACCTGTCCATGACCGCACCCGGCGGCCGGGGCATCACGGTGGCCGGGCCCAGCGGGGGCGGGGCCCTGACCGAGTGCCGCTCGCGCCGGCTGTTCGTGCAGCTGCGCGGGGAGGACGGGGGGCGCTGGCGTCTCGAAGCGCGCAGTCCGGCCTGCACCGTGGACGCCACCCTGGTCGAGACCGACGCCGGCCCCACGATGTGCGCTGTGGCCCCGGTGCCCGGCGGCGTAGCCGACTGCACCCACAAGACCCCGGCCCTGGCCGTCGAAGGCCTGGCCTCGGCGGGCGGCGTGCGCTTCGACCTGCACGGCGCCACCGGCGCTCTCGACCACACGAGCGGTCTGCTGGCCCGCACCACCAGCTGGCGCTGGGCGTCGGCCGGCGACCGGCGCAGCGCCTTCAACCTCACCGAGGGGTTCACCGCCCCGGTGGAGAACGTGCTGTGGCACGAAGGACAGGTCCAGGCCCTCGGTCCGGTGCAATTCGCCTTCGACCCCCGCCGGCCGCAGGCCCCCTGGGCCATCACCGGCCCGAGCGGCTCGGTCGACCTCGAGTTCGTCCCCGAGGGGATCCGGGCCAGCGACGTGCGCCTGGTCGTGGCCCGCAGCCGCTATGTGCAGCCGGTGGGGACCTTCCGCGGCACGGTGGGAGGCGTGCGCATCGAAGCCATGGCCGGGGTCACCGAGGACCACCTGGCTCGCTGGTGAGCTCGACGATCTCGCCCACCTCGTCGCCCACCTGGCACGTCTGACCTTCGCCGGCGATGCGGCGCAGCACGCCGGCGACCGGAGCCTCCACCTCGTGCTCGACCTTCTCGGTCTCGAGCTCGTATAGCGGTTGACCGGCCGACACCGTGGCGCCGTCGTCGACCAACCACCGGGCCAGCAACGCCTCGGTCATCTCCATGCCGATCTTGGGCAGTCGCAGGAGCACGGCTCAGGCCATGACGGCGTCGATGGCGGCGGCCAACCGCTGCTGTCCGGGCAGCGCCAGGCTCTCGAGCCCCTTGGCATAGGGCATGGGGGCGTCCACCGCTCCTACCCGCAGCACCGGAGCCCGCAGGCGACCGAAGAGCTGCTCCGACAAGCGCGCCACCAACTCGGCCCCGAAGCCGCCGGTGACGACCGCTTCGTGCAGCACTACGGCGCGTCCGGTGCGCGCCACCGAGGCCACCATGGCCTGCTCGTCGAGCGGGGCCAGGCTGCGCAGGTCGACCACTTCCACCTCGACGTCAGGGGCGAGGGACTCGGCCACGGCCAGCGCGTCGTGGACCTGGCGGCCATAGGTGACCACGGTGACGTCACGGCCGGGCCGGGTGACCGTGGCACAGCCGAGCGACAGCGGCTCTCGGTACACAACCCCTTTGCGGGCCAGCAACGGCACCTGCTCGATGAAGACGCACGGGTCGTCATCGGCGATGCAGGCCAGCAGCAGGGCCCGGGCGTCGCCGGCGTTGCTGGGCACCACCACTTTGAGGCCCGGCACGTGGGTGAGCCAGGCCTCGAGCATCTGGCTGTGCTGGGCACCCACCTGCAGGCCGCCGCCCACGGCCACCCGCAGCACCATGGGGACGGGGGTGCGCCCCCCCGACATGTAGCGCAGCTTGGCGGCGTGGTTGGCCAGCTGGTCGAGGCAGATGCCGAGGAAGTCCATGAACATGATCTCGGCCACCGGGCGCAGGCCCCCCAGGGCGGCGCCGATGGCCGCTCCCACGATGGCCTGCTCCGATATGGGCGTGTCGCGCACCCGATCGGCGCCGAAGGTCGACGACAGTCCCTTGGTCACCCCGAAGACGCCGCCACCGGGATCGGCGATGTCCTCGCCGAGCAGCACCACGCGCTCGTCGGCCTCCATGGCCTCGGCCAGGGCTCCCTGTATGGCGGCCCGGACGCTGCGCACATCCTGCTCGACTACGTCGCCGGCGTCAGAGCGGGCGTCGGAGCCGGCTACGTCGCCGGCGCTCACGGCCCCACCACGTCCGTGAGCAGCTCCTCGGGCCCGGGCCCGGGCAGGGCCAGCACCTCGTCGAGCACAGCGGCGGCTTCGGTGGCGCAGCTCTCCTCAACGGCGCGCGCCGACTCCTCGCTGTGGACACCGCTCTCCACCAGATGCGCCCGGAAGCGGGTCAGCGGCTCGGCGGCCCAGGCGGCATCGAGCTCGTCCTTGGCGATGTAGGCCATACGGTCGCCGAAGACGTGCCCGTACAGCCGGTAGGTGACAGCCTCCACCAACGTCGGGCCCCCGCCGGCGCGGGCCAGGGCCACCGCCTCGGCCACCGCCTCGTGCACGGCCAGGGGGTCGTTGCCGTCAATGGTCACCCCGGGCATGGCATAGGCGGCGGCGCGGTCGGCCACCCGGGCCGTGCGCTGGTGGCCGGCGAAGGCGGTGTGCTCGCCGTAGCCGTTGTTCTGGCACAACAGCACCAGCGGCAGGCTCCACAGCGAAGCCAGGTTGCAGGCTTCGTGGAAGGCGCCGATGTTGGTGGCGCCATCGCCGAAGCACACCACCGCCACCCGCCCCGCCCCCTGGCGCTGGGCGGCCCAGGCCAGCCCGGCGGCGATGGGCAGGCCCGACCCCACCACGCCGGTGGTCACCATGAGCCCGACCTCGGGCCACGAGATGTGCATGGGGCCGCCCTTGCCCTTGCCGGTGCCGGCGGCTCTCCCGACCATCTCGGCGAGAAGCGGGCGCAGCGGGACCCCTTTGGCGATCTGGTCGTGCATGCCCCGGTACGTGGTGACCAGGTAGTCATCGCTCCGCAGGGCGGCGGCAAACCCCGCCGCCACCGCCTCCTGGCCGCGCGGCGAGTAGTACGACAACGTGGCGCGTCCGGCGCCGATGGCCGAACGCAGCGCCTCGTCGCAGGCGGCGATCATGGCCATGACCCGGAACATCGAGGCCTGGGTGGCACCGTCGGGCGCCGACCCAGGCCTCGAGTCAGAACTGTTCGCCGCCGCCGTCATGGGCGGCCATTCTTAGCGTGTCAGGCGCCCGGCCGCGGGCTCTCGGCCGTCGGCTCGTCACCTCGTCGGCTCAGCAGGTCGAGCCGAAGACGTACTGCAGGCCGGGGGGCTCGGTGGCCGCCTCGTCGGTGGCGAGCGCCACCAAAACCCCGTCAGGGAGGGTGTCGTAGGCGAAGGGGTACTGCAGCACTGCTCCGGTCCCAGGGTTCCCCACGTTGGCCAGCGGCACCACGATGGTGAAGGTGCCGTTCTTGAACGACCCGCTGTCGATGTTGGTGAAGACGCCCAGGTCGCTGGCCGTGCCGTCGCCGTAGGTAACCGTCCCCGTTGGTGGCGAAGCCGGGGCCGGCACCGAGTTGGTGATGGGGATGGGGCCGAACACGGGGTTGTTGGGGACGCCGGTGGACGGAAGCTGCTGGGGGTAGTTGACCGAGGCTCCGGCGAAGTACGTGGTGCCTTGGTACGTCCAGTCCAGCTGGAAGTTGTAGCCCGACGTCGCATCGGGCGGCCCGGTGGTGGACAGGTCGGGACCGCCGATGGTGGCCACCAGCGACTTCCCGTCGGAGCTCAAGGCCAGTGACGCCGTGGTGATGTCGAGCTGCGGGTCGCTCGTTAGCGGGGCTGTAGGCGACAGCGTCACATCGTAGGCGTTGCCCTGCGGGGAGCTGAGAGTCAGCGGAGCGGCGCACACGTTGGCCGGCGTCCCCACCGTGCTGTAGCTCGGGTGAGTCGGGGCCAGCGAGGTGTCACCATCGACATCCTTGATGAAGTTGTTGACGTCGAGCGCTCCCCAGCCGCTGGCGTAGTCCCAGCCCTTACCGGCCAGGTGGTAGAAGTTCCCGGTCGGGAGCTCGTTCTGGGTGATGTCGTAGAAGTCACGCGCCGCGTTGCCGAGCGAGCCCTTGCCCACGGCGTAGATGGTGTCGGCGGCGAAGCCGAGGCCGGCAGTCGTCCGAGCGGCGGCCTGGATGCGCGACCACATGCCGACGGTGAGCGGCGAGGACAGGCTGGTGCCGCCCACCGGGATCGGGAACATGTCGATATTGGTCACGTAGCCGTTGTTGCCGAGCAGGAACCCGTCGGGCAGGCCGCTGCCGGACATGGCAGCCACGTCGGGTACGCCACGACAGATCGTCCCCGGGGTGATCACCTTGGCCTTGGGGTCCACCGGCATGGTGCACGGTTCGTTCACCGCCGCCACGCCCTTTTGGAAGGCGGGCTCGGGCACGTTGTCCGAGGAGCCGCCCCCGGTGTAGGCCCAGGCCTGCTCGCTTACCCGCTTGGGGTCGGCGTTGTAGTTGGTCTGGGTGGACGGGGCCGGCTGCGGGTTGCTGCTCGCCCCGGGGTTGGTGGTGCCGTCGGTGGTGACCACGGTGCCCCCCACGCAGGTGACATAGGCGCTGTCACAGGGGTAGTTCTGGTCCACCGGAGCCGGCTGAGGGATCACGCCGTTGCCGGCCGACAGCACGGGCAGGACCACGGCCGGGCACGAGCCGCCGCTGTCGCCGGCCGAGGCGAAAAGGGTGCGACCCTCCAAGTTGGACTGCTCCAGGGCGGGGTCCGACAGGACCTGGAGCTGGTTGCCCACCAGGCCCTCGCCGAAGGTGGTGGCCGGTAGCGAGCCGTCATAGGGGGAGGTCGGGTCGGCGTTGCACTCGCCGAAGCTGGCGTTCATCTGCTTGGGTCCGGCCGGGTCGTTGGACCAGGCGTCGAACATCACTCCGGTGTCGGGGTCGAACAGCGAGGAGGCGAAGTACATGTTGAGCTGCGAGAGCCCCGGCGCCATGCCGGTGATGGCCTGGGTGTCCAGGTCCCACTCCACTTCGGCCACCACGTCGTTGTCGTTGGGGGTGCCACCGGGCAGCGAGCCCTCCTGCACCACCCGCACGGGGACCTGGGGCAGGCCCATGCGCTGCTCGAAGACGCGCAGGTTCTCGATGACGCCGGGGGTGTAGCCATCGCCGAACATGCCGGCCGTCTCACCCTGGCCGGCGTCCACCGTGGTGGAGGTCTGGCAGGTGGTGCCGGAGCAGGGCGAGGCGTCGTACACGTTCCACAGGTCCTGGGCCACGAGCGCACCGGTGTAGGAGGTGGTGGCCGAAGTGGAGGAAGCCGGGGTGGTGGCCGTGGCCCCGTTGGCCTTGGCCAGCTGCGGCTGGGTGTACATGCGCTGCAAGGTGTTGAGCCCAACCACGGTGGTGATGGGGAGGGCGGCGGGAACGGCCGGCGGCGACTGGTTGGCCACGAACTGCACGGTGCCGACGCGGTACGTGCCGAAGGAGGTGCCCATGAGGGCGCCGATCTGGCTTGTCGTACCGCGCGCCGAGACGAGGTCTCCCGAAGGCGACACGTAGCCGACTGTCAGGCCGCCCGAGCGCAACCAGGCCTTGGTGGCGGCCACGGTGGCGGCTGGCACGCCGAAGCGGGCGTCGAACTGGGCCGGAGTGAGGAAGCGGTGGTACTGGGCGTTGCCCGGCGTCGAGATGGCACTGAGCAGCGCCTGCTCACCGGCCGAGTCGGGCTGGGCCAGGCCGACGTCGATGGTCAGCTTGTCGGACCCGGGCGTGTTGCCGAGCAGCGTGGCGTGCGACAGGCCGGGGAGTGCGTTGCCGGTGCGCACCAGGCCAGTGCGCTGCCCCGACGTGGCCGCCGATGCCGCGCCGGTCGGCGCACCGGTGGTCGAGGCAATGTGGGCAGCCGAGGAGGAGGTGCCGGCTGCGGCCCCACTCACCGAACGGGCCGCCTGGGAGGAGGCGTTGCCCGAGGCGGCCAATGCCGCTCCGATTCCGCCGCCACCGAGGGCCAGCAACGCTGCCGACAGCGCTACCGGGCCCCGCCCGGCCAGGCGGCCGATGGGGTTCCAGGTGCGTCGGGATACCACGAGCTGCCGCTCGACGTCTTGCATGGTGTTCCGCCCTTCCGCTCAGGGACTGCACTGGCCTTCGAAGTAACCGAACTGAAGCGACGGCCACCGAGAGCGGATCATCCACGCCGTTCCGCCCAAACGCGCTTCTGCCCACAGAATGCTAGCGGACGCGAGCAGTGTGAGGTCAACCGTCGATCAGGATTGCACCACCACGTGGAGCACGAAACCGGCCTTGCCGGCCCGGCACGGCACCGACGCACAGGGCAGGGCATCGATGGTGGCACCACCTTTTGCACCGGCCAAGAAAACCGCCGTAACCGTGCTCGAACGCCTCGAGGCAACCTCGCTCGAGGTCTCCGCCAGGGGGCCGAAGGGGGGGTCCAGGTTGAAGGTCCAGTTGGTGCCCGGCAACGTGACGACAATCTTCTGACCCTGGGTGACGGTAACGGTTTGGCCGCTTTGAGCCGGCCCGACCGACACCGGCCCGCCCGACCCCCCGCATCCGGCCAAGACGGCCCCGGCCACGAGCACGGCGGCCAGGGCTCGGCTGGCCAGGGTTCGGGGGCCGAGGGTTCGGGGGCCGAGGGTTCGGGGGCCGAGGGCTCGGCTGGCCAGGGCTGCGGGCGTGCGATCCATGCCCACCATCTTGGGCTATCCAAGGCAAGCCCGCTCCCGGCGGGTGAAGCGGATGCTCGGGGGGACCCACCGGGGAGTTTGGTGCTCAGCCGATCGGCATGGCCTCGTACACGTCAACCGACCCGCCCGAGCTCAGCACCGGGCAGCCCTTGGCCTTGGTCACGGCGTCGTGCAGGCTGTCGGCGGTGATGACGCTGTAGCCGTTGAGCCCGAGGCGCCCGCTGTCGGACACCGACCCGTCGGCCGACACCGAGGCCGAGGTGCCGAGCGGGTTGCCGGGGTCGACGATGGCTTCGCCCAACGAGCCGAACCAGCCCATCCACAGGTCCATCTGTTGCTGCTGCGCTTCGGGGGTCTCCCCCATCTTGCCGCCGGTGTAGGCGAGGAGGAACTTGGCCATGGCTGTGCTCTCTTTCTCTCTGTAGATGTGACAGGTTCTTTGTGTAGGTGCGACAGGTTCTTTGTGTAGGCGTGTCAGGGCGCTGGTGATCCAGGAGGATCAGGCAGCCGACCCGTCGGGTCGGGCCGCCCACGGATCGGGCCCGGGGTCCGAGCCACCTGCCACCGCCGACAGGCGCCCGAGGTAGTGCTCCCACCCTTCGCCGTGCGAAGACAGAGCCTCGTCGCCGAGCCCGCGGTGCACCAGGCGGACCACGGTGCCGTCACCATCGGGGGTCAAGGTCACCTCCACCGTGGACGACCCCGGAGGCACCGGTTGGCCCTCGCCTTCCCAGCCGAAGCTGAACACCACCCGCCGGGGCGGGTCGATTTCGATGAAGGTGCCGCTCGCCACCATGGTTCCGTTCATGTCGACGCGGTAGACGCCGCCGGGGCGGGCTTCCAGTGTGTGGTCGACGCCTTGCCAGCGCCGCATCTTGGCCGGGTCGGTGAAGTACGGGAAGACCTCGGCCGGGGCCGCCTGCACCCGTATCTCCTGTTCGATGACACCGTCGACGATCGTCATGGATGGCTCCTCCTGCCCGTGTCGTGCTCCACGGCTCGCTTGAGACGTTGCAGGCCGAAGGACCAGAAGCCGTCGAGGTATTGCCTCACCTCGTCCAACCCTTCGGCCCGCGCCCGGTACAACAGGCGCGTGGACTGGCGACGCTGCTCGAGCAGGCCGGCGTCGACCAGCACCCGCAGGTGCTGCGACACCGCCGGGCGACTGGTGTCGAAGTGCTGGGCGATCTCACCGGCGGCCAGCTCGTCGCTGCGCACCAGCTCGAGGATCCGGCGCCGCGTCGGATCGGCCAGAGCTCGGAGGGCGGCGTCCACGGCCCTTATGTAAGCAGATCCTTTCGTAAGGCGCAAGCGAAATTCTCCGGTGGCTGTGGCTACCGCCCTGCCCACACCTCCATGGCCGAGGTGCTCAAGGCATCAGGGTGGGACACGTAGGCCTCCACCAACCAACGGGCCCCGTGCTGGGGGGCCGTGGTGCGCACTGGGGACAGCAATGTCACGGTGGCCGATCGGTGTGGGCCGAGCGTCATAGACCCACCCCCCGCCACCCCCCAGAAGCCGGCAGTTCCGGCGCCGGTGTTCACCAGAAAGTGCGGGACTTCGACTTGGGCGGTGTCGTTCACCACGGTGACAGTCACGGCCTGCACCTGTCGTCCGCCGTGGGTGACGGCCACGGCATCGACGCGGAGCGTCAACGGGTGCGACGACAGCGCCACCACGGCCGCCACTGCCGCCAGCAGGCCGGGCAGCCCCACCAGCAGCGCCGAGCGTCGCCGCCAGGCTCCCGCCTCGGAGTGGCCCGGGCCGACGCCGTGCACCGACACGGCGGCCACCACCGCCACCGGGAAAAGGTCGACGAGATAGCTCGAAAGGCTGCGCGGCGACACGAAGAAGGCAACCGGCAGCAGCAGCATCCACACCCGCTTAAGCGGCGCGTACCAGGTGGCCAAAGCGCCGAGCAGGGCCAGGTAGGTGAGCGCCCCAGCCAAGCTCAGCACCGTCAGGTCGGCCCCACCGGTGACGCCGTGGGTAGCCAGGGAGACGAGCCCCTGGCCGTCGGCCACCAGGCCGCCAAAGAAGGGGAGCAGCGTGCCGCGGCTCCAGGCCCCGGGTTGCCACAGTACGAAGGGCAGATTCACCACCCCGAACACGGCCGCTGTGGTGGCCACATAGCGCTCGGCCACCCTCCACGCCCTGCGGCCGTGGAGCCGGGCCTCGAAGGCCACGCCCAAGGCCAGCGGCGCCAGACAGAACCACGGCGTCTGCTTGACGGCGCAGGCGAGCCCGAGGGCCACCGGCCCGAGCCACCGGGCCATGCTCCTCTCCCCCGGCACGGCGAAGCGGTCCCAGCGCCACACCGCCAGCACCAGTAGAGGGAGGAACACGGCGTCGGTCCCGCCCGAGGTGAACATGCCGACGAAGATCGGGGTCAGAGCCAGCAGCGCCGACAACCAGCGCAGCGACACTGGCAGCAGGACGAAGAAGAGCACGGCGCAGGCCACCCAGGCGAAGAGGTCCACCCAGTCGACCACCACGTGATGGAAGCCCAGGGCCATGGCCGCCGCGTCGACCAGGAACGAGCCGGCCGGGTACGAGACATGGGCCACGTGGCCACCGCTCACCGTGTACGTCCAGTACCGCGCCGGCACTGACAAAAGCCGGGCAGCGGGGGCCATGGAGGCGGTGTAGGGGTTGTGCCCATGCAGCAGGGCACCGGCGGCCACATGGTCGAAGGCCGCCGAGTCGGTGCTGTAGAAGGTGCGCGTGTGCAAGATGACAGCTTGAGGCATGAGGATGGAGACGAGCACGGCGCCCAACGCGCTGCGTTGCAACCACGGCAAGCGCGGGCTGCGCGCCACCCAGGTGGCGACCAGGCCGGCCAGGCCGGCCAGCACCATCAGGGGGGCCAGGGCCACTGTGACCGGCGATGACCACCAGAAGCCCCACACGTCCACACCGGCGGTGAGCACGGCCAGCCACACGAGGCTCCACGCCGCGCACTCGGCTACGTGCAGGCCCCGGGTGTCGACATCCTCGGCCGCCGCCGGGTTGGGGCCGGCGACCTGGGGCGCAACGCTCCCCTGGCCGCCCACCTGCTGGCGCTCGGGCTCCCTGACGACGCTCATGGGGCGACGACCGGGTGCTGGCTCACCGCAGGAGTCTGGCACTTCGCCTCACGCGGTGAAGCGGTCACGTAGGACGTACTTCTGCACCTTCCCCGACGCCGTGAGGGGGAGCTCGTCAACGAACTCCCACCGCTTGGGGACCTTGTACGGCGCCAGGCGGAGGCGCAGGTGGGCGGCCAGCGCCTCTGCGTCCACCTCGGCCCCGGGGACCGGCCGCACCACGGCCACCACGGCCTCCCCCCACCGCCTGTCGGGGACGCCCAGCACAGCGGCTTGGGCCACGGCCGGGTGGGTGGCCAAAGCCTCCTCCACCTCCACCGGGAAGACGTTCTCGCCGCCGCTCACGATCATGTCCTTGCGCCGTCCCCGCATGCGCAGCACGCCGCCGCCGTCCATGTCCACCAGGTCGCCGGTGCGCAACCAGCCGTCGGGGCCGAGGACTTCGGCGCTGGCCTCGTCCAGGGCGTGGTAGCCCACCATGGTGTTGGGGCCGCGCACCTCGAGCTCGCCCACCTGGCCCAACTCGACGACGTGGCGCGCCTCGTCGACCACCCTCACCTCCACCGACGGCAGCGGCCGGCCCAGGCTCTGCGCCTTCACCTCGTCGTCGTCGTCGAGCTCGGTCTGGGAGATGAAGCCGCACGCCTCGGTCTGGCCGAAGACGATGGCGAAGCGCACTCCGAGCGCCGACTCGATACGCCGGACCAGCTCGGTGGGTACCACTGCGCCGCCAGAGCTCACGGCGCGCAGGCTCGACAGGTCGCGGCGGGTGAAGTCGGGATGCTCGGCCA
Organism: Acidimicrobiales bacterium; assembly: GCA_035531775.1. GTDB lineage: Bacteria > Actinomycetota > Acidimicrobiia > Acidimicrobiales > UBA8190 > DATKSG01. Next base: position 19,137 of record DATKSG010000079.1, on the reverse strand, counting down.
ACGCCAAGAGCATGGTGGGCACGCCGCACGTGAGGGTGATGCGCTCGGACTCCACCAACTCGAGCACGACGGCGGGATCGAAGGAGGGCAGCAGCACCGCCGTGGCCAGCTGCTGGCAGATCTGGAGCGACACCACCTGGCCGCCCACGTGGAACAGGGGCATGGCCTGCAGGTAGATGTCACCGGCGGTCATGGTGAAGCGCATGGCGCCCAGCCGCGCCGCGTTGGTCATGCCCCGGTGGGTGAGCATGGCGCCTTTGGGGGCGCCGGTGGTGCCCGAGGTGTAGACGATCTGGGCCACATCGTCAGGGGCGGGGTCGTCGGGATCGTGAAGACCCGCCGGATCGGCGGCGCCGGCGGTCACATCGTCAGGGGCCGGCGCGCAGAACGCCGCCCAGTCGGCGAAGTCGACCACCCGGCGCAGCTCGGGGAGCTCACTTCGCACCGAGCGCAGCGCCTGGTGGAGGTCCTGGTCGCGCCACCGTGCCGTCAGGAAGATGCCCGCCGCGCCCGACTGCCCGACCACGTGGGCCAACTCGGCCGGGCGCAGAGCCGGGTTCACCGGCACCAGGACCATGCGGGCCAGGGCGGCGCCGTAGGTGAGCAGCAACGACTCGACCAGGCTGGGGGCGTACACGGCGATGCGCTCGCCCGGCGCGAAGCGCGCCCGCAACGCCAGCGACACCCGCTCAGCTTCGGCCAGCATGTCGGCGTAGGTCCATCGCCGTCGGGGGTTCGCCGCCGGGTCTACCAGCCCCACGGTGCCCGGGGCCCGGGCCGCCGCCTGTCGCAGGATGCTCGCCACCGTGGTGTCGAGCACCTCGGCCCGGTCGGCCGGGCGCTCGGCCGGCGGACCTGACGCCGCCACCGTCAGCCCCGGCCGAGATAGAGGTCGAGCGTGGCGTGGAAGTGGCGGATCCGGCTCTCCTGGTAGGCCGAGAACACCAGATCGGGCCTGTCGGCCGATTCGAGGCCGCGTTGGACCCGTCCCAAGGTGGCGGTGTCCTGGTCGAGTATGCGGCCGAGGTAGCCGAGCTCGGGTGCATCGGCCCATCGATCGCCCTCGCCCAGATGGCGCGTGACCGCCGCCGCCGGTCGCCCCCCGGCCGGCACCGGCTCGAGGAGCATCACGTCCATCACCGAGCGGCCCGGGTCGTGCCCGTAGGGGCGGAAACGGTAGACGAGCGGCGTGGTGTAGCCGGCCCACGGCACGAAGTTGGGGAAGACGAAGTACTCGATGGCGTCGAGCGCCTCGCAGTCGGTCACCTCGTCGTGCGACCGCCCCGTGCGCGCCGCCAACTCCGATCGCACCCGGTCAGCCAGCACCGAGCGGGCCGAGGCGCCTTCGGGGACCGCCGACGCCTCGTCGCCGGACAGGAACATGGCGTCCACGATCTCCTGTTCCGACACGTGGCGCTCTACGTGCCCGCTGGCGATGCCCACCGGGGTGATCATGCGGTTCACGTGGCGCACGCCCTCGTACACGTCGTACTCGGTCTGGGTGTCCCCGCTCGTGGTCAGCAGCTGCGGGTGCACGGCCACGGTGTGGTAGCTCTCGATGAAGGCCTCGAGGGCCACCTTCCAGTTGCACGGCAGCACCCGCACCACGTGGGCGGCCAAGTAGCGCTCCTCGAGCGGCCAGGCGGCGAAGTGCTCGGGCAGGATCTCGAGGTAGGAATCCAGGGCCTCGGGGTCCTCCCCCAGGTGCACGAAGACGAAGCCGCCCCACATGCCCACTTGCGCCTCGGGCAGGCAGAAGGACTCCGGCTCCACGTGGGGGAAGTCCCAAGGACACGGCATGCCGGCGAAGGAGCCGTCGAGACGCCAGGTGAAGCCGTGGAAGGGGCAGCGCAGCTCGTCTAAGTGACCGGGCTGCGTGCGCAGCCGGGTGCCGCGGTGCAGACAGCTGTTGTGGAAGGCGCGCACCTCGTCGGCGGCGCTGCGCACCACCACGAGCGACATGCCGGCGATGTCGTAGACCAGGCTGTCGCCCACCTCGGGGATCTGCTCGAGCCGGCACGCCATCTGCCACACACGCCGCCAGATCAGCTCGACCTCGGCGGCGTGCGCCTCGGGCGCCACGTAGCCGCGGCGCGCCACGCGCGCCGGGCCCGGTGCGCCCGCACCGGTGGCGCGCAGAGCCGAGGGCACCGGGCGACGCTCGGCGTCGAGGAGGCGCTGCACGGCATCGGGGCCGCTGCCGGTGGCGTCTGAAGTGGGCTCGTGGGTGCTCATGGGTCGCTCACTGCTGCCTCCCCGGCCCGGTAGCCGAAGGCCATGGCCGGGCCGAGTGTTGCACCCCCGGCCGCCGTGACCGATCCGAAGGGGCTACCCGCCGCGTTGCCCGCCGCGTAAAGGCCGCGGCACACCCAAGCTCCGCCGCCGAGCACGCGGCCCCGGTCGTCGGTGCGCGGGCCGCCCTTGGTGCCCATGCACCCCAGATGGACCTCCAGCGCGTAGTACGGAGCCCGGGTCAAGGCAGCGAGCGTCGGGTGGGCAGCGCCAGGATCACCGATCCAGCGGTCATAGGGATGCTCTCCCCGGCCGAAGTCGGGGTCGACCCCACGCTCGGCCCCGGCGTTGAAGCGGGCCACGGTGTCCTCCAGAGCGTCGAGGCCGAGGATCCGGGCCAGGCCGGCCACGTCGTCGGCCACCGTCAACCAAGGCGGGTCCAGGTCGCCCGGTGCCAACGGGCCCACCGGGTAGCGCTCCCGGTAAGCGCCGTCGAACACCATCCACCACCTCGGGGCCATGGCGCCGGGCGCGCCGGGCGCAACCCGGCGCATGGCCTGGCCCACGTCCCCGTAGTTCTGCGCCTCGTCGACGAAGCGCCGTCCCGAGCCGTCCACCACCACGGCGCCGGGCTGGGCTCGCTCGCTGTGCAACGGGCGGAAGAACGCGGCGCCCTCGAGTTGCTCACCGGGCACGCTCATGGCCGGCATCCACCAGCCCTCGTCCATGGTGACGAGGGTGGCGCCGGCCCGCTCGGCCATGCGCAGTCCGTCACCGGTGCAGCACGGCTCACCCATGGCCGCCACCGGCACCCCACCAAGATGGGCTTCGGCCAGTGCCACGTCGAACTGGAATCCGCCGCTGGCCAACACCACCCGCCCCTCGAGGCGCTCACCGTCGAGCACCACTCCGGCCACGCCGTCAGAGCCCGTCATCAGCCCCGCCACCCGGCAAGCAGTGCGCACCTCCACCCCCAGGTCGGCCAAGGCGGCGAGCAGTGCGCCCACCAGGACCCGTCCGCGCACCGGGCCGCGCAGCACGGCGCCGTCGTCGTGAGCGGCCGCGCCGTCGTCGTGAGCGGCCGCGCCGTCGTGGCCACCGGCCGCCGCCGCTGGGTCGGGGCGAACCCGGGCGGCCACCGACCAGGGCAGAGCCAACGGTGCCGGCCACAGCGAACGCCGGCCAACGCTGGCCCCGGGCAGATCGCCGCGATAGTCGGGCCAGCTCTCGAGAAGCTCCCAGCACAACGCGGTGTGCTCCCCCACCGTCCGCACCACCCGCCCGACGTCATCCACGAAGGCGTCCACCGATCCCAGGTTCAGGCCGCCGCCGCCCAGGGCCCGCAGGTACCGGCCCGCCTGCTCACGGTCGTGGCGGCGCTCCGCCTCGTCGCCGGCCAGGTGGTTGCCCGGCGCCCAAACCACGCCGCCCGACATGGCCGTGGTCCCGCCCACCCACGGCGAGGCCTCCAGCACCACCACGTCGGCGCCCGACACCGCCGCCGCCAGCGCCGCCGACAGCCCGGCCGCCCCCGAGCCCACCACGACGACGCTCACAGGCTCTCGCCGGGGTCGATGGGGCTCCACAGCGACACTCCGCCGTCGGCCGCTAGCACCTGGCCCGTCACCCAGGTGAGCCCGAGCAGGGCCACCACGGCATTGGCCACGTCGTCGGGCGCCCCGATGCCCCCGAGGGCGGTGCGACCGGCCACGCGGTCTTGATATCCCGCCAAGCGCGCTGTGGAGGCGAACAGAGGAGTGTCGGTGGTGCCAGGAGCCACGGCGTTGACCCGGATGCCGAAGGGGCCGAGCTCGCGCGCCGCCACCCGGACCAGCTCGGCCACCGCCGCCTTCGACGCGCTGTAGTGGGCCATGGCCCGGTCGGCCAGGAATCCCGACACCGACGTCACGGCTACCACCGATCCGCCTCGCCCCGCCGTAACCATGACCCGGGCCACGGCCCGCAAACACAGGAAGGTGCCGCGCAGGTTCACGGCCATGACGCGGTCCCATTCGGACAGCTCCATGTCCACGATGTGGCCGAAGCCCCCCACGCCGGCGTTCAGCACGGCCACATCGAGGCGGCCGAATCGGTCGTACACCTCGGCCACGGCCGACTCGACGGCCGCTTCGTCGGTGATGTCACATTCCAGGGCCATGACGGCACCGCCGCCTGGGGGCACCGGGCGCACGTCGAGCACGGCTACCCGGGCCCCGGCCGTCGCCAGGCTCTGCACCACGGCAGCACCGATCCCGCCGGCACCGCCGGTGACGAGGGCCGCCGCGTCCGACAGGTCCGTCATCGGTCGAGGAACCTTCCCACCTCGTCGGCCGCTGTCGGCCACTCCAGGGCCATGGCGTGGCCGACGTCGGGCACCTCGAGGAGTTCGGCCCCGGCCAGCCCCTCCACCCAGGCACGCCCGGCTTCCTCGCTGACGAGCACGTCCGCTGCGCCGCGCACCACCAACGTGGGGACTGCGATGCGCCCGAGTCGCTCGGCCAGGCGCCGGCTCTGGAAGTGCGGCGCCTTCCATCCGAGGCGCGCCGCCCCGGCCAGCCCGCCGAACCATCGAAGCTGCGCCTGCTCGTCCATGGCGTCGGGCAAGGCGCCGAGAGCCACGGCCGATTGCGCATCGGCGAAGAACAGTGCCCGCGCCTCGCCCATGCCGCCGACCCCGCGCGGGGCGAGGGCCCCGAACACCGGAGGCACGCTGGCACCGCGCACATGGAGGCCGAGCGGTGCCACCAGGGCCATGCGCGCCACGCGGTCGGGACGTCGCAGGGCCAGTTCGGCGGCCAGCCAACCGCCCAGGCTGTGGCCGACGACGTCGACCTCCTCGAGGTCTAGGCACTCGAGGAGGTCGACCAGGTGGAAGACGTAGTCCTCCATGTCGTGCATGGACTGCACCCCGCCCGAGCGGCCGTAGCCGGGAAGGGCCGGGGACAGCACCGCCGATCGCCGGGCCAGGGCGTCGAGGAACGGGGTGAGCGCACGGCCATCGGCCGCCGAGTGGATGTCGCACAGTCCGTGGAGATAGAGCACCGGCGGCGTGCGCCCTTCGGTTCCGGCGCGCGTCAGCTCCACCTCGTGTCCACCCACGCTGATGGTGGTGCAGCTCGCCGGCACGTCGGTCGCTGACACGCCGGTCACGGGGCTGCTCCGAGCGAGGCGAAGTGCTTCTCGGCTTCGTGGCGCACGTAGGGCACGACCTCTTCGGCGAACAGCCCCATCGACTTGGCCGTGAGGTCGGCCGGCAGCGAGCCGAATTGCAGCAGGGCCAGCACGGTGCCGATGCGCAGCTCCTTCACGTAGGCGAGCAGTCGCTCGGCCACCGTGTCGGGGCTTCCTACGAGCGGCGACCGCTGCCACAGCGCCGCTTTGGGGTCGCTCGGGCGCGGCGCTCCCACCATGGCGCGCAGCTCGCCCAGGAACTGCACGAGTGCCGGTGGGTCGATGTAACCCGGCGGCATCCACACCTTGCCCGGGCCCACGAACCCGGCGGCCAGGTTGCCCTGGAAGTAGGCCAGGTGCGGGGCCGCCTCCTCCACCGCTCGCTCGTCGGACTCGGCCACGTAGACGGTGGTGAGCCAACCGAGCAGCTCGGGGTCATAGCGCCGCCCGGCTTCGGCCACCGCCTGGCGATACGCCAAGGCCTGCCGGGCGAAGCTCTCGGGCGGCGCGTAGTAGGCCACGCCCATGTAGCCGAAGCCCCGCTCGGCGCAGTAGGTGATGGTGCTCGGCGAGCCGAGGCCGGGGATCCACACCGGCGGGTGCGGCTGCTGCAGTGGGCGCGGCCACGGGTTCACATACGGCAGCTGGTAGTACTCGCCGTCGAAGGCGAAGGGCCCCGGGCGCGTCCAGGCCTGGAGCACCAGCTCGACCGCCTCGCGAAAGCGCGGGCGGGCATCGGTGGGATCGATGTTGTACGAGTAGTACTCCGGGCCTCCCCCCACCACCAGCCCGGCGATTAGCCGGCCGCCCGACAGCACGTCGAGCATGGCCATCTCTTCGGCCACCCGGGTGGGCGGGTTGTACAGGGGGAGGGCGTTGCCGAGCACGCACAGCCGTACACGCTCGGTGCGCTGGGTCAGTGCCGCCGCCATGAGATTGGGCGAGGGCATCAGGCCGTAGGCGTTCTGGTGGTGCTCGTTCACCACCACGCCGTCGAGGCCGAGCTCCTCGGCCATGACCAGCTCGTCGAGGTACCGACGGTACAGCTCGCCGCCGCGCACCGGGTCGTACTCGGTGTTGGGCAACGTCACCCAGGCCGCCTCGTGCTCGGCCAGGAACTGGCGCGGCGGCGGGAGGTGCGGCCACGGCATGAGATGGAAGGAGAAGAATTGCATGGTCGGGCTGGCCCGTCGTGCACGCTAATGGGCCGGTCCCGGCGACGCTTGACGTTCTCTGACCCTCATGTCAGTGTCACTGGCGCGGCAGGCGGACGCCGCATCGTCATGACCCGGGGGCGGAGGGGAAGATCGACATGCGCCTCACGAGGCGGGCGGGATCAGCCGCGGCGGTGGCTGGTGCAGTGGTGGTGGCCGTGGCGGCCTGGGCCGGCGTGGCCGTGGCGGTGAGCTCGGGCGGGTACTCGCCGGGCGACAACGGCTGCCCGGTGTACCCCGACGCCAACACGTTCACCGGGGCCTACCCCGACTGCCACAACTACCAGGTGCTGGTGACCGACGGCGCCGGCCACACCTACCTCGAACTGGGCACCGACCAGACCCCCCAGGGCCAGGCCGTGCATTCGGGCAATGTGCTCGTCACCCCCAACGGTGACGGCAATCCCTACGGCGACGCCGCCGGCTCGCCCTACAACCACCCGTCGAACTGCCCGCCGTCATCGGACTACAGCACCAGCGACGGCTCAGCCCCGGCTGACCCCCAGGGATCGCAGAGCGACCGGGCCTGCCCACCACAGGGTGCGCCGGGCGCCTCGGCCGTGACCGGCCCCTACATCGGCCTGGGTTTCGACACCAACTACCAGCCGGGCTCGGGTGCGCCTACCCGGGCGCCTTCCGTGACCCCCACCTACGGCACGGGGACACCGGACACCACAGCGCTCGACCTCATCCTGACCGGTGGGCGCTTTTACAACGCCGCCGACGACAACTTGGACGGCGGGGAGCACGACGGCGTCGACGGCCAGTACGGAACCGGGCAGTCCTACAACGGGCCGTCCGACGGCGGCTCGGTCATCGTGCAGTGGCAACCGCTGGGCGGCGCCCAGTCCATGGCCGGGTGGACCAGCCTCTTAGAGGCCGCCGCCGCCGGCGGTTCGGTCAGAGGCCTCGCACCGGTGCTGCAGAACCCGGTGCCGGTGGCCGGAGCCGGCGGCAATATCTGCCAGGACGGCATCTGCTACGGCGCCTACACCAGCCAGTCCACTGTGTACCAGGGCGGTGGCGGCACCGGCTCGCAGCGAGACGCCTACAACTACGCCGGCAAGGACTGGACCCCGTCGGGCTGCAACAGCGGCGGCACGTCCAACGAGCAGGCCTGCACCACCCAGCCGGGCAGCAACGGCACCACGCCGTCGTGCTCGCCATCGACGCCGGGGTACTCGAGCGGCAGCGGCGACACCAACGCCGATTGCGGCGCCAACTACTACCGCCAGCAGGAGGCCGGCAACGTCACCTCCGAGCCCGGGGTCATGGTCTTCGCCGACCCCGATCCCCAGGCCTCTCCGGCCCTCCCCCTCGACCCGCTGCCGGCTGCCTACGTGGGGACCTGCGGCGTGGTGCTCGGTGGAGGGGCGGTGCAGTTCCCGGCATTGGCGCCGGCGCTGTCCCCGGTGGCCGGCACCAACAGCGCCGGGCAACTGGTGGCGGCCGACCCCACCGGCTGCTGACGCCGGCATGCCGGCCCGGGGCGCTCAGGCCTGGCGGGCCCGGCGTGTGGGCCTCGGCGGGCTGACGGTTGGAGCATCGGCCACCGGCTTCTGGTCCACCACCCGCCAGCAGTACCAGGCCACCACGCTGCGGTACGGGCGGAAACGGTCGCCGTGAGCCACCAGCGCTTTGGCCGCCGGCACCTCGGGCAGTCGCCAGGCCCGGGCGAAACCGGTACGCACGCCGTAGTCCCCCACCGGCCATACGTCGAGACGACCGAGATTGAACATGAGGAACATCTCGGCGGTCCACGGGCCGATGCCCTTCACCTGGACGAGCTCGGCCACCACCTCCTCGTCGGCCAGTCGGCCGATGCGGTCGAGGGCCACGGCACCGGCCGAGACCTTGGTGGCCAGGTCGACGAGAGCGGCTGCTTTGGCGGCGCTCAGGCCGCAGGCGCGCAACTCCTCGACTGGGGTGGCCAGCAGTCCTTCGGGTGTCACGGCCCCGGCCAGGCAGTCGACCAGGCGCCCGTGGATGGTGGCCGCCGCCCGGCCGTGCAGCTGCTGGTAGACGATGGACTCGGCCAGGGCGGCGAAGCGCTCCGAACCGGGACCGGGGCGAGGCAGCTTGGGGGGCCCATGGGCCTCGAGGAGCCTGGACAGCACCTTGTCCCGCCCGGCCAGCTCGGCGGCGGCATCGGCCGGCGTGATCCTGGCGGCCATGGCCGGCTCAGCGTAGGGGACAGGCCCCGGGCCCGGCACGGGGCCTGTCCACCAAAAAGCGTCCAGTCCCGCAGCTCGTCCCTCCGGTCGACACCTAGGCACGCAGCGAGCGCAGACTCCGGAGCCGGCACACCGGAGTCTTGACATCGCCTGACACGCATGTCAGTCTCGGAGCGCGGTGCGGCGGTTGCACTGTGTGTGTGCGCGCTGGTCCGGCGCCTGGGCGGAAGCTTCGTGGTCCACCAGGTCGGACGCGCGTGCCACTGAGCTCGGGGGCGGGAGGAGCCAGGATATGAGTAGGCGGAAGAGGGCGGCCTTCGCTGCCTCGAGCATCGGCATCGTGGCTGTGGCCATCGCGGCCTGGGCCGGGGTGTCGGCCGCGGTGAGCGGGGGCGGGTACAACCCGAACCAGCAGGACTGCCCATGGACCGACTCGGCCTGGAACACGCCGTCCAATCCGGCGGACACCTACCCCGGATGCCACAACGTGGCCGTCAACGTGGAGAGCGGCGGCACCACCAACGGTGACCCCAACTCCACCAATACCCGCTACGCGGAGTTCGGCAACAACCAGTCGCCCAACATCAGCGGCAACCCCGGCTTCGGGTTCCTGCTCAACATCGGCGACCCCGGTACCTACGACGGGATCCACTCGGGCTGCCTGGCCGCCAACACCGACGGCACCAACGGCGGCAACGGCGTCGGCTGCGGCAACAATCCCAACGGCACCGGCTTCCAGCTCAACTACGACTACTACCAGGTCTACTGCCCGGCGGCCTCGTTGCTGCCGCTCAACTCGGTACCCGACACGAGCCCGGCTCCCGGCCTGCACCAGTGTGCGGCGGACCAACCCATAGGCACCAACTCGCCCCAGATCGACACCGGCACCAACAACCAGCTGAGCACCATCCTCACCCAAGGCCTGCTCGTCTACTTCGGCATGGACGACAACACCGACAACGGCGAGCACGACGGCTTCAGCGGCCTCAACAACACCAACGGCGCCATCAACGGCACGTCCGACGGTGGCGGGTTCGTGCTGAGCCTCACGCCTCAGAACGCCCAGAACACGCCTACGGCCACCAACCCCGAGGGCCTGCTCAACTTCTCCATGGGGTTCTGCGCCGACGGGATCTGCGGTGAGGGCACCACCCAGCAGCAGACCGTGTACTACGGCTGCATCAACCCCAACAACTCCCAGACCACCACCTGGACCAATAACGGGGTCGACGGGGCCACCAACCCGCAGAACAACCAGGCCAACGACCAGTGCGCCAAGGGCACGCCGCAGAGCAGCAACGTGTACCAGAACAGCTCGCCGGCCAGTCAGCAGGAGTCGAGCAACTGCAGCAGTGGCGACAACGCCGGTGAGACGGCCTGCCAGGCACCCAGCAACCCCAACGGGGCCAACGGGCTGCGCCAGAGCACTCCGCAGCAGATGAACGCCGAGCCCGGGATCCAGACCTACCAGGACCCGGACCCGCAGCGCTCGCCGGCGGCGCCCTTCGCCACCCCCGGGCTCTACGTGGGCACCTGCGGCGTATACGTCAGCGACAACAACGACAGCGTCGGCCCTGGCGTGGTCCACACCTTCACCGGTGGGAACGTGAACGCTCCCCCGGGCGGGTACATCGGCCCCAACAACTGCTGATCGACCTTCACTAGATCGGACGGGCCTTACGGCCCGGTCGGGTACCGGGATGGCGGATCCGGTACCTGGCCGGGCCGTTCGGCTTTGTGCGGATCGGATCGTGCGGGGGCGACCGGTAGTGGTGGTTCAGCAGCGCCGGCCCGGCGACCTGCGCCGTTGGTTCAGCGCCGGTGGTGGCGCCGTTGGTTCAGCGCCGGTGGTGGCGCCGTTGCCCTTCGCTCGCCGCCCTCTGGCCCGGCGGACGGGCCGACACACCGGGTGCCCGGTCGGCGGCCGTCGAGGAACTCTGCTCCTTGAGCATCTTGTCCACGCGCTGGAGGAACCGGTCGGCATCTTCGCCGGTGCGGGCCATGGCCACTCCGGCGGTGCAGCCGATGCCCACCGACCGCCAGTCGTCCCCCACTCGGCAGATCACCGGCTGGCTGAAGATCTGGGTCACGCGGACACAGAAGCGGGCCAGGTCGGTCCGGTTCATCTCTTCGCAGAGCACGACGAACTCGTCGCCACCGACCCGGGCCACCGTGTCTTCTTCGCGCACCGCCGAGGTCAGGCGCTGGGCCAGGATGCGCAGGATCTCGTCGCCCACCCGGTTGCCGAGATTGTCGTTGATGGCCTTCAGGGCGTCGATGTCGATGAACAGCGCCGACACGCCGACTGTAGGGTCCGGGTTGCGACGCGACGTGCGGGCCATGGCGTGACCGATACGGTCGACCAGCAGGGTGCGATTGGCCACCCCTGTGAGCCCGTCGTGCAGGGCCAGGTGGGTGAGCTCGACCTCCAGGGCTCTGCGCTCGGTGACGTCGGTGAACGAGCTGACCACCATGTCGGGGCCGCCGGCGCCCGGGGAAGTCAGGGGCAGGGTGTTAACCGAGAACCAGCGCAGCGCGCCACCCCCGGGCGGTTGCACGCCGACGACGTTCCCTGAGTGCGGCATCCCGCTGGCCAGGGCCAGGGCGGCCGGAGTGCGCTCGGGCTCGAAGTGGCGGTAGTCCTCGTCCACGGCTTGGCGTACCGGGTCCATCGTGCCCAAGAGCGATCCTTCGGCCGCACCGAAGATGAGCTCGGCCGCCGGGTTGGCCTCGACCACCTTGAGCTCGGCGTCCTGGACGAGGATCCCGTCCTGGAGCACAGCGAGCAGGCCGTCGTATCGGCGCGCCAGATCGGGCGAGGTGATGGACTGCGATGGACCGCCTGTTGGCACCTGGGACCTCCCGAGCCCACGTCGCTCCGGGGCACAAGACGACTGCTTTGGTCATGTTGTCGGCAGGAACCGCCCATGTCTGTAGCGATCGAGCCTGTAGCGATCGGGCCTGGGGCAAGATCTGTGCGTGCCTGAGGCTCCCAAGCGCACGGCCACGGCCCGGTCCGAGCGCCCCCACCACGCCCCCGTGGCGGGGCTCGTTCTCGCCCCCGGGGCCAGCGCCGGACGGGACCAGCCGGCTCTGGTGTCCATCGACGCCGCGGTGGCGGAGGCCGGCATCACCTCCATACGCATCGACTTCCCGTACCGCCTGGCCGGGCGCCGGGCCCCCGACCGGCCCCCGATCCTGATGGCCACCATCAGGGATGCTGCCGCCGAGCTGGCCGCCGCCACCGGGGCGCCTCCGGGCCGCATCGCCCTCGGGGGCCGGTCGATGGGTGGGCGCATGTGCTCCATGGCCGTGGCCGAGGGCCTGCCGGCCGCCGCTCTCGTGCTGGTCAGCTATCCCCTGCACCCGCCGGGCAAGCCCGATCGCTTGCGCACCGAGCACTTCCCGGCCCTCAGCGTGCCCTGTCTCTTCGTCTCGGGGACCCGCGACGCCTTCGGCACGGTGGGAGAGTTGATGACGGCGACGAAGGCCATCTTGGGGGCGGTTACCCATGTCTGGATCGAGGGCGGCGACCACGGCCTACGCGGCAAGGACGAAGAGGTAGCCGGCGTGACGAGAGAGTGGCTGGTCGGACTCTGCCGGTAGCGGCCCGCCGGGTGCGCTCTCGGCCCGCCGGGTGCGCTCGGCGCGGCGGCGGGCCGGCCGTCACCGCGCCACAAACATCACGGTGTCCCCTAGTCCTTTCAGGGTCCGGTCGATCGAGCGGTGTCACACCCCCCTCGTACGCTTGCGGCATGGATCCCGTGGCCCTTACCGGATGCTCGGACGACGACCTGTCTTCGGGGATCTGCCGGCTCTATGCCGTGGAACAGGCCACCCGCCGGCACCTCCTGGCTTTCGTGGCCGAGTACTGCCGGCGCGAAGCATGGAAGGTGGACGGGGCCGGGTCTATGGAGGAGTGGCTCGTCCAGTCCTTGTCACTGACCCGCTCGAGCGCGTTCGAGTTGGTGCGGGTCGCAACCAAGCTCGACGAGCTACCCGCCCTGTCCGCCGCCTACGAGGAAGGACATCTGTCGTGGGACCAGCTGCGGCCCGTCGCCGCCGCCGCCACCGCCTCCACCGACGAGTATGTGGCGGCCGAGGCGCCCAAGTACTCAGCCGACCAATGCCGGGAGCTGGCCCGCCAATTGCGCAGCGTATCGAGCCGCGACGCCGCCACCGCCCATCGCCGCCGCAGCCTCCGCTTCTGGTGGGACGACCAATGCCTGCGCCTGTCGGGGCGTCTAACCGACGGCGACGGGGCGGCTGTGGCCAAGGCCCTCACCCATCTGGCTGAGCAAGCCGGCAAGACCCACCCGGTAGACGGCGAGCCCGAGCCGGTCGGCGATCCTGCCCTGGTGCGCGTGGCGTTCGATGCTCGTTGCGCCGACGCCCTGGCCCAGCTGGCATCGTCCTATCTCTCGCTGAGCGAGGACGCCGACCGGGCCACGGTTGTGGTCCACGTCGATGCCGCCGCACTGGCCGGTGGCGACGGTTCGGCTCGGCTCGAGGACGGACCCGACATCGCCGTGGCCACGGCCCGGCGCCTGGCTTGCGACACGAGGTGGCAGCTGCTGTCGGAGCGCTCCGACGGCCAGGCCGTGGGCGTCGGCCGAACGACCAGGAGCGTGCCGCCTTGGCTGGTTCGCCAGCTCAAGCACCGCGACGGCGGCTGCCGATTCACCGGGTGCCACCGGACTCGCTGGCTCCATGCCCATCACATCGTGCACTGGGCCGACGGCGGGCCCACGGACCCGGACAACCTCATCATGCTGTGCGGCACGCACCATCGTGCCCTGCACGAGAACGGTTGGCGACTGTCGGGCAGCCCGAACGGAGAGCTCGTATTCGTTACCCCGGGCGGCCGTCAAATGGCTTCCAAGCCGAGCCCCCGACGACCCTACGTGCGAACCGACCTCTTCGGACGTGGCCTTGGACCGCCGGGTCGGGCCGCACCAGACCATGGCCCGCCAGACGCGGCCTGAACGTCCTCAGTCGCCCGTCACGAAGCGGGCGTAGTCGTCGAGGGTTCGGTAGACGTCGCTCGATGTCCCGACGGGTATGCGCAGCACGACCTCGGTGACCCCGACGGCGTGGAAGTGTTCGAGCTTGCCCTCGGTCGGGATGGCGCCGAACGGCACCACTTCGGGTGCTTCGACGCGTCCGGCGTCGCTCCACGCCTGACGCAGCTGCTCGACGGCGTCACCCAAACCAGCCCCGCCGATGGGCATCCACCCGTCGGCATGTTCGGCCACGGCGGCGAACAGCCTCGGGCCGGCCGCCGCCCCGATCAGAACCGGCGGCGGCTGTTTCGGCTTGGGCCACGCATAAGCCGGCGGCAGCTCGACGAAGCGGCCGTGGAACTCCGCGCGCTCGGCGTCCCACAGCGCCCGCATGCACCTGAGCTTCTCGTGGGCGATCTGGCGTCGCTGGTCGAAGGCCACCCCGTGGTCGGCCGCCTCCTGGCGGTTCCAGCCATATCCCATGCCGAGCACGAATCGGCCGCCGCTCAGGTGGTCCAAAGTGGCGATCTGCTTGGCCAACACGATCGGGTCGTGCTGGGCCACCAGGCAGATACCGGTCCCCAAGGCGATCCTGGAGGTCACGGCGGCGGCCGTGGCCAGGGCCACGAAGGGATCGAGCGTGCGACGGTAGTCGTCGATCTCCACCCCGCTCACCAGCGCCGGCGGCTCGGCCTCGCCGGCCGGAAGATGGGTGTGCTCGGGAAGATAGAGCGCATGGAAGCCCCGCTCCTCGGCCGCCCGAGCCAGCTCGGACGGGGTCAGCGACCGGTCGGTGACAAAGGCGGTGATGCCGACGCGCATCAGGGCTCTGGTGGCCCGGACCAGCCCGGGGGCGGGTCGCTGGCCGGGAAAGTCTCCTCGCCCGCCTCATCGATGGCCACGTCGTCAGCCTCGTGGTCGGCCTCGTGGTCGGCCTCGTGGTCGGGATCGTGGTCCGGTGCGTAGTCCGGTGCGTCAGTCATGGTCGGGAACCTAGCCACTTGAGCCAAGCTATGGCCGTGCGCATCACCGTCGCCTCCGATCACGCCGGCTTCCACTTGAAGGGGGCGGTCTCCGAGCACCTGGCCGGTGTCGGGCATGTCGTGGACGACGTGGGCACCTTCTCGGAGGAGCCCGTCGACTATCCCCGGTTCTGTGCCGAGGCCGCCCGGGCCGTGGTGCGAGGAGCGGCCGACATGGGCATCGTCATCGGGGGCAGCGGACAGGGTGAGGCCATCGCTGCCAACAAGGTGCACGGCGCACGAGCCGCACTGTGCCACGACGAGACCACGGCCCGGCTGGCCCGGCAGCACAACGACGCCAATGTGCTCTCCCTGGGCCAGCGCATCGTGGGGCCCGACCTGGCTCTGGCCATCGTCGACGTCTTCCTGGCCACCACATTCGACGGGGGTCGCCACATTGCCCGCATCGAGGAGATCGCCGCCATAGAGCACGAGGAGAGCGGTCAGCGGATGTAGATGTGCAGGTTGGTGACCGCCCCGGTCTCATCGACCTCGAAGACGTCACATGCGTAGACGATGTCATCGCCGAGGGGGCTCCGACCTTCGAACTCGGCCACGCACCTGCGCCCCTCTTGCACCATCGCCGTCGCCGTGAGATATGTCTGCAGGGCCAGGACCGTCTCGCGGTAGAAGGCCACGATGGCTCCCCGGCCGACGAACGTGCCGCCCGGGTGCTCGAGCACGGCGTCCTCGCTGAACAGCGCCGCCAACCGGGACGCGTCGCAGTCGTTCACAGCGGCGAAGTAGCTCTCCGCCGCCATCCGGGCGCTCACCGTCGGTGAGGTCGCATCAAGTTGCCGCCCCCGAACCGGTGGCTACACGGCGGCCAGAGGCCGGCTGTCGGTGCGCAGATGAAGGGCGATGCAGGCGCTCGTCACGGCGGCCCAGGCGCACCACAGCGAGAAGAGGCCACCGGCCGACAGCCACACCAACAGGGCCACGGCCACCAAGTTGCCCACGCCGAAGAGCACGAGGCGCGGCGAGCTAGACAGCAGCAGCGATCCGCAAGTGGCCACCACGTACAGCCCGGTGGCCACGGCGGCACCCGATAGTCCGACGGTGTAGACGATGTGGTGCCCGTCGATGTGGGCGCCCACGTTGCCCGTCACGGCGGCCACCACCAACCACACGCTGACCGCCACCCCCAAGGCCAGCAGGGTGGCCATGGCCCGGCGGCGGCGCTGATCGGGCTCGATCGACCATATGGCCAGCGGGACGAGGGTGGGCAAGGCGAACGCCACCAGGAGATAGGCCCACAGCACCGAATGCCCGAACGAGACGCTCACCGAGCCCCGCAGCCACAACCACACCCCGGCTTCCAGGAACTGGTGCACGGCGAAGACCGCCGGGATGGCGGCCAGAGCCATGTCACGCCGGTCACGCACGTGACGGGCGGCGTCGACGGCGATGACGCCAACCACCACGCCGGCCACGGTGTCAGCCTGGGGAGAGAAGCACATGGCTCAGGAGGCCTCTGTCTCGCGTCCGGGCAACATTCGACCCAGACGATCGCGCAATTCGTCGCGCACGTGCCGTTCCATGGCATCGGCCAGCACCACGTCCACCGCCTGCTCGGCCAGGGGGCGCAACCGTCGGACCACCTCGGCCAGGCGTGGGACCTCGGCCGACGGGATGGGCTCGCCCACCGGATCGAAGACGTGCACCAGCACCAGGTCCACGAAACGGCTGGCCACGACGTCGATGTCCTGGAATAGGTGCCTTCCCAGGGCCAGCACGGCGTCGAGGGGGATCCCGGCGGCGGCCAACTCGGCCCCGATGCGCAGCAGGCCGGGCCTCTTGACCAGGAAACCCCCGTCCTGGGGCTCGAGGATCCCGGCGGCCACGGCGTCCTCGGCGGCTCGGAGGACAGTGGCCGGGTCGGGATCGGCACCCCCGACCCCGGTGCCCCCGAACATGGAAGCCAAGTCCTCGGGCCCCACGACCTGGGCAGGCTCCTCGGACCAGGGGGCGGAGAGGGCCGCCTCCAGGCCGAGCAACTCCCCTACGTTCTGCCCCGACTCCCAAGCTTCGAGGAGCTCGTGGATGTTGGCCAGGCCGTACCCCCGTTCCAGCAGCTGCCCTATGAGGCGAAGGCGGGCCAGGTGGGCATCGGAGTAATAGCCCGTCCGGCCCTGGCGACGTGGCGGGGGGAGCAGCCCGCGGTCCTGGTAGGCACGCACGTTGCGAACGGTGGTCCCGGCCAGACGGGCCAGCTCGTCGATCCGGTGCTCGGGCCCGGCATGATCGACCATCACATCGACAACTGTATCATTGGACTTGATAGTTACATCAACTACTGATACCTTCCTGAATGTGATCGAATGGAAGCAGCGGGGGAACCCTGGCAAGGCCTCTGGCAAGGCCTCTGGCAAGGCCTCTGGCAAGGCCCCTGGCAAGGCCTCTGGCAAGGCCTCTAGCCGCCTGGTACGACGCTGGGATCGGGCCCACGACCCCACCGGCGGTCTCCCCCTCGACGACCTCGAGGGCCTCGGTGCCGCGCTCGATACGGTGCGCAGCCCCGACGGCGCCGAGTTGGCCCTGGTACGCGCCGGGCAGGGCGGTGCGCTGTTCGTGCTCTCGCATTGCTGGACCGGCGACCACCGCGTCTGGGGGCCGGTGGCCCGGCGACTCGTAGGAGCCGGTCATCGCGTCGTGCTCTATGACCAGCGGGGCCACGGGGCCTCCACGGTCGGAGCGCGCGGCCTGGTCCTCGACGCCCTGGCCGACGACCTCGAAGCCGTGCTCGAGCGCGTCGGTGGATGCGGCAGCGGTGTCGGTGGCGGCGGCAGTGGCGGCGGCAGTGGCGGGGCTGTGGTGGCCGGCCACTCCATGGGGGGCATGGCTGTCGGGGCCCTGGCGTCGCGTGACCCCGGGCGATTCGAGCGACTCGTCGGGGCCGTCGTGCTGGTGGCTACGTCCAGCACCCTCGAGGCCAAGGGTGTTCGGCGGCGCACGGCCACCCGCGTCATCGCTCACCGCCACTTGGATCGCGCCATGCGACGCCCCTTGCTCGGCGCCTTGCTGGTGCGCGACTACGTGGGCGAGTCTCCGGTGCTGTCGCACCTCCGGGCGGTGGCCG
Organism: Acidimicrobiales bacterium; assembly: GCA_035531775.1. Lineage (GTDB taxonomy): Bacteria > Actinomycetota > Acidimicrobiia > Acidimicrobiales > UBA8190 > DATKSG01. Next base: position 1,242 of record DATKSG010000079.1, on the reverse strand, counting down.
ACACCTTCGCATCCACCCCCGGGCCCATCCGCGCCGGCCTTCTTGCCGCCATGTTCGACATGGACCTGCGGGCCGGGGTCGCTCGGGTGAGTGTGCCGGTGACGGTGGTGGTCGGGAGCCACGACAAGATCACGCCCCCGGACGAAGCCCGTCGCATCAAGGGCGCCATCACCGGCGCCGAGCTCGTCGTCGTACCGGGAGCCGGCCACATGCTCCCCATCGAGGCTCCCGACGTCGTGTCACGCCTTCTCATCCAGAGCGCCGGCCCGAAGCCGGCGCCCCCCACACAGAGCGCCGGCCCGAAGCCGGCGCCCCCCATCGCCCTGCAAAGGAGCTCATGATGACCCTCACCACCTCCCCCACGGACGCCTACACCAACACCGTCCTGCGCCTCAGCCGGCAATCGGTCGACAAGCACTTCGACGCCTACGAGGACGTGGACTGGGACGCCCCTGACATGGCCGTCGACCCCACCGACCCCCGCTTCGGTGGATGGTCGTTCGACCCGCTGGGCGACACCGAGTGGTACCGCTCGCTCGACCCCGTGACCCGGTCGACCTTGGGCGCGCACCGCACCGCCACGGCCATGCGCACCGGCTGGGAGTTCGAGAACATCCTCCAGCGCGGCCTGCTCGAGCATGCCTTCTGGATGCCCAACAACAGCCCGGAGTTCCGCTACATCCACCACGAGATCGTGGAGGAGTCGCAGCACACCATGATGTTCCAGGAGTTCATCAACCGAAGCGGGCTCGACGTGCGCGGCATGCCGCGCGGCATGAAGGTTCTGTCCCGGGTGGTGATCTGGCTGAGCCGCCTGTTCCCCGAGATGTTCTTCCTCTTCGTGCTAGGCGGGGAGGACCCTGTCGACTATCTGCAGCGTCGCCAGCTTAAGACGGGCAACTCCCACCCGCTGGTCGAGCGCATCATGCGCATCCACGTGACCGAGGAAGCACGCCACCTCTCGTTCGCCCGCCAGTACCTGAAGCGGAACGTGCCCCAGCTCGGCCTCATCCGCCGGCGCATCATGGCCGATGTGGCGCCTCTGCTGTTCGGGGTCATGGCCCGCGTCATGGTCTTCCCGTCACGCCAGACGGTGAAGACCTTCTCCATCCCCGGTGACGTCCTGCACGGCGCGCTGCGGTCGCCCGCCGGACGCCAGATGCTGCGCGACTCGGTGGCCAAGCCACGCCGGCTGTGCCGGGAGCTCGGCCTCATGACCCGCCCCGCTCGCCGCCTGTGGAA